>JAGGVZ010000022.1 GCA_021157735.1 bacterium | reverse complement strand
TTTCTCACCTCCTTTCTTTAATTTTCAACCTTTAACCTCTGTCGGCCCTTTGCAAACAAAAACCCGCCGTTGGGCGGGTCAAAATTTTTAAAGCTGAGTTTCTTCTTTTCTCTTCATTTCTTTCCCTTAAGAGCAACGCACCAGAACAAGTTACATAATAAAAGAAAATAAGTCTTCTGTCAACTGATTCAAAGTGTACTTAAATCTATCAAAAGAGGACAATCTTTCTCAAAAGAGGATTTTTCTTCATCCAGCCTATCAACCTCTCCAGCAATATCTGCCATGTTAAAATAACTCCTAAAGAATCGATAAAAACATCCCTTATTCTTCCCTCTCTAGTGGGAACAAATGTTTGATGCCACTCATCAGTCATCCCATATAAAATGGAAAGGAAAATAGCTAGTTTCAATCCATATTTCTTTTTATACAGGGCAAAATACCAAAGAAGAAATAAAATCCCATATTCAATTAGATGAAGAGTTTTAAAAAAAGCAAAACTTAACCAGTAGCTTTCCGAAACGGCAATTTTTTCCCGCGAGGAGAGATAAAAAATCACCCCCATCCAAATCAAAGGAGGAAGAAACCGAAGAATCCTTTTAAAATTTTTCATTGTCTTTCATTCTACCAAAAAATCTTTTGGTTTTCTCCGCGGCCAACCGGCAATGATTAACAACCCTCCCCCAAGACTTAAAAGCAAGCCTGCTTTTGCTCCTTTACTCCTCTCTCTTTTTCTTTCTCCCGAGGAACTAGTTGTCTTTGCTGTTTCTCCTAAAACTTGGGGAGAAACCACTGGAGAGAGAGAAACTACCGCTGAGGAAGAAGAAATCTGCGGAGAGGGAGATGGCAATGGAGAAGGAGTAACCGAAGGTGTTGGTGACGGCGAAGGTGAAGGAGAAGGCGAAACGGTAGGAGCAGCTTCTTTCTCTAAAACAGGATTACTTTCGATTGCCTCTCCCGGTTTAACTTCTCTCTCCTCCTCCCAACTAAGATACCCGCTTTTAACTAGCCGAAGACGGTGGATGCCAAAATCACACTCTACCTCTCCACATTGACAGCCCGAACAAAAGGTTAACACTTCCGGAGAATAATGATGAAGGTAAACATCATCAAGGTAAATTTTCACCGCGCTTAAGACTGTTCCGTTGGTATCCTTTGCCTCATTAATTTTCCACTGAGCAAAAGGGGTAGGGGTAGGAGAAGGAAAAGAAGAAGGGGTCGGCGTGGGAGTTAAAGTAGGTGAGGGAAGAAAAGAAATAGTGATTGTTTCTCCGCTGTCGTACCAGTTAGCCGTCCCTCCTTCAGTATAGCGGCAAATTTTAAAGAGATATTCACCTTCACCAGCAAATCCTGTTTCGGAAGAATCTACTCGACATTTGACCTCTCCTTCCCACTCCCCTTCTCCTCCGGTAGTAATCTTTAAAAACTCAGAAAAATCTGCCTCGCTGTTTACCCATTGGTTCTTTTCTGGATTAAAAGTTTCCCCAAAATACCGGCTTCCTGCTTCCTTCTGAAAACCGCAACGAAGATAATAAATCTTCCCCAAAGGAGCTCCTGTCAATTGAAAATGAAAAGAAAACTCCTCCTGGACACCAATCTTTTTGGGTAAACCAGAAAAACTCGCCTCAATTGCCGCTGCACACCTTCTTGGCCACAAAAGCAAAAGAAATATTCCAAGAAGAATCTTGCCCATTAACCCATCATAGCAAAAGCCCACCACCAGGCTCAATTCCTATCAGTTAACTTTTCTGATAAGAAGCAGCGGTATCTATCTGAGAGGTGGAGTAATACTCGCTTAGTTTTATATCCGGCCCATACCAAGGATCATTGATGATATATTCATCTCCTTCTTTTCTTTTGATAACCACAAAATGACCATCACCACCAATATTGAGATGGACAATCACCGGTCTTCCCGCCTTTAGTTCCTGATTAATAAAATTAAATCGGTTGCTATATGAAGAAAAAACCAATTTATACCCAGGAGGAGTAGGCCAGGGACGCAGCATGTAGGCAGTATTAGAGAAGAAATAACTAGGATTTTGGGCAATTTCTAAAGGGTTCGTGGGAAAACCATTTTTGGTAAAAAGCATGGCCACACAGGTAACCAAACAGCCCACCTCCCAAATCGGCATATCGGAATTACCAATCAATTCTGCTCCCCAGCGCTGGTCGCGCTGGTTATAATACCACCCGTCGGGACTTGGCTGGGGCGGGAGCAGTCCTCCTCCTCGGCTTAAAGCAAAAGAACGCAAAGCATTCAGTTCTGCTTTCGCTTGAGCAAGTAACTTCTGATACCGGCCTTCATCATTTTTAGTTACCTCCAAAAGCCTTCTTTTAGACTCTTTTTGCTCCTCCAAAGACCTCTTTTGGGCTTTTAAAGTGGCTTTTAATCTCTCCAACTCCTCCTGCTTTTCTTCTCTTTCCTTTTTTTGCTTATCATAGCTGCTCCTTGTTTCTTCTAAAGAAACCATCACCCTTCTGTCATTTAACTGAAGAATGCGGAAGTATTGCCAGCGCCGATAAAAATCGGCAAAATTTCGGGAGGAAAGTAAAATTGCCAGCGGAGAAATCCGCCGTGATTTATAGGTAGCAACAACACGATTTAGAAAAATTAAAGAGAGGGTGTCTAAAGAAGAGTTTAACTCGCTGATTTTTCCTGAGAGTTCTTTAATTTGTTCCTCCAAAAGAGAAATTGATGCCTGTGTTTGTTGAATCTTCAAACTGGTCAACTTAATTTGGGAGTCCATTCGGGCAATCTCATTGGCTAAAGAGGCTTTTTTCTTTCCTAGCTCTTCCAAGCGGCGGCTATACTCTTCTATTTGCTCCTGGAGTTGCTTAATTTTCTCTTCCTGGGAATCATCACCTCTAACCGGCAACCCTGCCATTAAAAAACCCACTCCGCAAATAAAGAAAAAAAGTAGCAACCACAAAAAATTCTGTTTTTTTACTCCTTTCATCGACGGAGGTGTTTACGAACGGCAAGAAAACTGGCTAACAGCCCAATTAACAGTCCACAAATTACCTCTCCTCCCAAAACTCCCAAAAAGGGAAGAAAGGAGGACGGCCAAAGAGAAAGCGGGGAGAAAAACTCCTCCAAGCGAGGACGTAAATACCACAGTCCCCCAACACAAACGCCCCATCCCAAAAGAGCCCCTCCCAATCCATAGCTTATTCCTTCTAGTAAAAACGGCGTTTGCACCTCCCGCCCCGAAGCTCCTAAAAGATTCAGAACCGATACTTCTTCTTTCTTGAGGGTAATTTTCATTCCCACCACAGCGGCAATAACCACCACCGAAACTACAAAGAGGAGGCTGATTACTACCAACCCCCCGCCTCTTATTATCCTCGTCCAACGAAGAAGAGAGTCAACAATATCCTGTTGGAAAACTATCTCCTCAAAAAGATCCTTTTCCTTTTCTAATTGGGCCGCTATGCTTTTGAGAGTCTCGGGGTCTTTGGTGGTTACTTCTATTGAAGCAGGCAAAATATCTGGTGTTACCATCTCCAAAAGAAGTGGATTGTCTTTGTTTTCCTGCTGATAAATTTTCAAAGCCTCTTCTTTGGAAACAAAACGGACATCCTTCACTCCCGGCTGAGACTGAAGCTGAACAATCAACCGGTTTACTCTTTCCTGAGGAATCCCATCCTTAAGATAAGCGCTTACCTCAGGACGGCTTTCAAAGTAATGAAGAACTACGTTTAATCCCAAAAGGAGAAAAACCATCATGGAAACAAAAAGGAAGTTAAAAAACATCACCAAAAGCGCCGCCAAACTTTGATACGGTGTGCGCCGAATATGAAACCACGTTCTTACCAATCCATTCATTGGTATTTTCCTTTTTTAATATCCTTAACTATTTCCCCTTTTTCTATTTTTATCACTCGCCTTTGCAGTGAGTTAACAATATCAAAATTATGAGTCGCCATTATCACCGTTGTTCCTTCTTTATTAATCTTATCCAAAAGTTGAATTAATTGCCAACTAGTCTCGGGATCTAAGTTCCCTGTTGGCTCATCGGCAAGAATCACCTCTGGTTTCATTGCTAAAGCCCGGGCCAGGCACACCCGCTGCAATTCTCCCCCAGAAAGCTGCCGAGGAAAAGCGTCTTTTCTTGTTAACAAACCAACTTTTTTCAAAACCCGCCTAATTTCCTTCTCTCTCTTTTTTCCTTTAATCTTGAGAATCTCCAAGGCTAAAGCAATATTTTCCCCTACGGTATATTCCTCTATCAGTTGGTAATCTTGGAAAATAACCCCTATCTTTCGCCGTAACTGCTGCTTGATTTTTCTTCCCGGTAGTTTTTCTCCCTTCTTAAACAAAACCCACTTCCCTACCCTTACTTCTCCTTCGTCAGGAATGATTTCTCCTCTGATTATCCGAAAAATTGTTGTCTTTCCTGCCCCAGAAGGACCAATTAAAAAAACAAATTCTCCTTTTTTAACCTGAAAAGAAACATCCTTCAACGCCACCACCGGACCAAAGGCTTTTTTTACTTTCCTAAAAACGATTTTCATAAAAACTTTATTCTTACTCTAAAACTTTAACCCTGCCCACATCCATCAACCATCCCACTCTCTCGGAAGAAAACGTTTGCCCCCACACCTGAACTTTGTGGCCCACAAAAGCGTCCAGGTCCAAAACAGAAGAGGTTAAATAGGCGGTTTGCGACTCCCCTCCTTCTCTGATTAATTTATGAGTTCCTTCTCCACCGTCGTCATTGATTGCGATGATTCCCACCGCAGTATCTTTAAAAACATCATCTTTCCGTCCGTAGGTCTGCCCCACTTTAACCTTTTCCCCACTTACTTCAGCGATAGTTGTCTCACCTGTCTCTTTTCTTTCCACCCCTCCCTTTCTTTCCCAAAAAGAAAAGGCTCCCCAGCCGCTTATTATTCCCAAAACAGCGGCAATAAAAATGCCTATCCAAAAGTAATTTTTTTTCTCAGACTTCTCTAACGAAGAAGTCTCAAATTGAGAAAGAGTATTCTCTTCCATTTTTCCTCCTTTCTTTTTCCATATTAATCTAATTTTAGTTCTGCTTCAACAAACTCTTCTAATTGACCATCCAAAACTGCCTCAGGGTCAGATGATTCTACTTTGGTGCGGAGATCTTTTACCATCTTGTAGGGATGCAACACATAAGAACGAATTTGTCTCCCCCAAGAAGGCAAAGGATTTTCTCCTTTTAGTTTTGCTTCTTCCATCTTTCTTTTTTCCTCTTCTAATTCCCAAAGTTTAGCCCGAAGCATTTGGAGAGCAATCTTCCGGTTTTGCTCTTGAAATCGCTGTGACTGGCAGGAAACAACAATTCCCGTTGGCTTGTGGCGAATCCTTACCGCCGTTTCTACTTTATTAACATTCTGCCCCCCATGCCCCCCGGCACGAAAAGTCTCCATCTCCAAATCCTCAGGATTAATCTCAATCTCCTCATCCTCTTCCAGTACCGGCATTACTTCTACTTTAGCAAAAGATGTCTGACGGAGATTCTGGGCATTAAAAGGAGAAATTCTTACCAGGCGATGAATTCCTGCTTCCTTCTTCAAATAACCATAAGCTTGATAACCGCAAATTTTTAAAGTAACCGATTTCATTCCCGCTTCTTCCCCAGGCACCTCTTCTATCACCTCCACTTTCCATCCTTTTCTTTGGGCAAATCTCATATACATCCGTTGCAACATCGCCGTCCAGTCCATCGCCTCTGTCCCGCCCTGACCAGCATGAATTGAAAGAAGGGCATCCTTATCATCATATTTTCCGGAAAGGAAAGCTGCCTGCTCCTCTTTTTCCAGTAAAGATTCTATCTCTCCTATCTCCTTTTTTATCTCTCCAAGGAATTCTTCATCTTTTTCTTCTGTTAAAGAGAGCAACTCCCCTACCGAAGCTAACCTCTTCTCTACCTCTTCTATTTCTTTTATCTCCTTTTCCAACTGAGCGATTTGAGTAGTTACTCGCCTCGCTTCCTCCTGATCTTGCCAGAAAGATTCTTCTTTTGTTTTCTCTTTTAAAGAAGCCAGCTTCTTTTTCTTTTCTCCAATATTAAACTTCTTCTTCAGAAAACTTACCCTTTTTTTTAGTTCTTCTAATTTTTCTTTAATCTCCCTCATCTTCCTCCTCCACTTTCTTTAATAAATCATTGCAAACCTGCTGAATAATTTGTTTTTCCAACTCTTTCTTTTGCTTTTCGGGAAAATTGGTAATTTCTCCAGTAAATCTCTCGACGTTTTCTTTTACCTCCCTGGTTATCTTTTCTTCAATTACTTTTTGCCCCGGCAAAACAATTTTCTCTTTTACTGTTTTTTCCACTCTAGCCCGCGCTGGGGAAGGAACTATCTTTTCTATCTGCTCTCCTAAAATATCCAACCCCTCCTGAACCTTCTCGGGAAGAACTTTCTTTCCTGCTATTTCTCCCTCCAGCTCGACATTATTCTTCAAAGCAAACCAAACTATCCCCCCTACCACCGCTATCAAAACCGCCAATCTAATCCAAGCTTGGGGAGGAATTTCTTCTTTCTTCTTCATCTCTCTTTATTTTACCAGGAAATTCGTTTTATCTCTTAAGTTGACCGGAGAATATAAAAAACAAGAGAAGCTATCTTTTTCTCTGGCGCTTCTTTCTAGCTTCCATTATTTTGCGGTATTCTCTGTAAAAATCCTCTCTTCTGGATTCAACAATCACCAGCTCGTAATCCTCTCGCGGTATTTTTTCTCCTGGAGAAGGATAAAACTTTATCCCCACTCTCCTTGCTAAAGTAGCTAGTTCTTTATAACTCAACTTACTGACCAAATCTTGGATATGAGCCAATTCCTCTGGCCCTGCGCTCTCTTCGAAAAACTCTGACTGTTGGAGCGATTTTTTTCTTTTCATAACCGAAACTACACCTCCCTTAAAAACTAAATAAAAATTCCACCTTTATATTATTACCCTATTTATGGTAGAATTTCATACCCAAACCAAGGATGACCAAAAAACAAGGTTCCAAATTCCCTAAAGTTCCCTACATTGAGAAAAAAATATTAAAAGTACATCCTATTAACTCACTCCTAGAACTCGTCGGACAACAAGTTCGAATCGTGGGATGGGTTGATGCTCTCCGCCTGCAAAAAAGAATGAAGTTTATCCTCGTGCGCGACTATACTGGAGTGGTTCAAGTCACGATAGACAGTAAGGAAAATCCCGAATTAGGCGAATTAACTGCTAATTTAACTCGGGAGTCAGCAATAGCCGTTTACGGAACTGTTCTAAAAAATCCCAAGGTTAAAATTGGGGGAATAGAAATTATTCCTAAAAAAATAGAAATTCAATCTTCAGCCGATCCAAATTTCCCTATTCCAATTAAAGGACCTCCCGCGGCTTTAAACTTGCGTTTAGACTGGCGATTTCTTGACTTAAGAAGACCAGAAAACCTTTTGATTTTTCAAATCCAAACAACGATGGAACAAGCGATGAGAGAGTATTGGTACGAAAATAAGTTCATAGAAATTCATACTCCGAAACTCCTAGGAGCTGCTAGCGAATCTGGAGCAGAATTATTTGAAGTAGCAAATTACTTCGGTAAGCGTGCTTATCTTGCTCAATCTCCTCAACTCTATAAACAATACGCAATAGCGGCAGGTTTTCCTCGTGTATTTGAAATAGGGCCTGTTTTTAGAGCCAATCCTTCATTTACTTCTAGACATGACACAGAGTTTACTAGCGTTGATGTAGAAATAGCCTGGATAAATTCACACTACGACGTAATGGCTTTTGAAGAAAAGTGGTTAAGATATGTATTTGAGAAGGTAAAAAAGATTCACGGAAAGCAAATAAAGGAAATGTATGGAACAGACATTGTTGTTCCTGAAATACCTTTTCCGAAAATAACTATGGAAGAAGCGCAAAAAATTTTAAAAGAAGAAATGCATCATACTCCTCCTCCTAATACTAAGCCTGGCGACTTAGACCCCAAGGGCGAACAACTTTTAGGTTTGTATATCCTTAAAAAATACGGCCACGAATTTGTTTTTGTAGTAGACTGGCCAAGCTCGGTGAGACCTTTTTATCACATGAGAGATGAAAATAGTCAGGAAATAACCAAAAGTTTTGATTTGCTGTTTAAAGGAATGGAAATAACTACGGGCGCCCAAAGAGAACACCGATATGATATCTTACTCCGACAAGCCAAAGAAAAAGGAATAAACTTGCAACCGATAAAGTTCTATCTAGAAATGTTTAAATATGGAGTTCCTCCCCATGGAGGATTCGGCTTCGGCTTAACAAGAACTTTAATGCAAATTCTTGGTATTAAGAATGTAAGAGAGGTTACTTTCTTATACAGAGGACCAAATAGATTGGCTCCCTAGTGTTTTAATTAAACAGAATTAGATTTTTACCGCTTGTGTTAACCGAAGAAAAATAAACTCTTGTTAGTAAAATATCAAGCCTAATTCCCTATATACATACCTCTTTCCCCACCTGAAATTAAAAGAAAGTTTACATGTAGAAAAAAATAAAAAAAGAAAGCGAAAAAGATATTATTGTCTCTGATATCAGAGATTACCCCTTTTTAGATTCTAGTTTTTTGCCGCCGTATCTCTTAAGCCACTCTTCGTGATTATTGAAATACAAATCATATGCCTCTTTTTCCTCTGGAGTCTGTGGCTCCTTGTTTATATGGCACTTCTTCCACTTTTTCCCCGACCCACACCAACAAGGATCATTGCGACCAATCTTCCTCCGCCCGGAAACTACCGGTTTAACAGCCGCTCTTTCTTGGGAAACAGCAGTAGGCT
>JAGGVZ010000038.1 GCA_021157735.1 bacterium | reverse complement strand
TTGTTTATATGGCACTTCTTCCACTTTTTCCCCGACCCACACCAACAAGGATCATTGCGACCAATCTTCCTCCGCCCGGAAACTACCGGTTTAACAGCCGCTCTTTCTTGGGAAACAGCAGTAGGCTTTTCTTCTGGTTGAACCTGAGGGGTAATCATTTTTCCTCTCGTCTCAATTGTCTCTTGGGGTAGTTGGGGCTGAATTTCTACTTTCACCCGCAAAATCTTCCGGGCTAAATGATAATCAATGTTATTCAAAAGAGCCTGGAAAAGGTTAAAGCTTTCCTTCCGGTACTCTACTAAAGGATCTCTTTGCCCATATCCCCGCAAACGAACTCCCTCTTTCAAATCTTCCAAAGCGGTTAAATGTTCTACCCAAAGATTATCAAGAACATAAAGATAAAGGGATTTTTCTATCTCCCGCATCACTTTTTTCCCCAATAATTTCTCTTTCTCCCGATAAAGAGTTTTTATCAACGAAAACAAATAAGCCTCCATTTCCTCTTTATTTTTTCCCTGCAACTGTTTTTCCAACTGAACTCTTTGCTCTTTCTCCTCAATCGGGACAATCTCGCAATAGCCCAAAACCACCTTTTTTATTTCTGGCTTTAAAGACACCGGATCCTGGGAGGCTTCAATAACTTTTTCTATTTCTCTTTTAACAATCGCCAAAATCTCCTTGCGAAGAGCACGCGGTTGATTAACGAACTTTTCCAAAATCTCTCTCCGCCGTCGATAAATTATCTCTCTTTGTTTATTAACCACATCATCGAACTCCACCAGACTTTTCCGAATATCAAAATTGAATCCTTCCACCTTAATTTGAATTTGCTTAATAACTCGGCTAACCATAGGGTGAGAAAGAGGAACATTTTCAGGCATATTAAATCGAGACATCAACGCCGCTACTTGTTCTCCTCCAAAAATTCTCATCAAATCATCATCCAAAGCAACAAAAAATCGTGAAGAACCCGGATCTCCCTGCCTTCCCGCTCGTCCCCGAAGCTGGTTATCAATCCGCCGGGCTTCGTGCCTTTCGGTACCAACGACATGCAACCCCCCTAACTTTATCACCTCATCGTGTTCCTTCTTCCATTTCTCATACTCCTTCTGGTAGTTCTTTCCTTCATCTTTTTTGGGTGGTTCTCCTCCCAGGATAATATCTACCCCTCTTCCCGCCATGTTGGTAGCAACCGTTACCGCTTTTAATTTACCAGCCCGGGCAATAATACTTGCTTCTTTCTCGTGATTTTTAGCGTTGAGAACTTGATGAGGAATACCTTTCTTCCGCAAAAGCTGGCTGACAATCTCATTCTTTTCTATCGAGGTTGTTCCTACCAAAACCGGCTGACCGCGCCGATAACACTCTTCTATTTCCGCCGCCACTGCCGCATATTTCGCCCGCTGATTTTTGTAAATCATATCGGGAAAATCTTTTCTAATTAAAGGTTTGTTGGTGGGAATAACTACCACATCTAGGTTGTAAATTTTTTTGAACTCTTCTGCTTCCGTAGCTGCCGTTCCCGTCATTCCCGCCAACTTCTCGTACATCCGGAAATAATTCTGAAAAGTAATCGTTGCCCATGTTTTGCTTTCTTGCTGAATAGGGACCCCTTCTTTCGCCTCAATTGCCTGATGCAAACCATCAGACCACCGCCTTCCATGCATAAGCCGGCCGGTAAATTCATCGACGATAATCACCTGATTGTCTTTCACCACATAATCTTTGTCTTTATGGAAAAGAGTTTTTGCTTTCAGAGCGTTTTCGATATGATGAATAGTCTCAAAATCTTCTTCATAAAGATTAGAAACGCCCAATTTCCTTTCCACCTTTCTAATTCCATACTCGGTAAGCATCGCCGTTCTTTCTTTCTCGTCAATCACATAATCTGTCTCCGGAAGCAATTCTTCCGCCAGGCGAGCAAACCGATAATATTTTTCCGTTGATTCTTCTACTGGCGAGGAAATAATCAAAGGGGTTCTTGCCTCATCAATTAAAGCAAAGTCAACCTCATCAACAATTGCATAATAATGCCCTCGCTGGACCATTTGATTCAAATCTAAAGCCATATTGTCCCGTAAATAATCAAACCCAAACTCATTGTTGGTTCCATAAGTAATATCCGCCAGATAGGCTTCTTTTCTACTTACCGGCCGGAGATGAGCCAGCCGTTCATCAGTTGATTTTCCTTGATACTGGGGATCGTAAAGAAACTGCTGTTGAGGAATAACACAGCCCACTTTTAAACCCAAAAAATGAAAAATCGGCCCCATCCAACCAGCATCACGCCGGGCCAGATAATCATTAACGGTAACTAAATGAACCCCCTTCCCTTCCAGGGCTCGCAAGTACAAAGCCGGGGTTGCCGAAAGAGTCTTTCCTTCTCCTGTTTTCTGCTCGGCGATTTTTCCTTCAAACAGGGCTACCGCCGCCATCAGCTGAACATCAAAATGGCGCATTCCCACCGTTCTCCTGGCTGCCTCGCGTACCACCGCAAAAGCCTCCGGCAAAATCTCCTCGGGAGAAACCTTATGGGCAATTTTGTCCTTAAATTCCTCAGTTTTTGCCCGAAGTTTTTTATCAGAAAGCTTCTGCACCTTCGGCTCCCAAGCATTAATTTCCTCCACTATCTTTCGCAATCTCCTCAACTCTTTTTCGTTATAATCGAAAATTCTCTTGAGAAAGTTAAGCATAAGGAAATTATAGCACCACGAAGAATTCTTTTATATCTTCTTTTATATCTTCTCTTTTCCTACCCACTTCCTTAAAGCTTCTGGAACTATCACTGAGCCGTCTTTTTGTTGATAATTTTCCAAAATTGCCAACAGTGGTCGTTCCGAAAACACTGTCCCGTTCAGAATATGGACAAACTCTGTTTTATTTCCTCGTTTAAAGCGGATATTTAACCGTCTTGCTTGAAAGTCGGTACAGTTACTACAGGAATGGGTTTCTCGATAACGGTTTTGTGAGGGAAACCAAACTTCAATATCATATTTGCGGGCCGCCGGCATCCCCAAATCTCCTGAACACATTTTCACCACCCGATAGGGAAGCCCAAGTCTTTGCATTAATTTCTCTTCCAAAGAAACCATATATTCATGCTCTTTATCCGAATCTTCGGGCTTGGTAAAAACTACCATTTCCAACTTATTAAATTGATGAACCCGAAGAATTCCTCGGGTATCTTTTCCGTAGCTCCCTGCCTCGCGGCGGAAACAGGTGGAAAAAGCAAAATACCGCAAGGGTAACTTTTCCTCGGGTAAAATCTCATCAGCATGCATTGTTACCAAAGAGTGTTCGGAAGTAGCCACTAAAACCAAATTATCTTTTTCAAGAATATACATATCGTCCCACCCCCCATGTTCTCCATATCCCAACCCTGCCTCCATTTCCTTCTTGAGCATTACCGGGGGAAGAACAGGAGTAAATCCTTCTTGGAGCAACAATTCTCCTCCCAAACTAATCAAGGCATATTCCAACAAAACCGCTTCCCCCTTTAAATACCCAAAGCGGCTTCCGGAAACTTTTGCCGCTCGTTTAACGTCAATGATATCCTTCTTTTCGGCAATCTCCAGATAATCCCGGGGTGAAAAAGAAAATTGCGGAATTTTTCCCCATTTTTTAACCTCAACGTTATCTCTTTCGTCTCTCCCCGGAGGAACGTCTTTAGCCGGAGGATTAGGAATCAACCAAAGTAGTTCTTTCCACTCCTTTTCCTTTTCCCGCCATCTCTCTTCCAATTCCTGAATTTCCTTTCGTAGTTTCCTTGCCTTCTTTATCTCTTCCTGAGTAGGTTTTCTTTTCTTAAACTCCTCAGCCAGTCGATTCCTTTCGGCCCGGAGTTTATTAACCTTTTCCTCCAACTCCCTTCTTTCTTTATCCTTCCTCAACCATTTCTCCACTATCTCCCCCTTCACTCCTTTGCTTTCCGCCGCTTTTTTGACCTCCTCGGGATGGTGGCGAATTAAATTAGGATCCAACATTTCTCAATTTTAGCATCTTTTATAACCCCAACTCTTCACTAATACCTTTCATCGCCTCCAAACAAATTTCTACCAACTCCTCCAAGGACAACCCCAATTTTTCTTGGCACAAAAGAATATCTTCCCGTCGCGTTCCTCGGGCAAAACTTTTTTCTTTAAAACGATTAAGAACATTTTTTACCTGAACATCCGCTAATTTTTTGGAAGGCATAACTAAAGTAGTTGCCACAATTAATCCGGTTAGACTGTCGATAATAAACAAAGTCCAATCCATTAAACTTTTTGGTTTTACTTTATTCTTATGCCAGTTGTGAGCCGCCACCGCTTGAAGAATCGTTTCCGGCAAAGAAATCCCCGCTTTTGCCAAAATTTCTTTTGTTAAAAGGCCATGCTTTTCCGGCGGTATTGTTGGTTGATAATCCAAATCATGAACCAGCCCGGCCAGTCCCCATTCTTGGGGGTCTCCTCCTAATTTCTCTGCTAACGCCTTCATACATGCTTCCGTTGCCAGCATATGTTTGATAATATTTTTATTCTCAATCTCTTTTTGCAATAAAGAAATAATTTTTTCTCTCGTCTCTTTTGTCTTTTGGTTCATTGTCTTGGTCTCAAAGTAGGGAAAAGAATAACATCACGAATATTTTGGCGGTTGGTTAAAAGCATTACCATTCTATCTATTCCTACTCCCAATCCTCCCGTAGGCGGCATTCCATACTCCATCGCCTCAATAAAATCTTCATCCATTGGGTGGGCTTCCTGATCGCCTTTAGCCTTCCTCTCTACCTGCTCTTGGAAAAACTTTTTTTGTAAAAGAGGATCATTTAACTCTGAATAACCATTGCCTACCTCCCAACCGGCAATATAAGGCTCGAAACGCTCAATTAAAGAATCGTTGTCCCGATGCAGTTTGCAAAGCATAGTTGTTTCTTTAGGAAAATCGGTAATGAAAGTAGGCTGAATTAAATGCGGCTCAATCTCTTCGAAAAGTTTGGCAATTGCCAGCCCCCGGTTGTATCCCCCGGGAATAGATATTTTTTTCTCTTTTAATTTTCTTTTCAACTCCTCATCGGTTATTTTTTCTGCATCCCAGCCTAAATATTTCTTAATGGCCGCAAACATCGTCATTCTCCGCCAGGGAGGAGCTAAGTCTATTCGATGCCCAGCAAAATTAATGGTAGTTTTTCCCAACACTTTCTTAGCCACATAAGCAAAAAGCTCCTCTGTCAGCTTCATCATATCGTGATAATCAGCATAAGCCCAATAGCACTCCATCATTGTAAACTCAGGATTGTGAACTTTGTCTATTCCTTCGTTGCGAAAATCGTGGTCAATTTCATAAACCTTTTCAAAACCCCCAATAATCAGTCTCTTAAGATAAAGTTCGTCAGAAATTTTCAAATAAAGGTCAATATCTAAGGCATTATGGTGAGTAACAAAGGGTCGGGCATTAGCCCCTCCATAAATAGGCTGAAGGGTAGGTGTTTCTACCTCCAAAAAACCTTTTTTATCCAAAAATTCTCTGATAGCGGCAATAATTTTACTCCGCAAAACAAAGGTCTTTTTTGACTGGGGATTTACTAGCAAATCCAAATACCGCCGTCTTGAGCGCTCTTCTATATCCTTCAAGCCGTGCCACTTGTCAGGAAGCGGCCGTAAAGACTTACTGAGAATCTGAAAATCATCCACATCAACAGTTACCTCCCCCGCCTTGGTCTTCACCACTTTTCCCTTTACTCCTAAAAAATCACCGACATCCAGCAGTTTAAGAAGAGAAAACTTCTCCTTCCCGAGTTTGTTTTCCTGAAACCAAATCTGCACCTTGCCTGAATCATCAACTAAATCAAAAAAGGCAATCCTTCCGTGTCCCCTAATCGCCATTATCCTTCCCGCCGTCACGACCTTCTTTCCGAGCTTTTTCTTTACTTGCAAGCAAGAATCTTTTTTGGGGAAAGCCGGAGGATAAGGAGAAATACCCCGCCGCCGCCACTCTTCTAGCTTTTCTTTTCTTTCTTTCCTAATTCTCTCTAGTCTTTTTTGAACCATTAATTTAATATACCACTTAATTTTTAACGGCAACAACCCGGCAGCTAATTTCTCCTTCCGGAGCAGGTACTTTAACCTCCTCCCCGGCTTTCTTTCCTAACAGGGCTTTTGCTAAAGGAGACCCCATCGAAATCTTTCCTTTGAGGGGATCAGCTTCCCCATCACCTACAATTTCTATTATTCTCGTCTTTCCTCCTAAGGAGATTTCCACTTTACTGCCAATGGTTACTTCTCCTGTTTTATTTTCTTTTGGCTCAATAATTTTTGCATGGGCAAGACTTTCTTTTAACTCGTCCAGCTGGTTTTCCAGAATCACCAACTGGGTTCGCAAAAAGTGATAGGTGCTGTTTTCCGAAAGATCCCCTAAAGCTCGAGCTTCTTCCAAATCAGCAGTAAGCTGCTTTCTTTTTTGCAAAAGAGCCGCCAGCTTTTCTTTTGCTTTTTTATATCCTTCTGGAGTAAAAATTCTCTGTTTGACCATCTTTTCTAAATAAAAAAACCCCCGCGCGGGGGGCGTATCTTTATCCAATAACGCCTCCCCCTTTATTCTCTCAAGGGTTTAAGGGGAAAGACATCAACCAATAAAAGAATTTCTGCCATCTCGCTTTTCTGAAAAATTAGTAAGGAATTATACGGAAAACGTCCTTGTGTTGTCAAGTTTCCAACTTTTTAATCATATCCCGAAGCTTGATTGCTTTTTCAAAGTCCAGTTCTCGGGCTGCTTGGCGCATTTGCCGCCGCAAGCGGGCAATGAGCTTCTTTTTTTCTCCCGGCGTAAGCCCCTCAATATCAATTTCCTCTTCCTTCTTGTCCTCCACCAACCGCTGGCGGATTGGTTTTTTAATCGTTTGGGGGACAATCCCGTGAACACGGTTATACTCCAGTTGGATTTTTCTCCTTCTTTCTACCTCCCGCAAAGCCTCCCTCATCGCCTCTGTTTTCTCATCGGCATAAAGAATCACCTTACCAGCGGCATTCCGTGCCGCTCTTCCCATGGTTTGAATCAGCGAGGTCCGAGAACGAAGAAATCCCTGCTTGTCAGCGTCTAGAATCGCCACCAAAGAAACCTCGGGAAGATCCAAACCTTCCCGAAGAAGATTAATCCCGACAATCACGTCATACTCCCCCTTGCGCAATTTTTCCAAAATTTCTGTCCTTTTCAGGGTCTCAATATCGGAATGAAGATAAGCAACAGCCAAAGGAACTGATGTTTTCTCCTCATCACTGAGATAAGCAGCTAAATCCTCAGCCGTCCTTTTGGTAAGAGTAGTCACCAAAACCCTCTCTCCTTTTTTCTTGCGGGCAATTATTTCCTCAATTAGGTTTTGAATCTGCCCTTTGGTAGGCCGGACTTCCACTTCTGGATCTACTAAACCAGTAGGGCGAATAATCTGCTCTATTACCTTTCCTTTTGCTTGGCTTATCTCCCACTTGTCCGGAGTGGCAGAAACAAAAAGGACGCGGGGAACCCGCTGCCAAAACTCTTTAAACTTTAAAGGCCGATTATCCAAGCAAGAAGGAAGGCGAAAACCAAACTCAATTAGAGTTTTCTTCCTTGCCAAATCGCCTCGATACATCCCCCGCAGTTGGGGAATAGTAATATGGGATTCGTCAATAACAATCAAAAAATCATCGCCAAAGCGATGCCAAAAATAATCCACCAGGGTATAAGGTGGTTCTCCGGGGGCGCGGCCGTCAAAATAACGAGAATAGTTTTCTATTCCATTAACATAGCCTGTTTCGGCAATCATCGTTAAATCATACTCTGTTCTTTGCTCCAATCTCCTTGCTTCCAAAAACTTTCCTTCTTTTTCCAACTCCTCAACTCGCAATCGCAAATCCTCTCTTATCTGGCGAAAAACCTCTTCTTGGTTATCGGGGTTGGTCATATAGTGCTTGGCGGGATAGACAAGGTAAGAATCCAAAGCGAGGGGGTTGTTTCCAAACAAATCAGTGCTAAAAATCTCTTTTATCTTTCCCAAAGAGGTAACTACCCGAATAATTCTCTCCTCGTAGGCAGGGTAAATTTCCAAAACCTCTCCCCGAAGACGAAAACTTCCCCTTGTCAGTTCCAAACGCGACCGCTGGTAGTGAAGAGCTACCAAACGAGAGGCTAAATCATAAACATTTCCTTCCTCTCCCTTTTTCAACTCCAAAACATAACGGCCATACTCTAAGGGAGAGCCAATATTGTAAATACAGGAAACAGAAGCAACAATTAAAACATCAGAACGAGAAAAAAGCGCCGAGGTTGCCTGAAGACGCAGTCTATCTATCTCCTCATTAATGGCGGTGTCTTTACCAATATAAGTGTCAGTTTGGGGAATATATGCCTCTGGCTGATAGTAGTCATAGTAAGAAACAAAATAACAAACAGCATTTTGAGGAAAAAACTCTCTGAATTCCTGATAAAGCTGGGCCGCTAAAGTTTTGTTGTGGGAAATCACCAAGGTAGGCTTCTGTAGATTTTCAATTACCTTTGCCACCGTAAAGGTTTTCCCCGAACCAGTAACCCCCAAAAGCACCAATTTTTTCTCTCCCCGGGAAAACAACCGGGTTAATTTCTCAATTGCCTGGGGCTGATCGCCAGCTGGTTGAAAAGGGGAAACAAGTTTAAATTTCATTGCTTGCTTAATTTTATCATTAAGTGATAAAATCTCTTCAAGAATGTCGAGAGAAAGGGAGTCATCAAAAGTGCCAGGATTTACAAGAAAATCTCTAAGAGGAATTCAAGTCTTCTATAGTAATCCCCAAGAAGGGTTGGTTGCTTCTGGTAAAACTAAAGATGGGGGAACAGTGACTATCAAGCACTGTACTGGACCTAATCCTGAACGACAATACTTCCCTCCTAAAAAAGAAATAAATAAGAAATAAAAAAAGAGGAATCTTAATTTTTTCTCCCCTTCTTGATAAAATAAAAGGTTGCTATGAGATGGATTATTATTCGGGGAGCCAAAGAGCACAACCTCCAAAACATCACCGTTAAAATTCCCAAAGAGAAACTGGTTGTTTTCTCCGGTGTCTCGGGTTCGGGAAAGTCGAGCTTGGCAATGGATACCCTCTATGCGGAAGGGCAGCGCCGCTATGTAGAAAGTCTCTCCTCCTACGCAAGGCAATTTTTGGGAATGATGAAAAGGCCCCAGGTAGAAAGTATTGAAGGGTTATCGCCGGCAATTGCCATTGACCAACACGGTCTTTCCCACAACCCCCGCTCTACCGTAGGAACAGTAACAGAAATATATGACTACCTTCGTGTTCTCTTTGCCCGAATCGGCATTCCCCATTGTCCCCGTTGCGGAAGAGAGATAAGCCAGCAAACCAGCACCCGGATTACCCAACAAATAATGGCCATTCTTCAAAAAAGAATCACCAGTCAGGGAATGGGGCGGTTTTTAATCCTCGCCCCTGTTGTTAAAGACAAAAGAGGAGAATTTACCCGCCTATTTGAGAATTTAAAAAGAAAGGGTTTCCAACAGGTAAGGGTAGACGGGCAGATTTTAAATTTAGATGAGGAGATTTTTTTAATTAAAACTAACCGCCACAACATCGAGGTGGTGGTAGACAAACTAAACCCGGTAAGAACCAATTTCTCACCGGAGTATTATCAAAAAAGGGTTCAAGACGACGTGGAAATTGCCCTTGACCTTGCCGACGGGCTGGTAATTCTCAGCGAAGTCCAAGACAAAAGTCTCCATTTTCCCTCCAAGCCTAAAAAAATGACGGACAAGATTTTTTCCCAGCAGTTCTCTTGCCCTGTCTGCAACATCTCCCTCCCGGAGATTGAACCTCGGCTTTTTTCTTTCAACTCGCCCCAAGGCGCTTGTCCCGAATGCGACGGTCTGGGAGTAAAGCTTAAAATTGACCTTTCTCGCGTCTCCCCTTGGCGGGCAGAAATCTTGGAAAAACAATATTACAAAACCACTTCTGATGCCATTCGAGAAGAGATAGAAAAATTAATGATTAAAGAAACTTGTCCTGTTTGTAAAGGAACGCGGCTCAAAAAAGAGGCTTTGGCCGTAACCGTGGCGGGAAAAAACATTGCAGAAATTGCCGCCCTTCCCTTGGCAAAACTGGAAAAATGGCTCCAACTTCTCCCCCAGAAACTTAAAACTCGCCATCAAAGAGAGGTTGCCAAACCTTTAATTAAAGAAATCAAAAGTCGAGTAAGTTTTCTGAATGCAGTGGGTGTCGATTATCTCACCCTTTCCCGGGCAGCTTCCACCCTCTCGGTAGGAGAAGCCCAGCGCATTCGTCTTGCCAGCCAAATCGGCACTGGTCTAACCGGCGTTCTTTATGTTCTTGACGAACCTACTGTTGGCCTTCACCAGCGAGACACTCAGCGATTGATAAAAACCCTTCGTAAGTTAAGAGACTTGGGAAACACGGTGGTAGTGGTTGAACATGACCGCGAGGTTCTGGAAGCCGCCGACTGGATAATTGATTTTGGTCCGGGTGCGGGTAAAAAGGGCGGGAGGATGGTTGTCGCCGGCAAGCCGGAAAAAATTAAAAAATCCTCCTCACTTACGGGAAAGTATCTTAGCAATCGAAAAAAAGTAAGGGTAGAAAAAACAACCAACAAAAATCTTCCTCTCCAAGAATTAACTATTTCTGGTTGTCAAGAACACAATTTGAAAAATATTACCGTCAGTTTTCCCCTGGGAAAATTTATCTGTGTCACCGGTGTTTCCGGATCAGGAAAATCTACTTTAATCAACGACACCCTTTATCCCGCTGTTAAAAAAGCCCTTGATCCTTACTTCCGCCGCCCGGGAGGAAAATTCCAAAAGCTTACCGGAACTGAATTTATCGACCAAGTCTTAATGGTTGACCAAACCCCCATTGGAAAAACCTCCCGCAGCAACCCCGCCACCTACACTGGGGTGTTTACAGAAATCAGAAAACTCTTTGCTCAAACCACCGAGGCAAAATTAAAAGGCCTCACCCCCAGTCATTTTTCTTTTAATGTTGATGGAGGACGGTGTGAAGCCTGTAAAGGTCAAGGAGTAATCCGGGTGGAGATGCAATTTCTCCCTGATGTTTGGGTAGAATGTGAAGAATGCCACGGAAAAAGATTTAAAGAAGAAGTTTTGGAAGTAGAATACAAAGGGAAAAATATTCATGAAGTTTTGGAGATGACTGTTGAAGAAGCCCTCTATTTCTTCCGTCCCTTTCCCCAGATTACCCGCCGTCTTCAGGTTCTCAAAAAAATTGGCTTGGAGTATCTCCAATTAGGACAACCTTCGCCAACTTTGTCAGGAGGAGAATCCCAGCGGTTAAAACTTGCCCGAGAACTGGTAAAATCGCAACGCAACCATACCCTTTATCTTCTTGATGAACCCACCACCGGTCTTCATTTTGCTGACGTGGAAAAGCTTCTTGAAGTGATTAGGGAACTGGTAGAAAGAAACAACACGGTGGTGGTTATTGAACACAACCTTGAGGTTATTGCCAATGCCGACTGGATAATTGACCTAGGGCCGGAAGGAGGAGAAAAGGGAGGGGAAGTGGTTGCCGTCGGAACCCCAGAACAAATCAGCAAAAATCCTCAGTCATGGACGGGAAAGTATTTAAAGAAACTAATAGAAAAACAGAAAAGATGAAAAATAAAAAACTAGTTGATTTCAGCAAGATTCCCAGCAAACCCGGGGTCTATTTTTTCAAAAACAAGCAAGGAAAGGTTATCTATGTTGGCAAAGCTTTAAGCTTAAAATCCCGGCTGAGAAGCTACTTTCAAAAAAATCTTCCTTCTTCTAAGGTAAGCCAGATGGTCCAAGAGGTCGCCTCTCTTGACTTCATTGAAACTCAATCCGATTTTGAGGCTTTGCTTTTGGAGGCAAAATTAATCAAACAATATCAACCCAAATACAATACTCGCCTTAAAGACAACAAAAGATATCTTTACATCGCCATCAGCCGCTCCCCTTTCCCCCGCCTCTATATTGTGCGACGTCCAGAATTAGAAAAAGACCTCCTTGACTGGTTTGGACCCTTTCCCTCTTCCCAAGCCGCCCGCTCTGTCCTCCGCACCATCAGAAATGTCTTCCCCTACTGCTCCTGCCGTCGCCCCCGCTCCTCTTGCCTTTATGTCCATCTTGGCCTTTGTCCTGGCCCAGAAAAGGCAAAAACAAAAAAATATCGGCAGACAATAGAAAAAATCAGAAAAATCCTCAACGGCAATATCTCTTTTTTGGTTGG
>JAGGVZ010000020.1 GCA_021157735.1 bacterium | reverse complement strand
CTCCAGGGCATCTGCACCAACCACTCCAAATAGGTGCGAATATAGCTTGCCTCGGGAGCAACTGTGGGCATTTTACTTAACCGATCCAATTCGTGAAGAGCCTTTTTCTCTACTTCCCGCGGCATTTTGGCTGCTTTTATCTTTTTCCTTAATTCTCCAATCTCCCCTTCTTCGCTCTCTACCCCTAAACTTGCCAGCTCTTTTTCAATAGTCCGTTTCTTCTCCTCCAAAACAGTCCTGCGCATATGGGTTTCAAACCGACTTTGGGTTTTACTTTCAATCCTTCTCTCCAATTGGAGAACCTTAATTTCCCTCACTATTTCCTCGGTTACCATTTTCAACCGCTTTTCAACAGAAGGCGTCTCCAAAATCTTCTGTCGCTCCTTCATCGGCGCTTCCAAGATAAAAGCCACCTGATCCGCCATCTCTCCCGGAGACATCCCTGCTGTCAGACGCATCAAAACTAAGGGGTCAATATTTTTCCCCAAAGAATAGGCTTTTTTCAACTCTCTTCCCAGATAATCGGCAGCAATTCTTAATTTTGCCTCATCCTCAACAATCTCCGGCATCTCTTGAATCCGCACCAAAAAGTAGGGCTCCTGCTGAACTACCGTTTCAATCCGCACTCTTTTCAGTCCCGTAATTAAAGCATGAATGCTCCCATCTGCCTGAACCAACTGCTCTACTCTCCCTACCACTCCTACTTTATAAAAGTCATCAGGAGAAGGATGGACTACTCGAGGATCCTTCTGGGCTACTAAAACTAGCAATCTCTCCTGTCCCTCAAAAGCTTTTTTAAGGGCCGCCACCGAGCGGGGACGGCCAAAAGCCACATGAATATCAGCCACCGGGAAAGGAACCGTGTCCCGCAAGGGAACTAAAGGAAGCAGCCGGGACGAAACTGAAAAAATTTTCGGTAGATTAGCCATTCCTTTAGCAGTCTAGCAAAAAATCTGCTAACTGTCAACTCAAAACTCCTTTTCTTTTCCTGATATAATACCATCAATGAAACAATACTTTCTTATCCATTACGGTGAAATTGGTCTTAAAGGGAAAAACCGCCCCCAATTTGAAAACCAACTCGTCGCCAATATTAGACTAATGGCAGAACGGGAAAAAATCAAGACAAGCATCAAGAGACTTTGGGGAAAAATTTTGTTGGAAAGCAACCAAACCTCTCAAGAAAAAGTAATCGCCCTTTTACAAAGGACTTTTGGTATTGTCTGGTTTGCTCCCGGCAAGAAAGTTTCCTTTTCTTGGGAAAATTTAAAAAAAGTCTGCGGGAAAATTGCCCAAGAAAAAACCTTTGCTTCTTTTGCTATTCGCGCCCGAACCGGGGGCGAAAAAATTCCCCGTCAAGAAATAGAAGTAAAAATAGGAGATTATATACGAAAGCGGTTTCAAAAAAAGGTTAACCTGGAAAATCCCGACTTGACTTTTTACATTGAGGCAATTGGTCCCAAAACGGTTTTTATTTTCACCCAAAAATATCCGGGACCAGGCGGTCTTCCCGTTGGCTCCAGCGGAAAAGCCCTTTGTCTTATCTCCGGAGGAATTGACTCCCCCGTTGCCGCTTATTTAATGATGAAACGGGGGCTGAAAGTAGATTTTGTTCACTTTCACAGCTATCCTCAAACCAGCCGAAATTCTATCAACAAAGTGAAAGATTTAGTTAAAACTCTTACTTATTTTCAACCAAAAAGCAAACTTTTTTTAGTTCCCCTTCTTCCCCTGCAAAAAAAGCTTTATCTTTCCTGCAACCGCCGTTATCTCGTTCTTCTTTATCGCCGGGCTATGCTTAGAATCGCCGAAGCAATTGCCAAAGAAACAAAAGCGGCTGCCTTAATTACAGGCGACTCTCTGGGACAAGTAGCCAGCCAAACAGTTCAAAACCTCTCTCTTCAAAACGAGGCTGTTTCCCTTCCTATCCTCCGCCCCCTGGTAAGCTTTGACAAAGAAGAAATTATCAAAAAAGCCCGAAAAATAGGAACTTTTGAAATCTCCATCCTCCCCCATCAAGACTGTTGTTCCCTGTTTGTTCCCAAACATCCTGCTACCCAAGGAAAATTATCCGTGGTTAAAAACGAAGAAAAAAAGATTCCTTTGGAAAAACTAATTCACGCCTGTCTGAAAGAAAAAGAAGTTATTGATTTATCCCATTCATGAAAGCAGGTAATGTTGTTCTCGTTGGCCGTCCTAATGCTGGCAAATCCACCCTTATCAATGCCCTCGTGGAAAAGAAGATTTCCATTGTCTCCCCCAAACCCCAAACTACCCGAAAAGTAATCTGTGGTTATTGGTGGAATGAAGAGGCCCAAATTATCTTTTGGGATACGCCAGGAATTTTTACCAAAGCAAAAGATTTGATTGCCAAAAAGATTAATCTTCTCCCCGGGCTTTCTTTGGAAAACGCCGATGTTATTGTCTATCTTATTGACAAAACCCGCAGCCGCGGCGACGAAGAAAACCGCATTTTGGGAATGGTCAGAAACGTTCCCAAGCCAAAGATTTTGGTCATTAACAAAATCGACATCAAAGAGCCAGATTATACTTATGAATACAAGTTTCTCAAAGAGGAATTTGACGAATGGCAGGAAATCTCCGCCTTGAAAAAAATCAATCTCAAGCCTTTGCTGGAAAAAATTATCCGATTTCTCCCCGAAGGAGAACCTCTTTTTGATTCCCAAAAAATTGGTGCCTTTCCAGGTAATCTTACCCCTGAGGAGTTTGTTGCCGAAGTAATTCGCGAGAAAGCGTTTTTGGTTCTCCGCCAAGAACTCCCCTATACTCTTACGGTAATTACCGAAAAGATTGAAGAAAAAGAAGACAAAAAACAAAACCCAATCTTTTATATCAGCGCCAAAATCCTTACTACCAGCCGTCACTACAAAAAAATGATTATTGGCCGAGGGGGAAAAACCATTAAAGAAATTGGTACCTTGGCAAGAAAAGAGTTGGAACTAATCACCAACCAAAAAGTCTACCTAGATTTGGAAGTAGTTGCCGATCCTCACTGGCCGGAAAAATTTCTCTAATTAATCTCTTTTAAAGAAAACTTACCAATTCTGGTGCGAACAATCTTCTCCGCTAGGGCGCCCACTTTTAACTTTTTCCCTAAATCATGGGCAAAAGAACGAACATAAAATCCTTTCCCTACCTGAAGAAGAATTTCTGCTCGCGGTAAAGAAAGAAAATATTCTTTTCCCTCCTGAAAAGGGGTAAACTTTTGCAAACAAGCCCCTTTGATAACTACTTCCCTTTGGGGAGGAATCACCAGTCTGCCTTTTCTCGCCAACCGATAAAGAGGTACCCCTTTTACCTTGACCGCACTAAAAGGAGGCACGGTTTGCCGATATCCTTGGCCAAAACTTTTTATCGCCGCCATCACCTTTTCTTGGGTAATTTTTCTTACTTTTTCTTTGGGACAAAAATTTTTTTCTCCTTCTAAATCAAAAGTATTACTCTCTACGCCAAAGACTATCCGGGTTAAATATTCTTTTTCCAGTCCCATAAATTCCTCTTGTCTTTTTGTCGCCTTTCCTACCAAAACAATCAGCAATCCTTCCGCTAAAGGATCCAAAGTCCCGGCATGCCCTACTTTTTTACCCGGAAAAAGTTTTTTGAAAATAGTCACTACTCGATAAGAAGTAATCCTCCGAGGCTTATTAACCAACCACACACCGGGAAAAATTTCTTTCTTGTCTATTTCCATCCTTTGTGATATATAATATAACTTGTTAAACAAACTTTCATTCTTCCGCGATGCTGACAGTTAAAAATCTTTACAAGAGCTTTGGAAAAACTCAAGTCCTTCACGGAATTAATTTTACCGTAAAAGAAAAACAAATCGTTGGTCTTCTTGGCCCAAATGGGGCGGGAAAAACTACCATTATGAGAATCATTACCGGATTTCTTTCTCCCTCCCGGGGAGAAGTCCTTTTCCAAGGAAAAAAAGTCAACGGAGAAGCAGAAAAAATAAAACCATTTTTGGGATATCTTCCCGAAAACAATCCTCTTTACTCCTTTCTTACCCCCTGGGAATACTTGGAGTTCATTCAAGCCGCAAAAACCAGCCAGAAAGAGAAAAGTGAACTGGAGCGGATTCTTAAAATCTGTGATTTAGTTAATGTTGCCCGCCAGCCCATTGATACCCTTTCTCGGGGGTATAAACAACGGGTAGGGTTGGCAGCCGCTTTAATTGGCGATCCCCAAATTTTAATTTTGGACGAGCCCACTACTGGTCTTGACCCCAACCAAAGGGAAGAGATAAAAAAACTAATCAAAAAACTTAACAAAACCACTCTTTTTTCCTCCCATGTCTTGCCAGAGGTAAAAGATATTTGCAAAGAGGTAATCATTATCAACAAGGGGAAATTAATCAGCCAAGGGAAAATTAGCCAAATCAGCAAAAAGAAAAAAGCCACCATTACTGCCACCATTGTTACCCAAGAAAACAAAGAAAAAATCACCCCGCTTCTAAAAAGTGCAGGAATAAATCCTCTTTCCGTAGTTAAAAAGGGGAAAAATAAAATTAAAATAGAAGTAGAATATTCAGGAAGAAAACAAGCCGATAACGTCCGTAATGGTTTATGGAAAGTTTGTCAAAAATATCGCTGGCAGCTTTATGAGTTAAAGGAGAAAGAACAAACCTTAGAGGAGGTTTTCCGAGAGCTAACAAAAGAATGAAAAGAAAATTTTTCTCTCTATTCCAGAAAGAGTTAAAAAATTATTTCTTTTCCTTGCCCAACTATCTGTATGCTGTTCTCTTTGCCGGAATAGCCGCCTACCTTTACTTTCAAACATTCTTTGTCCAAAATCAAGCCGATACCAACAGCTGGTTTCAAAACTTACCCTTTCTCCTTCTCTTTTTCATTCCCGCTCTTTCTATGGGAAGTTTTAGCGAAGAAAAGAAAAAGGGTACCTGGGAAATTCTTTTAACTCTTCCTTTCAACGAACTTCAGTTGGTAGGAGGAAAGTTTTTAGCCGGCTTAGTTTTTGTGATTTTTCTCTTCCTTCTCAATTTAGGAATGGTTGCTACCCTGGCTTTCCTGGGTTCTCCTGACTGGGGAGTAGTTTTTTCCAGCTTTCTGGGAGCGATTTTTTTGGCAAGTTGTTATCTGGCAACGGGAATTTTCATCTCCAGCCTCACCACCCAACAGGCAGTCAGTTTTGTTCTCACCTTCCTCTTTCTGTTTATCAACGATTTCTTCTCCCAAAACTTCTTTCTTATGAGAGCTCCGGGAGGATGGAAAGAGCTTTTTGTCACCATTAGTCTCCGCTCTCACTATCAGAATTTCATCCAAGGAGTAATTTCTCTATCTGACTCGTTATTCTTCCTCTCCTGGATTTTTGTCTTTCTTTTGTTAACGGTTATCAGTCTAAAAAGCCGTGATTTTTAAAAATCTTTTCTCTAAACTAGACAAGGCAAAAGCAAAAATTCTAATCCTCAATACTCTGGTAGCCCTTATTCTTCTTAATCTTATTGCCAACAAATTAAACTGGCGTCTTGATTTAACTGCCAACAAAGTCCATTCCCTTTCTCCAGCCACAAAGAATATTATCCAAAACCTCGATGATATCGTTACCATTGAAGTTTTTGCCAGTGAGGAAATTCCTGAACAGTTAATCCCCCTGAAAAACAACCTTTTCTGGTTTGTCCAAACCTACGAGAAGCTAGGAAAAGGGAAGATAAAAGTCAAATTCTCTGATCCTAGTAAAGATAAAAAAGCCCAAGAACGGGCTACTCAATTAGGGGTCTCCCCTATTGAATTTTCCACTTTGAAAAGAGATAAATTTGAAGTTACCAAAGGCTGGTTAGCACTGGTAGTTAGCTATGGAGACAAAAACGAGATAATCAGCGCCTTACAAGAGCTCCCCAATTTAGAGTATCGGCTAACAGCGGCAATCAAGAAAGCAACTCAAGAGGAAGAAAAAACTGTTGCCTTTACTGTTGGTCATCAAGAAACCTCCCTGGAGGAGCTAAAGTTGGTTCAAAAGGCCCTTGAACAACATTACCGCTGGGAGGTTACCCACCTGAAAGGGGATGATGCTCGTTTTAACGAGAAAGTTGATGTCCTCATTGTCAACGGTCCCAAAGAGGAATTTAGCAAAGAAGAAAAAATTCTCCTTGACCAATATCTTCAACACCAAAAAGGTCTTCTTTTTCTCCTTGACGAATACGATGTAGACAGAAATCTCTTCTCATCTCCGACAAAACACGATTTGGAAGACCTTTTAACCCACTATGGAATCAAACCAGAAAAGAAAATGATTCTTTCCCAATCAGCAGCTCTTGCTGGTTTCCGCACCGAGCAGGGAGGAATCATTGTCCCCTACCCCTACTGGATTCAAATTCAACCTCAAGGATTTAATCGTCAACTTCCTCCCACCTCTTCTCTGGGCAATCTAACCTTGATGTGGAGCTCGCCTTTGATTTTGGAAAAAGATGCCCAATGGTTAGTTAAAACTCCTCCGGCCAGTTGGGAGGAAGAAGGAACTTTTAACCTTGACCCCACCCAAAAAATTTCTCCTCCTTCGGAGGATAAACAAAAAGAATTCATCCTGGCAGCTATTCAAACTACTCCCCAATCCTCTTTCTTTTCTCAACCAGACAAAAAAACCCAAGAAAAACTTAACCTCAAAAATTGGGAAAAGGGAGGAGAAAAAAATATCAAACTGGCTGTTGTAGGCGATAGCGATTTTCTCAAAGACATTTTTATTCAGAATCATCAGGGAAACCTTCAATTTCTTCTCAACTTAGTTGATTTCCTTGCTCAAGAAAAGGACTTAATCTCCATTCGCAGTAAACCAGTTATCACCCGTCCGTTGCGTCCGGTTGGCAACAACAGCAAACAAATCGTTAAGTTTGGCAACCTCCTTACTCCTGTTTTCTTGGCAGCAATGACCTTTTTACTGGTTAAGATAAGCCGTGAGAAAAAACTTAAAAAAATTACTGAAAACATTGGCTAATCCCCTGGTAATTTCTACTCTGGGGATAGTGGTTTTAGGAGGAATTTTCCTCAAACTTTCCGGCTTTTCTTTTCCACCAACGAAAAAGCCGTCTTGGGAATGGAATCAGCTTCACAAAATAGTCATCAAAGATAAAGAAGAGGTCGTTTTGGAAAAGAAGAATAATTACTGGCAGGTCGCCAGCCACCAAAACCTACCTGCTGACAATAACCGAATAGAAACGCTTCTAGAAAACTTCAAGAAGATTGAAGAAAAAGAGCTGGTCTCTGAAAACAAAAATAAGTTCTCGACTTTCGGCGTGGATAAAGACACCCCTAAAATTACCCTCTTTTTCCCAGAAAAAGAAATCTCTCTGGTGGTAGGAAAATATAGCTTCCACCGCAACGGAACCTACATTCGCTTTTCAGGAGAAAACAAAGTGTTTTTAATAAATAGCAATTTAGAAGAGCAGATAAAAAATACTGCCTGGGAAAGGCGGCGGCTATTGGAATCTGTTTCTTATCAAACCAAGGAATTCACCATTTCCCAAAAAGGAAAACAAAAAAGCTTCTCTCGTCCCAAAGAAGGCTGGCAGGAAAAAGAAAAGGATCTTCTTTACAAATTAGATTTTCTGGAAGGGAAAAAAGCCTTTGCTTTAGAAGAAGTTTCCCTTCCCCAAAAAGAAAGTTTTCGGGTCGAGTTGGTTGACGATAAAGACAAGACAACAAAAATTTTCTTCTATCAACAGAAAGGAGAATTCTTTGCCAAAAAAGAGGGAGAAGAATTTATTGTCTCTTTACGAAAAGAAAAATATCAGCAAATTCAAAAAGATATCGCCGCTCTTCTTTAATTGCTAATTACTCCATAAAAAATCCGACTACGACCCATAAATTTCCGGAGGGAATGTAGTCTTCTCCGCGTCAGCGGAGTTATTTATATGGCGAAATCCTATATTTTGTCCTTCTCTCAATAAAAAGTCCGGCTACGACCTATCTTCGCAATCCGTTGCCGGATTACTATTGTCGGCGCTGGGGCGTTTCACTTCTGAGTTCGGAATGGGATCAGGTGGTTCCACCCCGCTCTAGTAGCCGGACAAATCCTATTATAAGCAAATTGCCCCCACAAATCAACCCAAACGAGTAATTAAAGAAAGCAAAATATCCCTCATCCAAAGAGGGTGTTTCTTTTTGAAAATCTTTTTCTCAAACCAGTATCCTGAAGACTCAATCAATCCTTTGGAACCCAAAACATCAAGAGGATTTATTTTTAAGACTATTTTCTTTTTCGTTTTCTCACCTAGCAAACCATATCCCAACCCCGGCCGTAAAACCACCGGCTGGCCGAAAACCGAAGAGGAAAGATCACCATCCTTGTTTAGAAACAAAGCATTCGCTAAGAAATTAAACTTCTCCTCCGTTAACCGCCACCCCCAACTTCGTGCCAATTTTTTCAGGTTTACAAACAAATCTTTCCTTATCTCTTCCAAGGGCTTTTCTTTACCAATAATCAAAAGGTGCTCTAGTTTTTTCTCTATCTTATCAACTCTCTTAATCCTCTCCAGCTGCCTCGCCACCCGGAGAAATTTTTTCCCATCTTCATAAAAAGAATCCACCAAAACCAACTGCAATTGATAAAGAAGTGAATCTAATCTTCTTATAAACTCTCCCAACTCAAGAAAGGAGGTTTTTTCCGGCAAAAAAACTTTTATCCCCCGCAAGTAAGAAGCAACTTTTACCTGGCGGCGAAGGCCCAGTTTTCTTTTTACTGCCGGAGAGAGAAGAAAGAGCTCAAAAAGACGGTGAGAAAACCTGGTAGGATACACCAAAAAAAGTTCTTCCTCTTTAACTAGAATTTTCTTTGGAGAAGGAATTAAAAGAAAGTGAAGATGAAAAACCCTCACTGATTGTCCTCCAGCATAATATCTTCCTTGTTCGTCTTTGATAAAAGAAAAAGGAGTGGAGTTAAAACCAAAAGCAATTTTCCCCTCCCCTATTTTCAAACGATAATCTTCATAAAGAGCAAAAAACGTCTCCATTATTTTCGCCAATACTTTTGTTTCCCGACTTCTTAAGAACTTAGGGCAAGGAACATAGTCAGAACTCAAAAGCCAAAGCTGGAAGTGGGGAAATTGCGGGGGAAGATAACTTCTTTTGGGAAAAACCAGAGCCCAACGGTTCTCTAATTGTGATGAATCCACAAAACCCCTTTTAACTTTAAAAAAAGGGTCAAAAAACAAACGGCGTTGGAATCGGAAAACACCTAAAATATCGGGAGCAATCTTTCTTCGTAGATAAGAAGACCGGAGAGAGGACCAGGGATCCAAGAATCCTTTTGTCTGAAAAGGAAGTTGGTAAATAGTTCGCGGAAAACCGAAAACAACCCTTTTCTTCATTTTTTTCATTGTAACCTAAAAAGAGGTAATGGTAAAATACAAATACTCTTGCCGGGTCGGCTAATGGTAGGCCATGCGGCTCTGGACCGCAGAATCGTGGTTCGAATCCACGCCCGGCAGCCATTTTGTTTCGGGACTCAAAACAAATGCAAGAAGGAATTGTCGTTTTGGGCTATCCCAATGAAACACTTGGAACTCAACCTGCTACTCCAGAAGAAAGAGTGCGGCAAACAAATCTCAATAATTTCTGCCATTCTATTCCTAAATTCATTTCCTTCCCAGAAGTAACTAGTTTTAAGAAATGGCTAGAAGACACAAGAAATACTCCACCGCGTATCTGTTTAACAATAAACAGAACAACAATAAAAATTATCGGTGCCTTTTGGGAGGCCTGCATTACTGAAGCAGTAATTGCCGCTTTAGAAAATGGGTTTTCTGTTCAAGTTAATCCCCGTCTCTCTTTAGCTCTTAAAGAAGAATTAACTGAAGAAGAACGCCTACAATTACTTAAAGAAAATTTAGAAAGAAGGCTTGGCCCAGTTACTTTTAAACAAAAAAACGGATGGGTAGAGTTTTTTCTAAGAAAAACTCATTTCTTTAATAAAAAGATGGTATACTTGAAAAACAAATGAAGAAAAAGATTGCTCTCGGATTAGTCCTCCTCATTACGGTTGTTTTTATCTTTTCTTTAAACAGGTTCATAGTTACCGAACCATCTCCTTCTTCCTTAAAAGTGGGTGGTCCCTGTTCTTTTAAAAAATTTAGAGGAAAATGCACCATTCTTACTGTTGAACCTGACGGCGGAGTACGATTTAAATTTACTCCTACTGAACCTTTAGACCTCAGGGGAACATTTCTTAAAAACGAAGAAGACGTCACCAATGATATATACACGGGAACCGTAAGATACCTCTTGGAGAGCTTCAATAACAAACCTACTATCACTCAGCAAGACTTAAACGCTCACAATGTCAAAAAGGGAGCTGTTTTTGACTGTGAAATTGAAATAATAACCGATGGAACCTGTTCTCCAATTAATTTTAACTTTTTTGAGTAACTCCCCTTTCACCCTTCTTGTCTTCCAAAAGAAAAAGTATTGCATCTAGGAAAGAGGGCTTTTCAGAGAATAAAATAAGACTCAATAGAAAGTAGGACAAGAGGCCGCAGATCTTTTTTGGGATTCCTTTCTGTATTAATCAAATCTTTTTTTCTGCCCCCTCTTCGGGAGAAAGAGTTCCTAATTCCCAATCTAAATTTCCCCTGATATATTCAATCACAAATTCAGGTAAAAAAACCTGATAACCTCTTTTAGCCAAAGCTTTATAAACTTCATACATCTTTTTAGCAGTACTCATCGAACCGCAGATAGTGATTTTCATAGATACTGATTTCATTATAGCTCATTTATTAACTAAACCGTTATGAGCTCAGTCTGTGCGCGATATTTAGTTGGCAAGATGACGAAAACTTAAGCAGGCTTAATTATTTAAAAACAGTTCTTGCGCGAATTGTTCTAACCTCCTAAATTTTAGTCTATACAACTTCTCCATTAATCTTAAAAAACAACGGTAGTTTATCAGTAACGGGAATTATCTGCGTTTCTTTTTGCATTTTCCTCTGTATATCGAGAAAGTTCTTCTTCCGTAATTTCAACCTTCGTTTTATCTTTAACATTTGCTTTATAGTATTTTGATAGCGTTTTTCTTGATATATAAACAAACTCTGAATTGTTAATCCAAAAAGAACCCTCCCATATCGGAAGTTTCTGACTGCCATCTATAGCAACTAACGAATTATTTTTTAAATCAAAAACATAAAGAAAACCGGGTTCATAAACGTTGGGTTTAACCCTTCTAAGAGTCTCTATGAGAAGAAAACTTCCATCAAAATTTATCATAGCTCTTTCTATTACTTCATCCTTTTCCTGTGGTTCAAGAGTAATAGGAGAATATGCTCCATTATCTTCTAACTTCATAACAAACCTTTTGTCTTTTAATTCCCCATATTCCCCATGAACATAGATTTTGGCGACTTTAGCTTGTTCATCTGGTTTTACCCCCCACACAGAACAAGCTATTGTATCAGCAATCCATTCATAACTAGATAATAATTCGTTGGGGACCCTAAAAGTAAACATTGAAGTTCCGATAAGAAATCCACCAAATTGCAAACCACCATTTTCAAAACGAAAGTAAGAAATTTCTATCTCATTAGGAGATGCTGTCGAGTCTAATGATTTCCACTTCCCAATGCCTTTGTAATAATTACCATAAACTATGGTGTAAGGCATCCCTGTATTATACAACATACCGCCAAGTCCCCCTGTTAGGGTAGAAATTTCTAGTCTCAAGTCTTTGTAAACCATTTCTAGAGTATAGGTCCCTTCCTCATCCTTTAATTTTCTCACCACTCCTCCTTTAGGATATTTGAATTTGAGATAGTCTATCTTCTCATCCTCATAAGTTACCCACTCAATTAACTTTTTAGTTTGCGTCGGAGATGGAGAAAGTTCTGGGGAAGGGGTAGTTTTAGATAAAGAAGAAGGTGGTTCCTTTTGAGATGTCTTTTCTTGATAAAACCAAAATCCAAAAGCACCAAGAGTCAAAAGAAGAATTGAAGCTAAAATATAAAGTAGGGGTTTTAAAAATTTACTCTCTTTCTTGAGAACTTTGGTCTGGGATAAGGTAGGTGGATTTCGATCAACTTGAGTAGTTTCTGTTGGCGTTGCGGGCAAATCCAAATTTTCCATCAATATAATAGTAGCAGAAATTCCTAGTTAGTCAAAAGTTGACTCTTTGGTAAAATTAGAATAACTTCACTCTCTAAGTCTTAAGTTTCTCTAAAGCAGCATTGATTCTTTCAATTACTCTCTCTTTTCCTAAAAGCTCCAGTGATTCTACAATAGGAGGAGTAATTGTTTTTCCGCAAATGGCCACCCGAAAAACCATAAAGAACGCTCCGGTATTCCAGTCTTTCTCTTTGATTAAAGAAAGCAGTCCATCGCGAATTTCCTCTATCTTTCCCCATTTTTCTTCCACTATTTTCTTTGCCTCTTTAAGCATTAAAATTGCCGTATCTTTATCCGTTCCCCGTTGTAAAAGAAGCTCTTTGGGGTAATCAATATCTTCCCAGACAAAAGCCAGCAGTTCTTCCGCCTCTTTTAACTTTTTAATTCTTTCTTTCACCAAAGGCGCGGCCTTTTTGACCTGTTCTTCCTTCAGACGGGGAAGAAATTCTTTCAATCTTCTTCCCAACTCCTCATCGTCCATCTGGCGAATATATTCACCATTCATCCATTCTAATTTTCGCAAATCAAACACTGGGCCCAAAGGAGAAACGTCTTTGAGGTCAAAAAGGGAAATAAATTCTTTCAGGGAAAAAATTTCTTTCTGTTGAGGATGAGACCAACCCAAAAGAGCCAAAAAATTCAACAATGCCTCTGGCAAAAAACCTTCCTTTTTATACCAAAAAAGAGAGGTATGTCCTTCCCGCTTGCTCATTTTACTCCGGTCGGGGTTGCGCAAAATGGGGGTATGAACAAATACCGGCGGCTCCCAGCCGAAATATTGATAAAGAAGAATATGCTTAGGAGCAGAAGAAAGCCACTCTTCTCCCCGAATCACATGGGTTATCTCCATTAAATGGTCATCAACTACGGAAGCAAGATGATAGGTAGGGAAACCGTCGGATTTAATCAAGACCTGGTCGTCCACCATATTACTGTCAAAAACAATTTCTCCCCGCAAAAGGTCGTTAACGACAATCTTTTTATTCCTGGGAACCTTAAGACGAATGACAAAGGGCTTTCCCTCTCGTAAGTTCTTCTCCACCTGAGAAGGAGGAAGATGCCGGCAGTGACCATCATACATCGGGGGCAACCCTTGTCTTTGCCTTTGCCGGCGAACTTTCTCCAGCCGTTGAGGAGAACAAAAACAATAGTAAGCCTTTCCCTCTTTAACTAGTTTTTCTGCATATTGCCGATAGATTTTTAGCCTTTCTGATTGTCGATAAGGAGCAAAAGGACCTCCTTTTTGAGGACTCTCGTCGGGCTCTAACCCCAACCATTCAAGCGCTTGATAAATCTTCTTTTCTGCTCCGGGGACTTTTCTTTTCTGATCGGTGTCCTCGATTCGCAAAATAAATTTCCCCTGATTCTTTTTGGCAAATGCATAATCCAAAAGAGCTTGATAAGCACTCCCTACATGCATAAAGCCGGTAGGGCTGGGGGCAAACCTAGTTCTAACTGTCTTTTTCTTCATCATTGAATTTTAACATACCTGACTGCTATACTGTAGAAGTCAGATGGCCAGTCAACTAACTCATGTCGCTTATGTCACCAGAAAAGCAATCAAATTTTCTTTTATCGCTATCCTTGCCTTTTTCCTTCTTAAAACCGCCTTTGGAATCTTCCGCCGCTACTGGCTGGCTCGTCATCCTCCTCCCAAACCCCCTCCCGATGTTGCCTTTGGCAAACTACCGCCAGTTCTTACCTTAAAAGAGAAAACAGAATGGCAGTTTTCTCTCCAAACAGTTAGTGGTGACCTTCCCCAGTTTCCCGATAGAGAAAAAGTGTTTTTCGTTGTTCCCCAGGACAGTCAACTTCTCGCTCTGGAGAAAACCAACCAACTAGCCAAAAATCTTGGCTTCGTCTCTCCTCCCCAAAAGATAAAAGAGAATCTTTACCGTTATCAAAACAAACCCTTAAAGCTTACTTTAACCATCAACCCTCTCACCAAGTCTTTCGTTTATCAATATCCTTATCTTGAAGACCAAACTTTAATGGCCCTCCCCCTTCCCCTCTCTGAGGAAAAAATAATTACCACCGCCGAAAGATTTCTGGATAGAATCGGCCGTTCTCACCCAGATATTGACAAAACAAAAACTAAAGTAACCTTTTGGCAAATTACTCCCCAAGGGAGAAAACCTGCTCCCTCTTTGGCAGAAGCAAACTTGGCCCACGTAAACTTCTACCGTGAAGATATCGAAGGAAAACCCGTCTTACCTCCTGATTTGGATAACGCCAATATTTCCATCTGGGTCTCCGGAGATATCAACGGTAATCGGGCGGTAGTCGAGGCAAAATATACTTATTTCTACATTGACAAAGAAAAATCTGCCACCTACCCTTTAAAACCTATTTCCCAAGCATGGGAAGAATTGAAAGAAGGAAAATATCATCTGGCAAGAACTCCCCTTTCTTCCCTTCACCAACCTATTCCTATCAGAAATATCTATCTTGCTTTTTTGGATCCTGCTGTTCCCACCAACTTCCTCCAACCGATTTTTGTCTTTGAAGGGGATTATAATTTCGTCGCCTTTGTCCCGGCTATTTCCAGCGAGTGGTTCTCTGAATAATCTCTCCAAACAACATTGTTCTTAACCCAACGTAAAAGTTTAACTGTCTCTCCAAAGCGATCGTCGCTTCCCAAAACAACTGTCAAAATCTCCCTCCCCGGTGAAAAAGGCGAAGAAAAGATTTCAAAATAGCCAACAAAACACTCTTTGGCCTGATTAGTCCACCCTGTCTTTAATCCCCTGTTCTCTCCCAGGACTGGCAAAAGCTGATTAGTAGTTTCCAGCTGATGACTAATTTTTCCATCAACACTCCAGACAGTTTTTTGGGGAAGAATCACCAGCTCTCTGGCGATGGGAAAACGAAGAAGACGCCGGGCCAACCGGGCAATTTCAAAAGCAGTAGTGTAATGCCTAATTGCCTCTTCACCATCAAAATTTTCAAAAACCGTTCTTTTCAATCCCATCCTCTGAACCAGGCTGTTCATCTCCCCAACAAAAGCCTTCTCGCCCCCCGGAAAATGGGCCGCCAAAACATAAGCAGCGTCGTTGGCGGAGTGAATTAACAATCCCGCCAGCAAATCAATTACTTTTATCCTCTCCCCTTTCTGCAATCCCATTGTCCTCCCCACCGGATACTCTTTATCTACCGTTAACACCTCATCCAAAGAGTAATGGTTTAAAGCAACAATGGCGGTGGCAATCTTGGTCAAAGAAGCAGGAGGAAAAGAGACATTAATATTTTTGCCGGCGAGAACCGTTCCACTTTTAACGTCCATTACCAACCAACTGCGCGCCGAAAGAGATTCTTCAAAAGAAGCTTTAACCAGAGGACGAGGAGAAGGGGTAAAAAAATAACGTGGCGGCGGAGGCGAGGAGAGAATAACCGGAAGGGTAAAATATCCTTCCGGGGGAAGAGAAAAAATCCCCAAAAAGAAAAACGCGCTGGCGGCTAAAACTAGTCGCGGCGGGGCAATTCTCATTTCTTTTTGCCGACCACCCTAATTCCCAACTCTTCCAGCTGTGAAGGAGCAACTTCGCTGGGAGCATCCATTACCGCTGTTCTTCCGGAGGCATTAACAGGAAAAGCAATTACCTCCCGAATGCTTTCTTCCCCGGCAAAAAAGCTCACTAAACGGTCAAAACCCAAAGCAATTCCTCCGTGAGGAGGAACGCCATATTCAAAAGCTTCCAGAAGATGACCAAACTTTTCCTTTATCTCCTGGGGTGAATGGCCTAGGATACGGAAAATCTTCTCCTGAATCTTCGGGTCGGTAATCCGAATACTACCGCCGCCCACTTCCTCGCCATTGCAAACCAAATCATATTGCCAAGAACGCACGGCCAGAGGGTCTTTATCAAGTAATTTGATATCTTCCGGGTGAGGAGCAGTAAAAGGGTGATGCATGGGATTTATCTCTCGGGTTTCTGTTTTCTCAAACAAGGGAAAATCTATCACCCAGGCAAAAGCCAAAACATCTTCCTTTTTGTTCTCCCGCAAATCAAATTTATCTTGGTGAAACTTCTTCATCGCCTCCTGATAAGTGAGACGGGGGAACGGTTTTTGATAAATCTTTTTTCCTAATGCTTCCGCTACCTGAGTAACAATCTTCTCAACAACTTCCAAAACATCATCCCTTTCTACAAAAGACATTTCAATATCCACCTGCTTGAATTCAAACTGGCGATCTGCCCGCAAATCTTCATCGCGGAAACAGGTGGCGATTTGAAAATATCTCTCTATCCCGGCCACCATAAGTAATTGCTTGTATTGCTGGGGCGATTGGGGAAGAGCATAAAATTTCCCCGGGTGAAGACGTGAGGGAACAAGAAAATCTCTGGCTCCTTCTGGGGTAGATTTACTCAAATTGGGAGTTTCTATTTCCCAAAACCCCTCCTCAGTTAAGAAACGACGGAAAAGCTGAAGAGCTTGGTGGCGAAGATAAAGATTTCTTTGTAGGCGTGGTCGTCGCAAATCCAAATATCGATACTTAAGCCTTACTTCCTCATTTATCTCTTTGCCGCTTCCATAAATATCAAAAGGAAGGGTTTTGGCAGAAGAAATTAAAGTAATCTTTTCCACCTGAACTTCTACTTTTCCCGTTGCCAAGCGAGGATTAAAAAAACGTGGATCGCGGGTGGTCACTTTTCCTTCTACCGCCACCACATCTTCCAAAGAAAACTCTGCCAACTCTTTCCCTCCCACCAACTGCACTACCCCACTCCTATCTCGCAAATCCAAAAAAACCACCTCGCCATGATCCCTTTTGGAATTTATCCAGCCAAAGAGAACAACTTTTTTCCCAACTTTTTCAACAACATCTTTTACCCAAGTCCTTTTCATCTTGCCTTTATTTTACCACCTGGGAAGCAATCCTCAAATCTTTTATCTTTAAAACAATTTTCTTTCTCCCTCCCCAAGAATCTTCATCAAAACTTGCCACCACATCTACCAAATCACCAGGAAGTAATCTTCCCCCCCACTCACCTAAATTAAACCCTACTGCCTCTGCCATCACCCGCTCCTGAATCGGAGTTTGGGGATCATCAAGAAGAAGCTTAAGATGGGCACCATCACTGCCAATCTGTCTTACCTCCACCACCCGTAAGTTTTTGAACAAAAACAAAGGCTGAGGGTTACCAAAACCAAAGGGAGCCAATTGACTAACTGCCCGATAGTAATCAAAATTAACCGCCCGCAAAGGTAAACTAGCGTCTATTTCTATTTTAGGAACTAGTTTTTTCTTACCCAATTTCTTCTTCGCCAAAGAAAGCAGTCTTTTTTCTAGTTTATTGATATCCTTGGTGGCAACTTTAAAACCTGCGGCCATCGGATGCCCACCCATTTCCAAAAGAATGTCTCTTGCTTCCCCTAAGGCTTCCACAATATTGAAACCGGGAATGGACCGCGCCGATCCCAAACTAACCTTTTTCTCTTTGCGAATGACAAAGGCAGGACGATAAAACTCCTCTGCCAATTTACCAGCAATAAGACCAACTATCCCCTGGTGAAACTTCTCACTGGCAGCAAAAACAACCAGGGGAATTTTCTTTTTCTTTAAAACCGCCTCTTTGGCAAGAAGAAAACTCCCATTGGTAATCCGCTGTCGCTCACTATTCACCTGATGAGCTAACCGGGCCAGCTGCTCTCCCTTGTCGAGACGACGCACGCACAGCAACCTTAAACCATCAAGAGAATTGGCAATCCTTCCCAAAGCGTTAAGACGAGGGGCGATGATGTAGGAAACCTTAAAAGAATCAAGGGGTTTGTTTTCAATTCCCGCGTTACGAAAAAGGTGTCGCAAACCCACCCGACGGGTTTTTTCCAAAAAACTCATTCCATATTTCACTAAACTCCTGTTTGGCCCCTTCAATGGTAAAAGATCAGCAATTGCCCCCAACACCGCCAACCCCAAGTCGGGAAAACCAACCCCTAAATCTCCCAGCTCCTTGAGAAAAAACCAAGCTACTCCACTGGCGGAAAGACAAGTCGTGTGAATTATCGCCTTGGCTTTTAGTTTCTTTTTCCCTTTAAGATGATGGTCGATAACAATCACCTCTATCCCTTTCTTTTTCAACGCTTCAACTGCCTCATAAGCAACAATACCATTATCTACGGTTATTACCAGTTTTAACCCGGGGAATTTCTTCCCCAACGCCTCTACCCGAGAAAGATTAAGACCATAGCCGTCTTTAATTCTGTCGGGAATATAGGGAATCGCTTTAAACCCCGCCAAATATAACCCCTCCCAAACTAAAGCTGTTCCAGAAAGGCCATCGGCGTCATAATCGCCGTAAACAAGAATTTTCTCTCCCTTTTTCTTTGCCTCTTTTAATCTTTTCTTTGCCTTTTCCACCTCTTTCCTACTAATTCCCACTTCTTCCAGAGAAATCTTCTCGGGAGGAGGAGGAAGCAAAAAATTCTCTATCTGCTTTTCTCCCTTTATCCCCCGGTTCCAAAGAAGAACCTTGACTAAAGTCTCCGGAGAAATTTTTTCTTTTCCAAAAGGATTCTTTTTTATCTGCCACTTTTTTTCCATCTTTATTGCCTCTCTATTGTATAATATTTTCAATGATGAAAAAAAAGATTCCTTCCTTTATTTCCCAAATAATCACCCCTTTCCAAGAAAATAATTTTGAAATTTACTTGGTGGGAGGAGCGGTAAGGGATTTTCTCCTTGGCCGTCCCATCCACGATTGGGACTTTACCACTAACGCTTCTCCTCCCCAAATCCAAAAACTTTTCCCCAAAAACAGTTTTTACAATAATCAATTCGGGACCGTAACGGTAGTATTAAAAGACAAAAACAAAAAACAAACACTGGTAGAAATTACTACCTTTCGTAAAGAAGGTAAATATAAAGACAGCCGTCATCCCGAAAAAATTGTTTGGGGAAAGAATCTTGAAGAGGATCTTTCCCGCCGCGATTTCACCATTAACGCCATGGCCGCCGAAGTAGAAATTAAAAAGAACCAAGCCGTCAAAATTAATCGGATAATTGACCCTTTCGGAGGAAAAAAGGACCTTAAAAAAAGATTAATTCGCGCTGTCGGCGACCCCCAAAAAAGGTTCCAGGAAGACGCTTTAAGGATGATAAGGGCAATAAGAATTGCCTCTCAGCTGGGTTTTACGATTGAAGAAAAAACCTTTGCGGCGATAAAGGAAAACGCTTCTTTAATAAAAAAAATTGCCTGGGAAAGAATTCGGGAAGAGTTTTTCCGCTTGCTGGTCTCTCCTTTCTGCGCCCAGGGAATTCTTTTTCTTTACAACGCCGGCTTGCTTAAATATATAATGCCGGAACTAATCGCTGCTCGGGGAGTAGCTCAAGCTAAACATCACGTTGATGATGTCTGGACTCATTCTCTCAAATCGCTTCAATTTTGTCCCTCTAAAGACCCGGTAGTAAGATTAGCTACTCTCCTTCATGATATTGGCAAACCAGCTACCGCCCGAGGAGAAGGGGAAAACCGCACTTTTTATAATCACGAAGTTGTCGGCGCTAAAATTGCCCGGACCATTGGGCAAAGATTAAAACTTTCCAAAAAGGATCAAGAAAGACTTTATCTTCTTGTTCGCCATCACCAATTTTCTGTTGATGAAAATCAAACTGACAAAGCTATTCGGCGTTTTATTCGCCGTGTTGGCAAAGAAAATCTCAAAGATATTCTCGACGTTCGCACCGGAGACCGCCTTGGAGGAGGAGCAAAAAAAACTTCCTGGCGGCTTGAATTATTCAAGAAAAGATTGGCAGAAGTCCAAAAACAGCCGTTTTCTTTAAAAGACCTCAAGGTTAACGGTCATGATGTAATGAAAGTTCTCAATATTCCTCCCGGACCAGCGGTAGGGAAAATCCTCAACGCCCTTTTTGCCCTTGTAGAGGAAGATAAAGAAAAAAATAATCGGCGCTGGCTACTTAAGCAAATTCCTCTCGTCGCCAAAAAGATAATCAACGAAAATAACGCCGCCAAACAGTCAAAAGGGGAACAGCAGTGAAAGTGGAAGAATAAGTTCCGGCAATTGCTCCCACCAGAAGAGCAAAACTAAACCAGTGAGTAGTCTCTCCTCCCAAAAGGAATAAAGCCAAAAGGGTAAAAATAATGGTCATGGAGTTATTCAAAGAACGCACTAAGGTTTGGGTAATTGCCAAATCGGCAATTTCATCAAAAGAGAGTTTTGGATAAAGACGAGACAGCTCCCTTATCCGGTCATACACCACCACCGTGTCGTGAATAGAAAAAGAAAGAGTTGTCAAAAAGGCGGTAACAAACAAACTGTCCACTTCCACCCCCTTAAAATGACCCAGGAGACTAAAAGTTCCCAAAAGAACCAGACTATCGTGGAGCATCGCCAAAACCGCACAAATTCCAAACCCCTTATCTTTAAAACGGAAACTAACATAAAGAAGGATAGCCAACAAAGCTAAAACCAGAGCAATCAAAGTTTTAACAAGCAAGCTTTTCCCCAGCGAAGGAGCTAATGATTCGAAACGAAGTTCTTGAAAAGAACCAAATTGTTTTTCAATCTCCTTCCCCAATTTCTCTTTCTCCTCCACAGGGGTATGTTTAGACCTGATTAGCCAATTTCCTTCTTCTGTTTTTTGTACCTCCCAAACTCCTGGTTGACTTTTAATAAACTCCTGCCACCTTTTTTCATCTATCTTTTGGGAAAAAGAAATCTCCCAAATATTCCCTCCCTGAAAATCAATGGAAAGACGCAATCTCCACTTAATCAGAGAAAAAATTCCCACCCCCAAAACCAGGCCAGAAATCAAAAAATATAACCAGCGATAACGAATAAATCTCATTTCTCCTTCTCCCCTCGATAAAAAGTTCTAATCAATGTTCTCACCACCACTATTCCTGTAAATATTTCCAAAATTACCCCCAAACCTAAAGTTAAAGCAAACCCTCGCACCATTCCTGAAGTGTTAAGAAAACTCCAGTTGAAAGGATTAAAAAGAATGAAACAGATAATCAGGGTACAGATATTGGCGTCTTTAATTGAGTCCCAAGCCCGACCAAACCCTAGCTCCATGGCTACTTGCCACGGCTTTCCTGCCCAAAGCTCCTCTTTCATCCTCTCAAAAATCAAAATATTAGAGTCCACTGCCATTCCCAAGGAAAGGAGGAAACCAGAAATCCCCGACATTGTCAAAGTAACGGGGATTAGTTTGTAAAGAGCGAGACTGATTATTCCATAAATCACCAATCCTACCACAGCCAAAACACCCAAGAATCCGTAGTTGGCAATCATAAAAAACGCCACCAAGGCCACTCCCACCAAACCTGCCATTACCCCCCGCCGAATGG
>JAGGVZ010000051.1 GCA_021157735.1 bacterium | reverse complement strand
GGGTGGAACGTCTGACCCCGAATGCTGGAACGACCTTGACAACATAAAGCGAGGCGTCTGCTATAATGAAAAGAAGTGAGGAAATGAAAGGGTTTTTTGGCGAGCGGGGGAAATATAAAAAAGGAACAGCATACCATCATAATGGTATGCTGTTATCCAATTAGATGCCTAACTACTTGACAGCATTTTCCAATTTGTTATTATATTATCAGACGAACCTCTAGAGGTAAAAGCTCTAGACTCTCGCCCCGAGCTTCTCCGCACAGGACTTGTCTTGGGGCGATTTTTTTTACATTTTTTACAAAAATGTAAGCACAGGACTTGTTTTTTTTGGGGTTAAATTGCCTCTTTAGGCAAATTTACCCCTTTTTTGTGGAAAATAAAAAAAGAGTCATTACTGACTCTCTTTTGTAATCGTTTTAATTATGCCTATAAAGAGATTTTATCTTTTAGTTTTTTGAAATCTATAAACTTCGCTTCTCTTAAAAGTTCGATACTAACATGGCCTCCGGTTGAGATGACAATAACATTTTTACTTTTCTTTTTCAGCCGTTTTAGGGTATAAGCAAAATCACTATCACCAGAGATTAAAATAGCCGTATCATACTCTTTTGAAAGATCGTCCATTTCAAAAGAGGCCTCAACATCAAAGTTCGCTTTTTTCTTTATTGTGCCGTTGGCATTTAAGATTTTTTTAACCGGCTTGGTTCTTAGAATATAGCCACAATACTCAAGCATTCTTAAAAATCTTTCTTGGTCCGGATTATTAAATAATACGCCGGTATAAAGAAAGACCTGCCCTAGGTCGCATTCCTCTTTCAAAAATTCCATTAGTTTTTTGTAAGAGATTCGCCAGCCGAGTGTTTTTTGAGAGTAAAAGACATTGGCCGCGTCTATAAAGACATAGACCTTACCCTTTACGAGTTTTCCAATTACCATCATTTAAATTTAGTTTTTATTATATTTCGCCAAGCTTTAATGTGTGCTTCTTTTACTTCCGTAGTTTTAGAAAATTCTTTTTCTAAATTTTTTGTGTAGTTTTCTATAAATCTTTCCGGTTTTTCAACTAACCGTAAATAATATTGTAATGAAGGTATTAATCCATTGACTATCACTTCGCAACCATGCTCGGTTTTAATTTTTTCCACTATATTTTTAACCTTTTCTTCTTCGCCGACTTTAATATTGGGTTCAACGGTAGTTAATAGGTAGTATCTTCTTATGGGGCTTTCTTTAAATTTTTCAAAGGCATCTCCTATTATCACACTATCTATTGGTATTCCGTGTTTTATCTCAACGGCTTCAAAGTAATTTCCTTTTTTGTCCACTATCTCTACATCACCTACTCCTTTCGCTCTCATGTCTGGTGAAATATGGCTTCTAAGAGGAAGTAATCTTTTATTTTCAAACCGAGCGACATCTGAAATTAAAATCTGATATATTGAGTATATTGCGACGACTGGCAACCTAGAAGCTCCGGAAACAGGATATTTCTTAAAAAAGTGTAATTTTAAGCAGTTAATTATAAGATTGATTGTGAATTTATTAGAAAAAACAATGTGGGTTAATTTCGTTTGTTTTAGAAGTGTTTTTTGTATAAGCAAAATAAATAAAGCAATTAGATATTTTTCTGGTTTTGCTTTCTTTTCTTCCAAGTCGTTAAGGATCCGCAAAAAAGATTCTTTTACGACTTTATCTCTAATTCTTCCGGGAAAATCTAAAGTAAATGGATGCGGTTGTTCTATGGAACGAGTTAACCAGCCACTTTCTTTCATAGCTAACCTGCGAAATTTTTTCTTAAAAAATGGAGTTACATAATTAGTATCGATAGTTCTGCCGGAGTACCCACCTTTTAATGCCTGCTTATGATACCTAACATCTTGTTGCGGATCTTCTATCTTTTTAACTAGACTAGTAGCAAGGGCTGTTACGACAGCCTTGAGCGATTCTGATTTTTCAGCAATGTTTAATATCCATCTCCTTTGTTTTTCATTCAGAGAATTTAAAAAACTTTTTCCTTTATCCTTTTGTATTTCCTTCGTGGCTTTATTATAGGCACTCTCAAGGATTTTAAAATATTCTTGGTTCATAATAGTGGTTTTATTATCTTAACATTTTCTACGCGTTTTTCCGCCATTTTACAATAGTCTGGGTTTATATCAAAGCCAATGTAATTTCTACCCAGTTTTTTACAGGCAATAGCAGTAGTACCGGAACCCACAAAAGGATCTAAGACCACATCATCTTTTCTTGTAAGCAACTTTAACAATTCTTGTATTATGTACTCCGGATAAATAGCTGGGTGTTTGATACCTTTTAATGTTTCAACCGCACTTTCAATTACATCTCTTTTCATTGAGTTTCCATTGATTTTTATAATTGTAAAACCTTTTTTTAATATTTGAGTTCTTCTACCTCCTTGTTGACCACCGAAAGGCATAGAGTGGATTCCCTTTATCTTCATACGAAAGCTATATATTTTCCCTTTTTTGACCTCTTCTATTGTTTTAGTAAGTTCTTCTCTGGCCTGTTGTTTTTGTCTTGGTGATAAATTAGAACCCTCAATTAAGGTGAAGTATTTTTTTCCAATATTGTTTCCATTATTGTTTCTTTTTCTTTGAGGATTATCTGATAATTTCATAAACCCATCAAGATTATAATAGTATTTTTCGCTTTTAACAAAATGAAAAAATGGCTCTGTGCTACTAACTAACCTTCTTCTGTATTGTCTAGGAGTGGGGTTTAATTTCACCCATGTTATATTGTTGACGAGTTTTATGGGTTCTTGTTTTAATACTTCTACGGCAAATCTATAAGGAACTAGCAAAAGACTACTTTTCTCATACTTGTCTCCTAAATTAAAAACAATGCTTCCATCATCTTTAAGGATTCTGACGCACTCATGAAATAATTTCAAGAGATTGTTAATATAATCTTCTACTGTTGATTCGTTGCCAATTTCTTGACTTAAACCACCATAATCTCTTTGCTTAAAATAAGGTGGGGAAGTTATAACTAGATTTATAGAATTAGCCGGGATTTCTTTACTCAGTTCTATACTATCTCCACATATTATTTTATTTATAAAATGATTAAGGGTCATTTTATTTTTATTCTTCATCAAATTTTACCTGCTGTTGGATTCTTAGAGAATCCTCTTGGGTTAAAGTTGAGAGGTATCTCATTACCATTGAGGTTGAGGAGTGGCCTAAATGGTGCTGGAGGGCTTTTGGGTTGCCGGTTTGTCTCAATCTTTCAATAGCATCGCTATGCCTTAAAAGATGGGGCCAGACATTTTTATTGAGACCCGCCTTTCGAGACGTTTCTTTTATGATTTGCCAAGCCCGTTGGCGATTGATAGCAAAAAATCTTTGATCTGGTTCAATTTTGTTTTCGTAAGCAAAGGCCCGAAGTTTATCTGCTAATCTTTCCGGGCAAGCCACTGCCCTTGGCTTCTTGCCCTTGCCTATAACTCTAAAAATAGGCTTCCCTTCAAATAAATCAATTTTAGAAGGAGTCAGTGACAATGCTTCTGAGATTCTTAATCCGGTTTGAAACAAAAGAGATATAAGGAGTGCGTCCCTTTCTCCGTTTCGTCTTTTCTTCGCTTCTTCCACAAGGAGATTTATTTCTTCTCGGGTCAGATAAGGTACAATTCTGAAAGCCTTGCTTAGGCCTGCTTCCCTTTTGACAATGGCCCTTTTTTTCATGGTAGTTTTTCTATACATTTTTATCTTTTGTATAATTTTACCACCATTTTTTATTGTCAACAAGTGGAAAAACAGAACCTTATTGTCGCTTTTCTATACAAAATGTCTACTTTTGTATAGAGACAGAACTAAGTGATAAATCCTGTTTTCTGACACTCTCTTATGACTTGATTAAAACGGAACTGTTCTTCCTGATTTTTAGGATAAGTTCTAATATGGGAAAAAATCATCATTAGTTCTTCTTTTACAATTCCGGATTCTCTGATTATTCCCATTATCCAATTTAGGGTTTGCGTTCTTCCTTTATCACCGCTGTATTTTCCGCCATTAATAAAAGTCATCAGAGATTTCTCTACATAATTATGAACCGTAGTTCTTAAATCCCTAATTTTTACCATATTAACTTTAAGAAACTTATTAGTTAATATTCTGTGTCTCTCGGCGGGAAAGGATCGGGTCTGGAAATAGTGTCTTTACTTCTGATTGTACCATCTCTGCTTTGGGTAATAAGTTCTCCGCCACCCTGCTTCTTCAGAATCTGCCGGGCGAAGTCCTCGGCTTCTTTCTGAGTGTCAAAAACTCCTGCCGCTCTTTCGCTTCTTTCTCGTTGGGCCTTCCATTGCCCGTCCTTTGTCGGAGAAACCCAGTAGTTGTTTCTATTCTTCGCCATGGTTTCTTTTATTGACTAAACTGATATAATAGAATTGAGAGGGGGTGAGAGAAACCGCCTATATTAGACGGCAACTCTCACCTCTCTTTTTAAGTACGATTACACTTAGGGTCGTACTTCTCTATGAGTTCCTGTTCTCGGTCTTCAGAATAAGAGGTTTCTTCAAAAGCGAAGTATTTTATGTTCTCTCTCTGAAGACAGGGATTGTTTGGATCCGGATGTTCAGACAACCTTTCATGTAGGTCATCTGCTCTGCCGACATACACCACATTTTTAAGGGCGTCACCTAAAAGGTACACGCCTTCGGTGGCCGGCACCCTACTCAGATCCTCTGGAAATCTGTACCAGTCAGTCATGTTTTTCTGTTTCATTTAATTTATTAAATTTGAGGTAGTCGACCTTTCACTTCCTACCTCTTTTTCTATTAGCAAAATGGATTATATTTTTTACTTTGCCGATAATTTGGAAAGAATCTTCTGATTTTATTTCCTCTGGAAAATATCTTGAATTAAGGGATTCTAAAACATACTTTTTCCCTATCTTAATTATTTTTTTTATTTTTGGTTCATCATTATGGACTACGACCCCAATTTCTCCGGTTTCTAAATCGGGTTGCTTGAAAGCTAAAACTAAATCATTCTCAAAAATAAGAGGTTCCATAGAATCGCCGCGGGCCTTTACTAAAAAAACTTGGTCAGAGACGCCAAATGTTTTTGTGGAAAGCGGGATTCTGTCTATGATATTTTCTTCAGCCAATAATCCTTCTGGCCCGCATTGAGCCATGCCATACAAATTAACATAGGTAATATCCTTTATTGGGTCCTTTAAGATGATATAGTTAGCCGGATTAACTGGATCGCGCCGGAGATAACCTTTTTTCTCTAACTGGTTCATGTGATAAAGTACAGTATTTGGTGAATTAACTCCGATTTCTTCGGCAATATCTCTTAAAGACAGACCTTCTTCCCCTCTTTTGAGGACTTCTAAAATCGCTTTTTGTTTTTGGTGCAATTCCTTTTTCATATTAGGACAATTTTATCAAATATAAAAACCTTTGTCAAGAGTTTTTAGGACAAGCAAAGGAAAACAAAACCCCGCGTCAAAACGGGATTTTGTATATTTCCAGTCTTTCTTAAAACCTACAAAAGCAAATCATTAGTAAAGTTATCGCTGATTACTGGCTTCTGTCTGCCCTTTAGAGAACGAGGAATGTTCTTTTTAGCATAATCAAAGGCTTCTTCCACAGCTACCTTATCGTCTGTTGTTTCGAGCTGGTTGTATCCATCTGCCAAACCCTGAAGCATTCCTTCGTTGGCAAAAAGACGAGTAAACACGCCTTCACCATCATCTATTCCATCTCCGTCCACATCCTCTCCCGCCTTTGAATACACATAAGCCGACTGAGTTTCTCCAGTTGCCATCGAGATAACCCTTCCTTCAATTACTACACCATTTACATCGGTTGCCACATCGTTCATGCCGCCGGCCCGACAGGTATCAAAAACAAAGGCAATTCTTGTAGTGCCGAAACCATCAAACCAACTTCTTAATTCTCCATCCCATATAAAATCTAAATCTGAATAGCCATCAGCGTCCATTGCTCTATCGCTATCGTGAACAACAATTGCTTCGTCTGTGTCCTCGGCGTCGCCATCGTCAGCATTTCCTTTTGCTCCGTGTCCGCTGAAAAAGAACACAACTTCGTCATCTGGGCTTGTTGCCAGTTCCTTTATCTCTTGAATAGCGTTGATAATACTATCCCGGGTTGGAGTAGCGTAACTCGCATTATTTAGGTTCGGGCCGGTAGTGCCTCCCATATCCTTGAATAATCTGATATTCTCCGCTTTATATCCGTAAAGATCAATGAGAGCTTTATACATATGCAAAGAGTCACCATCAGACTCGCAAAGGTCATAGTCAGTGCCGGGATAATCGCAAATTCCGATTACCACAGCGTATTTAGCACCTGTTGCCAATGGGCCTAAAACTCCAGTTGCTGTATATTTTTCTTTAGAACCATTCTTTTTATCTTGTCCCGGAGGAGACGCTGGTTTATCCTTGCCTCTGATTCCTTCAATATCTTCAGAAAAAACCTTCTTAACTAACTCGATATTAGTAGCTGGAACAGGCTGATTTACCCTATCGCTGATATTAACTGGTTTAGCGGCTAAAACTGGAAAAGCTAAAACAGAACAAATTGTTATTAAACCAAATAGTTTTTTCATGTTTTTGGCTTAAATTAAATGTAAATGGCCGACCTTTTTCATATCGCCTTTTTACACGGTTTGTTTGCGACTATTCTAGAAAGCTTTTGGGCCTCTTTTTCTCTTTGTATACAACTATCCAACAAGATAGGAAATAAACGATAATAAGCCAAATAAAAGGGAAAACTAAAAATAAAAGTCCAACAGAGGGATTTTGATAAATATCTAATCCATATTTTATAGACTCAACCGCAACTTTAAGCATAAATGGAGAAGTAAAAGGCAAAAAAATAGTTCTCAATTCGCTTCCTGTGCCGAGTTCCCACAACATTAGCGGATAAGGAACAAATAGATACAGTAAAACAAAAACAATTATCTTTTTCAAGTTGGGTTTTAGGAATTTTTTCCAGTTCACAATTGTTATAAAGATTGTTTTATTTGTTTTTTTTACAAGGTTCTTGCGATTTGATCCTGGAGAGTTAAGATCATCTTTTCTGCCCAGCTGATAAATCCATTAGCTTCTTCTTCCGAAATTTTCTTTCCTTTTAGGGCATTCACTTCGTTAATAAATGCTTGGACAATATTTGAAGCTGAAGTTAACATGTTCTTGCTAAGTTTGTAGCGTCCCTCCTTAATATAAACCGTTCCTTCTTCTGCTTTTTTCTTCGCATTGATAAGTTTACTTAATAAACTATTCTTTATCCCTTGTTGAATACTAGCTTCTTCTACATTTTTTATTAACATATTGTAATCAGAAGGTAAAGTATTTATTGCATCATTTAATAATTTTGTACCCAAATCAAATTTTATTATTACTTCATTCTGGTAAAGTATCCTTACTATTGAAGCATCCTGAGGATAAGGAATAGCAAAAGTAAAGGGGGCAGATTCTGTTTCCCAGAATTCGACATCAAAACTAACTTGCTGGAGAATATTCTGTTTTTCATCGAGTATTTGTAATGAATAATCTCCCGGAACTATCTCATCTAGATCGTCCATTCCTTCTTGAACCCTGTACCATTCTCCAAGCTCAATTCTGCCATCTTCATAGATCATTCCATCTACGACAAGGATTTCGGGGTCTTCTTTATTTTCTCTAAACTTTTTAAATAAATATGAATAACAGTCATTACATATCCAGACATTTTCAAATGTCTCGTATCCTCTTCCCTCACTCATAATACAAACCCCGTTTTTTATCTCTTGGGGTTTAGAAACCCAAAAACCAAATGAAGAATTTTCACAAAATTGCTTTAAAATTACCTCTTCCCAATACCGTAATCCATATGTATGTGCAATTTCGTGTCCTGTAGTTGTCCATAAGTGATCAGCAGAAATTACTCCCTCTACATTTCGGTAAGCCTTTCCTCCTATTCCCGGTATACCATGGTATCCAAAATAATCATTGATCCCAAAAGACACAATTCCAACTCCTTTGTCAGCACCTAGTCTTTTTGCCCTTTTAGCTACTTCTCTGCAATCCTTTTTGATGCCACCCTCAAACCATTCTCTTTTATGTCCTTCTATTATTTCATTTCTCGCTTCGTAATCAAATTCCGATTCTGCTATTGGATATATTGCCGAGAGAAATTCACTATTTTTCTCAGTTGTTGTTGTGTAGGTTTCGACTGGTTTATAACTCTCTGGCCGTTCTACTCTGAAATATTTAATATTTAAACCGTGCGTATCTTTAACTGTAATATCAACAGAATCTTCATTATTAGATAGGTCAGATTCCTCAATTTCGCTTAGAGGATATACCTCTGCTGTAATTATGTGGTCTCCGAGTGGAAGATTAAAATCTAAATAAACATCTATTTGTTTATTCATTGCCAGTAGTTGCTCTATGGTAGGACGGTAAATCTTGGGAATCAGGAAATCCCCGCCCGGTTCAGGTAAAAATAACTTTATCTCCAGTTGCGTGTCTTTGTCTAAAGATTCGTAATTTTCCATTCCCACCTCAACTCGGACCATTGTCGGTTTTCCAGCAACTAAATCAATCCTTCCGTCATCATTTATATCCGGTTTCCAAACTACTTGGACAGGCCTGATTTCCTTTATCCAAAAATCAGGTTTGAGAAATTCTTCTCCTGTTAAATTAACATTCCAAACGCTATCAGCATGGCTAACACATACCTCAAAGAGATTTGGAAATGGCGCATCTGTTGAATCTGTAATATCTGATGAGGCAGTAATTAAATCAGGACTCCAAAAAGTATCAGCATTACTGACAGATGCTTCAGAAAGATTCTGTGATGGTGCATCTGTTGAATCAATAACATCGTTGGAAGCAGTGGTTAAATCAGGACCCCAGATAGTTTCGACATCTTCAATAATTATCTCATTAGGTGAAGCTACTGTAGTTTGAAAAAACAAGAATAATATTGCAAGTAGCAATGTTGCCTTAAAAAATTTCATAGAAAGACAAAATAAATTTCTTATTGACTTTTATATATCAAAACAGTTGCTACGCCTCCTCCTTTTTCACTACATGTAAAATGAATTAAATGAGGTATATTGGTTGCGAGATAAGAAATATCATAATAGCCATAATATCTTGCCCAACATTTCTCAGGCGAAAGGAACATACTAAGTCCGTCAACGAACAAATCTAAAACTGGACAACGGTAAGTCCAAGTATGATACTGCCCACCTCCCGTATAAGCAGAATATGAACCTTCGTATAGTGTACCGGGGATAGTTACAGAAAAACTGTTGTCGTTCCCTGTTTCTGCTATAAGAGTTAATTTATTTGCGTCAGGGAATTCAAAATCATAGTACTTAACATCAGGTGTTGAATAAGTAACTCCGATTTTTCCACACATATAATCTATCGCCTCTTTAAGAGTTGTTGTTTCAATTTTACCTTTTTCGTAACCTTTCCACTGCATAATTCTGCTTGCTTCCTGATCTTTTGAGTAATAAGCTACTATCCAACCATCAAGACCTATATATACATGGGGATAATCAGACCAATAAGGCCAGTTACCCAGTTGATGAGTTATCTTCACTGTTCCAATAACATAGGTTTCACCTTGTTTTTCTATTGAATAATAGAAATTCAAAGCCTCAGTAAGATCAGTAATGTCAACCGAATCTAACTTAACATAAGCCGCTATTCCAGCTTCATCAACCGGAAAGGTGGTTGATGTCTCTGCTTCTGCTGATTTCGCTAAGAAAATAATACCTCCGAATACAACAAAACCAATGATACTTCCTACGAGATAATATTTTATTTTGTTCATAATTTTCATTTTAGTAATTAAATTTTAAATGATCCGACCTTTGATAATTTCGTGTTAATCTTTTATAAAGGGCGGTTTTTCTAATTGAATTGATCTCGTTCCTTTTTCTTCTATACGTTTGGTTTCTTCCATATTTTGTGTCTGTGCCGGTGTGGTTTTTGGAAGTTGGCAATTGAAATACCAATACAAAACACCTGCTACTAAAATAGCAACTATTATTAAAGAAATTTTTATTAGTTTAGGCCTCATAATTTAAATGAGCAATGATTTTTGCAAATAGGCTAACTATTAAGTTAGCAAACCGCAAAAATCAAAACTATGTAAATGAGCTAAAAATATTCGGCCTTTTTAGTTAAGGTTTAGTCAGTTCGCAACACTCGTCTAGATCTAATGAGTAAGGCGAAGTTCCGACTTTTTTAGCACCGCAGTTGGAAACTACATAATAGCCGGCTCCTCTCATTAACTCTATCCAGAGACAGAATTTTTGGTCGTCAGAGCCAAGTCGATATTTATCCAGAAAGAAACTTGGCGAGCTAAAATAATCGGGTATTAACTCATCAAAAGAGCGCGGGTATCTGCCGTGTACTGCGTGGTATATTTCAAAAGCTCCTTTAACTTGGTTAAGATCGGCTATTCTTCGTTCATCTGATAATGTGTTTTTTTCTTTTAAGAGTTTTGTCTTCCCTACTGCCGCTGGCCCTGATTCTTTTAATAAAGAAGGTTTTTCTTTTACTTCTATTTCTATTGTTTCTTTTTCTTTATCTCTGCTCTGCCACCACCAAAAAATACCACCTATCATTATAAGCCAAATAAAAATAAAGATTGGAAGTTGGGTGGTTTTTTTGCTCATATCTAAGGTTCATTATTGCTGTGGCAATGATAGTTTCCATTCACCTTTTATTTTGACAAGATTCATCGGTTCGGGAGATTTTACTTTTTCACCGTTGGAAAAATAGAAAAGCAACCATACCTTGCTGGCGTCATCAGAGGTTTCTTCGTTGATTACCTCTACTTCTGCCGGGTGTACAGCATCAGGAGAAGGAGGCGTCCCGAAAACCTTTTCCAGCCCACCTTCTGAATCCACAGCATTCAAAAATTCGGGAGTAAGAAGTTTCTCGGCTTCTGAGTATTTTTTTTGATTAAGATAATCAAAAAAGGCAACTGCTACTTCTCCCGGCGTCTTCAGTTCTTTTGTTATTTCAGTTTTTAATGGTTTGGTTTCTGATATTGTCGCCTTTCCTGATTCTTCCAAAACTTCAGGGAGTATTGTTTCTTTTTCTTTATCTCTGCTCTGCCACCACCAAAAAATACCACCCGCGATAAGGAACCAAATGAAAATTAAGATGGGAAGTGGAGTGCTTTTTCTTCGCATGATACTTTTATTTAACCCATTTTATCTTTGATATGTATTCAATATCAAAGATTTTCCAGCCATTTTGATATTTCTCAAGAAAGAATTTTTGCTTTTCCGGAAATTCGGCTATGAATCTATTTCCCACAATAACCGAAGCATCTCGCTTCAATACGTGTTTCTTCTCCTCTTCCTCCAATCTATTTTTAGCTTCTTCCTGAACACTTGGCTTAAGAGTTGCTTTTACTATCAATATTGTTTGCTCTATACCGAATGCTTTTTCCTTTTGTTCATTTTCTATCTCAACTTTTTTTATTGCTCCTTTAAGCCAGGGCAGTAATTCTTCGTCTCCAAGATAGCCCAAATCTTCTAAATCTATTTCCAGAGAGATATAGTCTTTAGCTTTACTAATATTACCATTATCTACCGCTTCAAAAAAGGCTTTTACTACTGCTTCAGGAGACCCGGAAGACGATAAAATTCCGCCTCCGCTTTTTAACAGAATTAGACTGGCAATAATCCCTGCGAGAATGATAATTCCAATGATAATTATTTTCTTTAACATTTTAGAAGTAGTAGTTTAGTTTTCTGACCTTTCTGCTTCAACTACAAAGCCCCCACTGAGGTTTCGTAGCCGAAGCTACTAGGCTTACACACCGTACTCCCAATGAGGGCGTCGTAAGTGTGTAAGCCCTATTTAGTTTTCTATCCTTATTCTACTACTTCTAAAAAATAAAACAAGTCAAAGGGCAGTGCTAGATAGTTTTAAGTATCTAATTCTCGTTATCCTCGTCTCCTGTTCCGTATCTTTTTGTCCGTCCGCATACTTTACACCTCCAAACATCATAATACATCTCGTGAGTCGTCCCTTTTTTACAGTAAGGGCAGTACAACTCTTGCTCCCTGAAACTCAAAAGATAAGCCTTGTGTATTTCTTTGGCTTTCTCATAAGCAAGGTCATACCAATTGTTGTATTCTTCCATTGTAGTAATTTCTTTGAGATGATGGTTTCTTAAAAGACGATCAAAATGTTCATTTGCCTGCTTCCAGTTAAAAGGTCCATAATAATCCGGTCGTGGATCTTCATATCCTTTAGCTTCCGCCGGTTCTATTTCTTCTTTCTTTACCCAGTAAATACCGATTCCGTCCTTTGATATCCACACCTTTATTGGTTTTCCGTCGACACACTCTCCCACAGCTAATCTTTTTGCTATTTTTGATATAGGTTCTCTCTTTTTATTAACAGGTGTTTTCTTTCCTAAAAACTTTTTGAAAAAGGTTTTTAACATATTTCAATATCTATAAGAAAAGTGAAAATAAAACTAAAGGGCTGGGCTTGATAGTTTTAAGTATTTTTCTTTTGTTTCTTGATTCCAGCTGGTCGGAGCTAAACCTAGTTTCTTAAAGACAGCGTTAATAGATTCTCCCCGCTTCAATTGGTTGACGGCAAAAGTGTCTCTTAATATCTGGCAGGTTATTTTCTTTTTGATTCCCGTTCTTCTTCTAAGGTCAGATAAAATATAAGTCAGATTTCTGTCTGACATCTCAAAAAGTTTTTCTCTTATTCGGAATTCTTTTAAGTAGTTTTGGTAAGTCGCGGTGAACTCGGCCGGCAGTTTTAAGCGCCTCTCTTTTCTGGGGTTTTTGCTTCTTATCCAGACCTCGGGCCTAAATTGATTTGAAGTGTCTATATCTCTTACTTCCAGATTCAAAAGTTCATCTTTTTTTAAGCCGGCTTCTAAGAGAAGAAGGATCAGAAGGTAAGTTCTGGGATTCAAAGAGGCCTGTTCTAAAAGATTTTTTTGCTCTGCCTCAAATAAAATCTGTGGCAATGAGGCCACAGGCCTTCGGTAAATTATCTTTTCAGCCGGATTGTAAGAGATGATTTTCTGTTTGGAGAGCCAATTAAAATAGTTTTTTAAAGTAGTGGTTCTTCTGGAAATGGTCTTCTGACTTTGTTCTTTTTCTTTCAGAGAAGATAAAAAGAAGTTAAGATCGTCAGTAGTGATTTCTCCGATTTTCTTATCTTTTAATACCCGGGCTAAAGCCCTGATGTCGGAAATAAAGGCCTTTACCGTAAATAAAGAGTACTGAGCCGAAAGAAAATTCTTGTAAAGGCCGAGGGTTAAACTAATAGGAAAACTGCTATCAATTTTTTCAGGATAGATAAAGGACTCGGTTTTGAACGCCCTTCTTTTTTTAAATAAAGATGATTGTCTAGGTTGTTTTAATTCCATCGAGGTGATAGGGTTATAAAAGAGCTCTCCTGCTCTCGATTTCTAACCATCCCTTCTTTTATTATAACTTCTTGTAGCCATTTTTTCTATCCTTCACCAGCCAAAAAAAATGAATCCTATAAAAAAATAGAAACAATGACTACAGGAAAACTCTTTTGTCAACTTGACTTGTTTTTGAAAGTGTGGGAAAATATAAGAAGTTTCATTACCCCTAAAGCTCGTGCCAATTGGTGCTTTAGGCAGTCGGGTTTAGGGAGATAAACTCGGCGGTTCCAAGGCAATCTCTCCCGGTTGTCTTAGAAAGGAATGAAACTATTTATAAAATATAAGGAATTGACATTGTAATAAGAGGGCGCCCTTTTTTCAGCGTCCTTTTATTATGGCAATAAACTTTATCGGCCAGACCACTTTCCGCAATGAGTTTAAAAAATTCGGGATAAAGACCGAAGATCGCAGGCATCATATTTATCTAGTCGGTAAAACAGGAACCGGCAAGTCCACTCTGCTCAAAAACATGGTTATTCAGGACCTCAGAGCAGGTCAGGGCTTGGCTCTGGTTGACCCACACGGCGATTTGGTAGAGGATCTTCTAAGCTATATTCCTAAACAAAGGGTTAATCAGGTTGTCTATTTTAATCCGGCCGACACCGACAATCCTATTGGCTTGAACATTTTAGAGGCCAGAAATGAGGAAGAAAAACAGCTGGTGGCTTCCTCTCTGGTTTCGGTCTTTAAGCACCTCTGGAAGGAGTTCTGGGGGCCAAGATTGGAGTATGTTCTCTATAACTCGGTTTTGGCCCTAATGGACACTCCGGGCAATACTCTGCTCGGAGTTTACCGGATTTTAATAGATAAAAGGTTCAGGGAAAGAATAGTCAAACAGATAAAGGATCCAGTGGTTAAATTATTCTGGACCGAGGATTTTGCTAAATACTCTCCAAAGTTCAAAAAAGAAGTAATCTCCCCTGTTCAGAATAAAATTGGTCAACTCCTAACTAGTTCGCCTTTAAGAAACATTGTTGGGCAGCCAACTAGTACTGTCAACTTAAAGTTTATTATAGATAATCAGAGAATACTTCTGGTTAATCTGGCTAAGGGCCGAATAGGTGAAGACAAGGCCAACCTGCTGGGTTCAATCGTTGTCACCAAACTTTATCTAGCCGCTTTGGAGAGACAAAATCTGCCCATAAGCCAGAGGAAGGACTTTTATGTTTATGTTGATGAGTTTCAAAACTTCAGCACCGATGTCTTCCCTTCCATTCTCTCCGAGGCAAGGAAGTACCGTCTCAATCTGGTACTAGCCCACCAGTATTTATACCAGCTTTCTGAAAGCGTCAAGCAGTCCGTCTTTGGTAATGTCGGCACTATCATTGCTTTTAGAACCGGTAGTATTGATGCCAAAGAACTGGCCGAGGAATTCAAGCCCGTTTTTAATAGCGAAGATATAGAAAACTTGGAAAACTATCACATCTATCTAAAACTTCTAATTGACGGCAAAATGTCCCAGCCCTTCTCGGCTATCACTCTACCTCCCTTTGAAAAAGAAGGTAATGAAGCTGAGAAAGAAATAGTAATTAGGGTAGCCAGAGAGAGATTTACTAAAAAAAGAAAAGTGGTTGAAGAAAGAATTAGAAAATGGTTCGGGGAAAAAGAAGCAGTCCCGTCGGTAATAGAACCTGAAGAGCCTGCGCAAGCCGTTTCAACCTCGCTGGCTTTTGCCGAGCAAAAGCGAGTTCCTAAACTTGTCGGCGAGTTTCTCGGCCGGCAGTTTAGGAAGGTGAAATGGATAAGCAGGCTGTTTTCCTAAAAATTTCTGAAAGAGACGACTTCAAGGAAAAAGCGAAGGCGAGTTTCCGACGAAGGCGGCCTCTTTGAGAAAAGCGACTGAAGGAAAAATTATAGAAAATGTTTTCTAAAAATCAAATGGTGTTTTAATACGATTTGATAGCAGAGCGGTTTTAGAAAAAATTTTCGTTAAGTGATTTTTCCGAAGGAGCGGTTTTTAGGATTTTGATTTTTCTCGCTCTTAGAGGTGTTATGGGTTATCTCAAAGTTTTCTAAGCTCTCTACGGGCATTTTAGAAAGCCGTTTTTTAAGGTTTTTGGAAATTTTTCTGTTTTTGGTCCTTTTTCTCTTGCCTCGGCGTTTTCTCACGAAAGTCCTTCGGCTCAGAAACAGCCGAGAGTTTGGCCCGGCGTTTTTGGTACTCTTTTTCAATGTCTTTTCTTTTTCTCAGGTACTTTTTCCCTATTCCGGCCTCGGCTACCTTTTTTCTAAACTCCTTTGGCGACATTTCTACTAATTTCCAAGGTTCTTCAACGTCCGGTACATAAAGCTCTAAGGCCTCACCAGTGATTTTTTGGATTGCCCAAAACCAGCGCGGGGACAGATCTTGAAGTCCTTTGATGTAGTTTTCCCATTCCTCTGGATAGGAAAAGTAAATCGGAGTAACGGTTTTGTCTCCGATTTTCATATCTTTGATTGCCAAACCAGTGGTCCGGAAACCCTCTTTAGCTAATATGTCAGCGTCTTTTCTGCCCACTCTAAAATAAATCTGGATTCCGCAGTTGCCCAAAATTGAGGCCCTTAGCTCCTGTGGCAGTTGAGCCAAGTTCTGATGAGCGATTACCAGAGAAAGTCCGTATTTTGCCGCTTCGGCTAAAGTTTCAGTAAAACTTTCTGAAGCAAAGTTCTGGAACTCGTCAATATAAAGATAAAAAGGGGTTCTTTCCTCAGGCAGTAAATCCCGCCGGGAAAAAGCGGCCATTTGAATTTTAGCCATTAAGAGGGACCCTAAGAGGTCGCTGGTGTCCCCAAGTTGTCCCTTATCAAGGTTGACCAGTAAAACTTTTTGGCCGTCAATTATCTCTCTAAGATTAAAACTGCTTTTCCGAGCTGATAGGATATGCCTTGCCTCCTCTCGGGAGAGAAAAGCCCGCACTTTGTTAAGAGTTGATTCTATCCATTCCCTTTTGGTCTTGAAGGTTAGGGATTCATAGTCGGTTTCAAAGTAATCTCGGCAGTCAGTGTCCTTAACTTTTTCCAACACCCGCTTTCGGAAAACCTTATTGGTTAAAAGGAGAGGAATTTCGGCCAAGGTGAGGTCGGCTTCAGAAAGGGCGATTAAAGAATTCCTTAAAATATTCTCCATGCGGGGCCCCCAAAAGTTAGCCCAGATTTTCTGAAAGGCCATAGTCAGCTGGCTAGCCAGTTTGCCTGAGCCAGCCCCTTCTATTCTTTCTAAGGGATTAAAGACCGCTGTCTTTTCAGGATCGGTCGGGTCAATTATCACTACATCGTCTTCCAGCGATTTACCGGGCATCTGCGAATAGCAGATATAAAGACAGCCTTTGATGTCCTCAAAGAGATCTCCATGAGGGTCTATTATTCCAAAGCCCTTCCGTTGAACAATATCTTGCTGGATCAGATATTCCAAAAATCTGGTCTTGCCCATTCGGGTTGCTCCAACTACATAGAAATGGGCCGAGCGGTCTTTCTGACTAATCCCTTTTGATATCCAAACTTCTCTTTCGGTTTTCTCGTCCCAGTTAACTTCCAAACCTAAGGCTAATTCATTCTCTTTTGGTATTCTTGCCTTGATTTTGGGCTTTTTAGACCTTCTTCTGGGTTTTTGTGTCTCTTTCTTCCTTTTCCTTTGGAGAAGGCGTTTAAGAGCCGATTTGAGGGGTTTGAGAGCCATTTTTAGGTGATATTAAGGAAACCTTTGGTTCTTTTGTCTATTTTAGAAGGGTCTTGGTTAAGTCCTTTCATAATGTCGGCGACTGCTTCTAAAACAGCATGGTGAACAGTAGTAATGTAGGCGGTGGCTTCCTCTCTGTCAAAGAGATTCATGTTTTCAAGCGTAACTGATTTTTTCCAAATCATCTGTAAAAGCAGAATAATCAGGTAGAAAGGTAAAAATATAAAACCGAGAATCCAGTGCTTGGCCATAATATCTGCCAGTTTTGCCAGAACCCCGGCCTCGCCAATCAAATACCAAGAAACCATTAACTGTTTTCCGTAGTCCCTTGCTCCCAGATAGATTTTGTATCCTTTTAGATACTTGTTGCTGGCTACCAGAAACTCTCTTTTCTTGGTTGTAAAAAAGCCAACCAAAGTGCCTACCGGCCTAATCATTTCTCTTTCCAGCTCGACCTGCGGTGGCTGAACCTTGTCGATGTTTTTCTCGGTCAGCTTAAAGACCTGCTCGCTTTTTCCTTCGGCGCCTTCAATTAGATAAGACCATTCTTCAAGGATTTTTTCCTCTTTTAATTTTGCCATAGTAAAAAACCTCTTAAGTGATATTTAAGAAACCTCTCGACCTCCGGTCTATTTTAGAAGGGTCTTGGCCTTTCTTTTTCATTACCTCTCCTACCGCTTTAAGAACAGCATGATGAACAAGGGTCACATAAGTGGTAAGGTCTTGTTGTTGGAATAAATCTAACGCATAAGACAAAGCATTTGTTGAGAATTCTGCTGGGTTCATTTTACTAATACCAATCAATCCAGAAACTGCTTTTTTTATGAGACCAGGTTCACAGGTTAAGTACCACTGGCAGTCAAGATTTTTACCGTAGTCTCTTGCTCCCACATACATTTTAAAATCCCTTAAACCAAACTGGTGGCTTGTTACTCTGAGATATTCTCTCTCCTGAGATTCATAACTACTGCCCATTTTTTCTTCCGGACTAACTAAAATTCTCTTTGTCTCTATTTTAGGTATTTCTCTCTGGCCAATTAAGTTTTCGGTTGTCTTCAAAACTTTTTCTCCCTCTCCTTCTGCGTTTTCAATTACTATAGACCACTTTTCCAATATCTTTTCGTCTTTGAGAATTATTTTCTCTCCCCTCATTATTTTTCCTAAATCTGAAAGCTTCATATATAATGTTTTAATTTTAAATGAGCCGTCCCCCGACCTTTTCTATTCTAAGAGATGATGATATTTATCATCTCTTGGGGACTGCCAAATTGGTTTAAGAATTGACTTGGGTTTTTCTAAATTATAATCGGTTTCGCAGGCGAATAAAAACATCTCGCTTCCTTGCTGGCGATCGTCGGCTTGTTTAGTCAAGCGTCTCAGGTTTTCTTTTCTGGCCGGCGTCAGAGTAATGGTTAAAACCCTGAACTTGGTGATGTTAAACTTTTCTTTGTGGCCTCCTTCTTTCCACCATTGCCAGTAGGCCCGCATTTTTGCCAGAAATCTTTTGTGCCTCATAGTTGAGCAGTCAGCTTCCAAAAAATAATGGAGATATTCTCCCCTATCTTCGATAGTAAAGAAGGCGTCCGGGTTGAGAAACAGACGCTCCCCTTCGTGAAAAAGGACTTGCTTAATTTCTTCTTCCTCCCAGTTCAGGAGTTTTGATTTAGCAGTTTTTCTCAAAGCCAAAGTTAAAGCCACTCTGAAATTTGAAACCATTAAATTGTGTCTGAGAAAGGTGGTCTTTATTTGCCTGTTCTTTTCTGTCCAGTTAATTCTGACCCGGCGGTCGGAAAAAACCAGTTTTGCTCCTTCCCTTCCCAAAGCATAGATGATATGACTGAACTCCCGGTACTGATGAGAGAACTGATGAATCGGTCTGTCTATAAAACCGTTTTGAAATAGATAAAGGAGCCGGCGCCTGATAGTCCTCTCGGCCATTTCCGGGTGAAGTAGAGAGATTTGCTTTGTATCTAAAACCCGGTAGCTGGCCAGTTCTTCTAGAATCTCTCTGTCTTTTTTGGTTAGCCGGAACCTAGGCGGGATTCTGGCTCTTTTGAATTTTTGGTATTTATGTTTGAATTTTGACATTTTTTGCTGTTGTGCTGGTAAGCCATCTTACCAGTATAAAGTTGTTCTTTTTGTTTAGTCCGCTCCAAAGCGGACCGCGTCGGCTGGCTGGATGGAGGGAGGCCGAATTTCTCTCCGAGCGAAGCGAGGAGGAATTAAAAGTTTTGAAAATGAAAAAGTAGTTTGGGTTCTAAAAACCACGCTGGGGTTTTTAGAACTTGCTTGTTCGAAGAACAAGACCGAACTTCTTTTTCAGCAGGGTTTTTCAAAACTTTTAATGATAGAAATTCGAGGCCTCCCGACTTCCGCACTTTTGGTGAGCGAAGCGAACCCGAGCCAAAACCCGATTAAGGGTTTTGGCGAAGCCCGACCGAACGAGCGGAGCGAGTGAGGGAGGGAAAAGGGCGGAAGTCGGGAGGGTGCGAAGCAACCGACCGACATCCAGCCAGCCGTTGATTTTATCGGGAAAATCGCCCGATAAAATCTGTGAAAAACTGACCTTCTTAAAAGGTCAACTAAAGGACAACTTTTCAGATAAAAAAATTTAAGGATTTAGAGCTTGATTCCCCGCGTAGAAGAAATTTTTTTTATTAAAAAAGTAAAGTACTTGGCCGGGTTTCCGGCCTTACCTTCTAGTTTGGCCACTTTGGTTTCTGAAAGGGCCTGCCTGATAATTGATTCAGGCACTTGCCGAACGACCTTTTGATAAAACATTTTTGAGTGGTGGTCTCCGGTAATCTCTAAAATGTCTTGAAGGATTAAATCCTGTCTTTCTTGCCCTCCTGTTTCTTTTGAGTTTTCTTCGTTTTTTTGGGTAAGCATTTTGGCTTTTCTCATTTCTCTCTTGGCTTGCTTGCCCGGGTAGTATGTCAGATACCAGTCCGACAGCTCTTTATAACCGGTAATGACTTCATTCTTCTCCCAGCAGTAGTCAGCCAAAAACTCGGTTCTTTTAAGTTCCCGGTGGGCCGGATCTAGTTTCTGTTTAGCCGCTGACAGATATTTTTGTCTGGTAATCGGTAATAACTGACAAAGAGTTGAGTATTTATAACGGACATAGGGTTGGTTTTTCGGTAATCCGAAAAACTTAACTCCTAAAAGTTCGTAGAGACGAGAGGCAATCGGTGTTCTTAATTGTTTGTAGTAGTGGTAGTTAAGGGGTTTAACATATCTGGCATTCAAACTTTGAAGATACCAACTGCTTAAATAAAGAAAATTAGTGTCAGCGATTTCCTTGTTATCTAACTGCTCCCCTTTTAAGACCACTCGGTCGTAAAGATGAAAGGCGTCCTCTATCCATTTCTTTTTACCTTTTGAGTAAAAAGCCCCTCTTGATTTTATTCCAGTAAAAATTATTCTTTCCAAGGCCTCTTTAATATCTTTGTAAATCCAGCCCGGATAGCCGCCCTTTTTTGAGGGCTTAATTCCTATTATCTTGGCTAGATTATATAAACTGCCGATACAGACAGGATTTTCAATCGGTAATTTCTTTCGGCTGATTATCCATTCTATTGCTTTGTGAACTTCTTTATCAAATGGCCCGGGATAGCCATATTTTGGGTTTGAGGATACATTCCAGACGATTTCCAGTTTCTCTTTCCCCCTTTTAACTACTGTTTTGTATTCTATCTCGGTTTTTTTCTTTAGTCCTTTGGTTGAAAGAGCGAAAAAAGGAAGCACTAAAAAATTGACCTCTGATTTAATAATTTCGGGTAAAAGCAGTTCCTCTTTCTCTTTTTTGACTGGCTTTTTGTCGTCTTCCCTGCTCTTATTGGGTGCGGGCAAGTATTTTCTGCCAGCCATATTTTTGTATTTCTCGAAGAATCCTTCGAGCGAGTCTTCTATCATAAAATAAAAAATTTTTAATACCGTTTTCTTTTAATAACGGTTAATATAATTATAATACTTAAATATAATTAGGGAAAGCCGAATTTAATTCTTTTATGCGGTAATTCAGAGTATTTTCTTACTTCCAACCTCTCTATTTCTTACTTCCAACCACGCTAATCCTTACTTCCAACCTCTCTATTTCTTACTTCCAACCACGCTAATCCTTACTTCCAACCTCTCTATTTCTTACTTCCAATATCGCTATTATTTACTTTCAACCACGCTATTCTGGGCTGATTTCTGGTTTGTTTCTGGGTAATGGGTAGGAGCAGGGGAGTATTTATAGAGATTATACTTAATTCTCTCTAAAAACTGGTCTTTTTCAGTATAAAACTGGTGGGAACCGCCTTTAGTCAAGCCGGAGATTGTTCCTAGAATTGAGCGTCTCTTTTTGGAAGGGTCTATTTCTAACCCCTTCTGACAGATCTGGTCAGCGCTAAACTCGGTTTTTCCTTCTTCCAGCAGTTGTTGAACTGCCTGAAAAACAACCTGTTTTAGAGTCATATCAATAAGGTAAAATGCTCTTTTTACCATTATACCAGTAAAATGGTATAACAGCAAAACATTAAATCTTTTAATAGATGAAGATTTTACCTGATAAGGTATTTGGAAATTTCGCTTTCCGGGCCTTTTTTCTCAAAGTCCTCTAAAATATTATCCAAACCTTTGGTGATTATATCGGACTTGCTGATTTTTTTATTCTCTCTCCTTAAAGTCAGCCAGATTTTATCTAGTTTCTCTATTAGAGAAGGGGAGAGGTAAAAAGTAATTTTACCCTTTCTTAAAGAAGGGATTTTCTTTTTAATTCTTTCCGTCTCTCCAAGAAAAAGATCGGCCCCTTTGCCTTTAATGGTTGGTCTTTTGCTCATGGATTATTTCTTCGGCTAATTCCCTGTAAGCCAGAGCGCCGTCTGATTTTCTGGCAAATACCAGAATCGGCTCTCCGGCCAGAGCAGAATCAGCGAATTTTATGGTTCTTTTTACAAGGGTTTTATAGATTTTACCCTTAAATAGCTTTTCTAGTTCCTCTGATGTCTCCCGGCTGTGGATAGTTCTGGTGTTGTGCATAGTTCTCAGCACTTTTTCTTTTAAGGCGGGATTGCCCTTGGCTTTTACCTTAGAAATAATGCTGTTTAACTGCTTTAAGCTCCTAAAAGAAAGATATTCTGTCTGAACTGGTATAATAACTCGCTCAGCCGCCATTAAGGCATTAGTAGTTAAAACACCTAAACTTGGCGGGCAATCAATTAAAACAAAATCAAAGTCATTCAGGATAGGGGATAGAGCTTCTTTTAAGTTCCGGTCCCAGCCGATTTCTCCTAACAGTTCTCCTTCGGCTCCTGACAAGTCAAGATTTGAGGGAGTGAAGTAGAGGTTATCGACCTTTGTTTTTTTAATTATCTCCTTAATTATCTGCTTTTCCGGATATAAAAGAGCATTGTAGATAGTGGTTTCAAAAGAGTCAGGATTAAAACCCAAAACAGTGGTTAGGCCTGCCTGAGGGTCTAGATCAACTAACAAAACTTTCTTACCTTTTTCAGTTAAAGCCGTCCCTAATGAGGCACAGGTTGTTGATTTTCCGACACCGCCTTTTTGGTTTGTTATAGAATAAACAGCCATACCTTATTTAATTTTAATGGTATGATGGTATGCTGTCAAGTGGATAAAATGTCATAACAGCATTTTTAATTTATTTAACATTGAACCGAGAAAAACAATTGCTTTTCTCGGGGGTGGGTGGGAGCGCTCGCCAAAAATAAAAAGAGGGGACCACAAGGAAGCCCCCTCTTTTTTTCGTTCTGACTTACTGCTCCTGTTCCTGCTGGCTCTTTCTCTGCTGGAGTTCTTGTCCCTTTTTTTGGATTCTGCTCTCTATTTCGCCAAATAGCCGGTCCATATACTTCATTACTATCTCTGGCTTAACTCCGAACTTCTGCTTACATTTTGGGCAGGTAATCCAAAACTTCATTAACTGCTTGTTCATAGTTCTATTTCTTGGCTAAAATTATGGGTGTTCAGGTAATGGTCTATGATTTCAGCTTCGGCTGTCTGTCTGTCTATGCCTCGTTCAACAGCTTCCTCAATTTCCTCGGCTAAATCATATCTCAAAACCTCCCTGATTCTCTCAATCATTTCATCTTTTAGGTCTTCTAAAAAAATGGTGAACTTCATAATTTTAGCTTCTTCTTCCGGAGTATGGCAAATTGGCTTTTGGGATTTCCCAAACTCTGCCTTTTTTAATTTGTTCTTTCAGTTCTGCCTCGCTCCAACTGCCCCATTCTTCAAAAACTCCTTGGACAAAGCCAAACCAGATTGTGTCGTTTTCTGCTACCTCTCCGCTGTCCAGTATGCTGTCCTGCTTGCCTTCTATCTCTGTTCCAAACCAATACCAGCCTGAAAAACTTTCCCAGCCCTTTAATACTTTCTTTCCATCAATATAGAGATTGCCGTTTTTTGCTTCAAATTTTGCCATAATGAAGGAAGATTACTTATCTTATTAGTGAGAACCGACCTTTAATTTTCCCGCTTCATTTTCAGCGAGATTTTTTCTCACTTTAGGAGAAAAAAGTAGACGCCGAGCGGTTGTCAAGGTGGAACGAGCGGGGTGGAACGTCCT
>JAGGVZ010000052.1 GCA_021157735.1 bacterium | reverse complement strand
AGACTGATTATTCCATAAATCACCAATCCTACCACAGCCAAAACACCCAAGAATCCGTAGTTGGCAATCATAAAAAACGCCACCAAGGCCACTCCCACCAAACCTGCCATTACCCCCCGCCGAATGGAATCACTGCCCAAGGTAGGAGCAATTTTCTGCTGCTGAACCATTTCAATCTCCACTGGTAACGCCCCCGCATTAAGTTGACTAACCATCCTTTTCGCCTGCTCCAAGGTAAAATCACCGCTAATAACCGCTTTACCATTAAGAATTGGCTCTTTGATTACCGGAGCGGAAAGGGGGAACATATCCAAGAAAATAGCCATTCTTTTCCCAACATTCTCTTTGGTAATGCGGGCAAAAATTTTCTTTCCCTCCTCATTAAACTCCAAGCCTACTTGCGGTTTTCCAGTATTAGGGTCAAATTCAACCGTTGCCCTTTTAAGATGAGCACCAGTCAAGCCTGTTTCTTTAGCAAACAAATCATAAATGGTTGCTGTTGCCGTTGCTTCCGGAGGTAGCGTTTCCTCTAAACGAAAATCCAACTGGGCGGTTTGGCCAATCAGGGACGCCGCTTGTTTAGGATCAACATCACCGGGAATTTCTACAATCAAATGGTATTCATCAAGATTCTTTGTCACCCAAACAGACGACTCGCTTACCCCAAAAAGATTAACCCGCCGTTGAATATTTTCTCGCAAAGACTCCAAGGCTTTATCTCTGTCTTCCCCGGGAATTTTGTCCATTTTGGCCCGAAAAACAAAATGAACCCCTCCGGCAATATCCATTCCCCGATGCAGATAAAGAGGCCGGGAAATTTTCAACGGGCCAATCTTAAAATCCAAATCAGGACGGTGGAAGGCAATCTTGTGTTTCTTTCCCCGCCAAGAGATTTCTTTTTCAAATTTCCCCGGCAAAGCAACCAAGAATGACAACAAGGTGACAACGACGATAAACCAAAAAACCGTTTTGTTTCTTTCTTTCATTTCTTTTTGCCGTTAAATAATGATATCTGCTGTGGTTTTCTGACAAATTGTACTCTTATTCTACTCCTTGCTTCATCTGTTTCTATTTCTGCTTCATCTCCTTCTTTTATCCCGACCCGCTCGGCAAACGAGGCGGGAATAGTCACCGCCAAACTGTTTCCGGTGCGAATAACTTTTCTTTTCATTAAATTTTCCTAATCTCCCGTTTGTTCCCCAAGATAACAACCGGATTATTTAAAATAATATTTAACAAAAAAGGGTCTTGATTTCTTTTCCGCAGTCTAAACTCCTCAACATCCATCACCGCATAGTTTATCTCTCGTCCTCTTCTTTTCTCCTCGGCAATCACCAGCTTCCCCAACTCCGGTAAAACGACTTTTCCTACCACCAAAAAATCCACCTCGGTTTGATTATCCTCCCAATAAACAAAATGGCCCGAAAAAAGAACTAATTTCAGCTCCCCTAAGCGAGAGCGATTCTTGATAATTTCTCCCCCCAAGCCTTCAATTTTGGCGAAAAGCTCCAAAAAGTTTTCATAAAGAGGATGATAGGGATTAAGAGAATAAAAAAGCCTGTTTCCCCGTCTCTCATCCTCAAGAATTCCCGCTTGTTTGAGGTTCTCTAACTCCCGTCTGACAGAGTTGATTTCCTCTCCAGTAAGGGAAACAGCCTCACGGACATAAAAGGATTCCTTGGGGCGGCTGAAAAACAGGCGTAAAAGTTTTAACCTGGTCTTGGAAGTAATTATTCTTGCCAGGCTTCTTTTTGGATTCATAAACTACCTACTCCGGGCAGGAACTCTTTGCTAATAATTCCTCCTAATATTCTACCTTATTTCCCAAGGGAACAATTTCTATCCAAATTTGCCCCCGGTTAAGCTTAATTTCTTTTCCTTTCAAATCAAAGAACAAGGTCCGTGACTCTTCTGTTTTCTTTTTCCAGATTGCCTGAGTAACCCCTCCATCCTGAAAAACCAACGCTTTTCCTCTCCCCACCGTCTTGTAAAGAAGATGTTTGTGTTCATCAACCGGACCGATTTCTTGGGTGAACTGGACAATAACTACTTTTGCCTGTAAAGGTTTTTTGGTAAGAAAATCAATATGGGGCTGTCCGCCGTTAAAGCGGGTATAAATATTGTTCTGAGAATCATATTGCCAAGTTACCTCATATCCTTTATAACCCCGCCAGAAAGGAAAAGATATCTCCTCAGCGGTGGGTGTCTTTTCTGGGCTGTCATCCTTAAAATGCCAGGGGCGAAACTCTCCCGGCCAACCCTCAAGCTTTCTTCTTTCTGCCTCTTGCCAGGCGGCCTGACTGTCACAATACATGGTATGCTCCGTGGCTTTTGTTTCCCCTGTCCTTCCCGGCTCGCGACGACAAACTTTATAGGAAAGGGCAAATTGGTTCAAATCATTCCAGTGGTCTTTATCTAACCAGCCAAGACGCTGAATTTTACAAAGAGCTTTCGCTCGAGGATCCACGGTAGGATCAGCACATTCTCCTGCTCCTCCAACGTGAAGATAAAGAGGATATTCTCCATACTCTTGAGCCCACGACAGGAAGTAGATTCTTGCCGAGCGTACCGGTCCCAAATCATATTTCCGAGGAGAAGGTTCGGTAGCACGACAATAATAAACTCCCATAAATCTAGTGATTCCTCCCTCAGCCACCGCTTCATAAACGACATCTGCCCTTGTTAAACCTGACTGGGGACGTGACTCCTGATGATTCTCAATCATTGCCAAAAGAGGTCGCCTCTTCTCCCAAATTTCTCGCTGCTTCTTGGTGAAAAACTCCCCGTTAATGGGACATTCTTCTGTTCTTGGTCCGGAAAAAGCCGTCTGGAGGCTCTGGTGAGTTTCTGTCGTTTCCTTTTGTACCTCCGGAGAAACAATCTCTCCCTCCTTTCCCCAAAGAGAAAAGGCGCCAAAGGTAACTCCTCCGGCAAAAAGATAAACCCCTAAGAAAACCAACCAAGAAGAAATTTTTATCTTTTCTTTAATTGTTTCTATCTTCATTGTTCTCCTTTCTTTTCCTTTGCTTTAAACATTGTTTAATGGCCATTTCTTCTTCTCGGGATAATTCTCCCTCTTCCGGCTTCCCCTCTTTTACTTTTTTAACATATAACCTGGTCAAATCGCGCCCATGCAACCCAGTGATAACCATTCCCGAGCCTCTTTGGTCCAACAAAGCCAAAGAAAAGCTCTGACTTCCTCCCATCTCGGCAAAGGGATTAAACTTTACCAATCCTAACTTTTGAAAATGAAATTCTCCTTGTAAAAAAAGTTTTTTTATCTCTTCCTCTAGCTCTTTTTCTTTTTTCTCTTGCTTTTGAATCTCCCTTAGAATTTCTCCCAAAATCTCCTCAACCCTTTTTTTCTCCGTTCCCCGAACTAAGACTTGATGCTGACGGTGCCAACGGATTAACAAAAAGGTTATTATCCCATTCCACAATAGCAATAAAAAAATTACTCCCCACACTGGCATTTTTGCTTTAAATATTCTGTCAATTTTACCGCGGGGTAAAAAGCAGTGTCAACACGAATTTGGGTTTTTGGAGAAATCCTGGTATAATTTAGCTAAAAATGAGCAAGAAGAGAAAGACAAGAAAAGAGAAAATTATTCTCTCTTTAAAAAGAAAGCTTTCTCAACAGGAAAACTTTCCTTCTTCTCATCCGGCTACTTCTCGCTTTTCCCAAACTCCACCGTCATCTTCTGGGGAAACCAAAGTAGAAGTTTTGAATATCAAAGCAATCAAAAAAGACCTTCTCAAAAGCCTTTTTTTATCGGGAGTTGCAATTTTAGGGGAATTTCTGCTATATTGGTGGCGCCTTAAAAAATAGTGGCTTTTTGAAAATTAAATGTTCCTGCCCGAGAAAAGGGGGTGAAAAAAAGAAATGGTATTCTACTGCGTCAAATGCCGCGCCAAAAAAGACGTCGGCGAAAATTATGAAAGGGTAACCTTAAAAAATGGTCGCCCGGCGCTGAAAGCAGTTTGTCCTGACTGCGGCACGGCTATGTACAAAATCGTTGCTGCCTAAGAAAATATTGGTTTTCAACAAAAGAAACCCTGATTTACCTCAGGGTTTCTTTTGCGTAAATTGGCAAATTAACAAAGGAAGTGATAAAATAGAAGGCTCTTAGAACTGGGCAGTGGCTCCGTCTTTTTAAGGCGGAGAGGAAAGTCCGGACTACCGAAGGCACGATGTCCCGGGTAACCGGGATTTCCGAGGTTTCCCTCGGAACAAGAGAGGGCCACAGAGACGAGCTCCGACCTCACGTCGGAGGTGAAACGAGGCTCATCGTAAGATGAGTCAAGTTGGCTCAACGCCAGCGCGGCAACCCTCTCGGTAGCAATCCCAAATGGCGAGGCTGCCTTCGCCGTTACGCCAGGTAGGGAGCAAAGAGAGATCACTGCCTAAAACAGAATCCGGCTTACGGGTTCTAAGAGCACCACCAACTCTCTTCTTAAGGGAGTTTTTTGTTTTCCAAATCTTTATTAGTTTTTATTTTTCCGAGGCAGAAGTTAATTCAGAAAGCAGGGTTTTGACGGTAAGATAAATAGGAATTGCCAACATCGCTCCCCCTACTCCTGCCAGACGAAAACCAACTGCCAAGCTCAGCAAGGTAATTACCGGATTAACTCCTACGGTACTTTTCATAATCTGGGGAACAAGAAAGTTGTTCTCAATTTGCTGAACAAGAAAACACCATGCCAAAGTAGCCAAGCCAATCAAAGGAGAAATGGAAAGGCCAACAATTATCGCCGGCACCGCCGCCAATACTGGCCCAACATTGGGTAAAATTTCCAACAATCCCGCCAGAAGAGCCAGCGGTAAAGCAAACTCCAAGCGCAGCAAAAGAAAACCAAGATAAGAAAGAATTCCCACAAATGCCATTAAAATAACCTCGGCTCTTACCCACTCTCCCAAAACATTTTCTATCTTTCTTATTATCCTTCTCCCTTTTATTTCTCCTTTTTGGCCAAAAAGATCAAAGAGATATTTATCTAAATTTTTATGTTCCAAGAGAGCATAAAAAGTAATCACTAAAATCGCCAGCAAAGAAAAGGTGTTGGAAAAAATAGAAACAGTAAAACGAAAAACGCTCGAAGGAACATCACCTACTCCCTTCAGTTGGGTAACCACAAAATCAGAAGGAAGAAAAGGAAGTTTTTCTCCCAATTGGGGGATACTTTTTCCCAGTTCTCTAATTTGCTGAATAAGGGGAGGGACTAAACCTGCCAAAACACCAACAAGAAAAGAAAGAAGAAAAATGTAAATCACCAAAATTGCCAACCAGCGGGGAAATCCTTTCCTCTCCAACTTAGTTACCGTGGGATTCAATGCCCCCACTAAAATCAAGGCAATAAAAAAGCCAAAAAGAATGTCTTTGATTTGATAAAGAAGCCAAATTCCGATAAGGAGAAGAAGGGTAAAGACAATTGTCTTGGTAGAAATTTCTACGGAAATTTTTCTAGCGGCCATTTTTTTCATAATACCATTTTTTAACTTTTTTGTGAATTACCAATTCCCAATCGTCATCTTCCCTACTGACGGAAACAAAACACGGATGATTTCTAAACCAAAGAAGCTGTCTTTTGGCATAATGAACTTCATCAAGAAACCAACGCTGGCAAGCTTCCTCCAAAGTTGCCTCCCCTTGAAAAAAGGGCTTAAATTCTTTATAAGCCAACGAATTCAACCCTGGACTCTCCCAGGAATATTTCTTCAAAAGAGCCTCAATTTCCTTCAATAGTCCTTTTTTCAGCCTCTCCTCAACTCTTTTTTTAATTTGTTTTCGCAAAAAAGACAAAGAGGCCACCAGCCTAATTCCTAAAAAATTCCTTTCCTTTTTCTCTCTCTTTCTTATCCCTCCCTGGGCAATTTCCAAAGCTCTAATCAGGCGGCGGGGATTATGGCGGTCAGCGTAATTTAGCTGTTGCCACCTCTCCGGCCAGATATTTTTTAATTTGTCTTGAAGTTCTCTTAAAGAAAGACGGGAAAGTTTTTCTCTTAGCTTCCAATCCGGTTTTTGCTGATAATCTATTCCCTCCAGAAAGGCTTTCAGATAAAAAGCACTTCCCCCCAAAAGAAAAACCCTCTTTTTTTCCTGAAGAATTTTTCTTGTCACCTTTTCTGCCAAAACTGCCCACTCAAAAGCAGAAAATCTTTCTCCTGGAGAGACAACATCCAAAAGCCACACTTTTACTCCGGAAAAAGAATACCAACCCGCCACTCCCTTTTTGTAAACAAACTCCTGGTGAAAAACTGCCCCTGGAGGGAGATCTTTCCCGGTCCCGATATCCATCTCTCGGTAAATTTGCCGACTATCAGCAGAGATTATTTCTCCAGAAAATTCCCGGGCTAATTTTATTCCCAACGAAGTTTTTCCGACTGCGGTTGGGCCGTAAATAACCAGAAATTTATTCTCCTCCATCAACAGCCGTTAGCGAACCGCTTTTTTCAATGCTGTTCCCGGAGTAAAACGAGGCATTCTTCGGGAAGAAATTTTCTTTTTCTTATCTTGACCGATAGGAAGCACTTGCTTGGGCTTGAAAAGTCGCGTCCAAAAAACACCAAAACCAGAAAGTTTTACTCTCTCTCCCTGAGCTAAAGCTTTGGTAATCTCTTCCAAAAAAGCGTCAACAATTTCTTTGGTTGTCTTCTTGGTTAACTTCAGCCGATTGGCCAAAATCTCAATTAATTGGCTTTTTTTCATTTGTCAATATTTTATCGCAACTCAACTTTACTGTCAACCAGTGCCCCGCAACGGAGCAGTCACCGCTGCCCTTGTTTCCCGAATAGCTGTTATTCTAATCTGGCCTGCCCATTTGGCCTCTTCATCTAATTTTTCGGCAATTTTATGGACTAAAATGGTCAACTCGTCATCGGAAATCTTCTCCGGTTCTACAATGACCCTAATTTCTCTTCCCGCTTGATAAGCAGCTACGTCTTTCACCCCTTCAAAAGATTTTACCGTCTCTTCAATGTGAGTCATTCTTTTGAGATATTCTTCGTGAGCCTGATAGCGCGCCCCGGGACGAGAGCCAGAAGCAGCATCAGCAATCCAAACAATGGCTGATTCTACCGAAGAAAAAGGTCTGTCTTCATGATGCTCGGCCACACAGGCGATTACCTTCTCGGGCAAACGGAAACGCTTCAAAAAATCTACTCCCACCTGAACATGGCTTCCTTCCTCATCGGTAATTACCTTACCAATATCGTGAAGAAGGCAGCCAAGACGCACTACTTTCACATCTGCCTTTAGCTCATGAGCAATTGCCACCCCAATTTTTGTTTCCTCTATGGTATGAACAGCAAGATTCTGACCAAAAGAAAAACGGTATTTGTATTTACCAATGGTTTTGATAATCTCCGTGGGAAGGTTATAAACACCCACTGCCTGGCAAATCTTTTTTCCTTCTTCCAAGAGAATTTTGTCCATCTGGGCTTTTGTTTGTCTTACTACCTCTTCAATTCTTACTGGCTGAATCCGGCCATCACGAATGAGTTTCTGTAAAGAAATCTTGGCGATTTCTCTCCTGATAGCATCAAAAGAGGAAATTCTTACCTCATTGCTCTCATCCAACTCTAGCTCCACCCCAGTTGCTCGCTCAAAAGCGCGAATATTTCTTCCCTCCCGGCCAATAATCTTCCCTTTTACCTCCTCATTGGGAAGCTCCACCGAAGAAACGGTATATTCGGCAACAAAATCTGTCACCCCGTGCCTTAAAGCTTCGGCTAAAATCTCCCGGGACAGCTCTTCTTCATTGGCTTTAATCGTCTCTTCCGCCTCCTTGGTTTTTCTCGCAATCCAAGCCGTCAGCTTCTTTTCCGTCTCCTTAATTATCTGCTTTCTTGCCTCTTCCTTAGAAAGAGCAGCAATCTCTTCCAACGCCGCTAACTGTTTTTTCCTCAACTGCTCAATCTCTTGCTGTTTACGAGAAATATCGCGCTGTTTTGCCTCTAGAGACTGTTCTTTCCGGCGAAGATAGTTCTCTCTCTCATCCAGCAGCCGACTTTTTCTCTCTACCTCTCTTTCTCTTTTGTTGATTTCCTCCAAAACCCGCACCATCTCCAACTCTTTCTTTTTTATCTCCTGCTCCACGTCTTCTCTTTTTGTCTCTACAGGTTTCACCACCTTTTTTTCTGGTGGTGGGGTCTTCTCTTTTTTGGTCTTTGATTTAAACAAAGAAAGAATTTTGGCAAAAATCTTGTTCATTATTCCTCCTTCTTATTGGCTGTGAAGATTAAAACGGCCCCTTCCAGCAACCAGATTAAAGAAGCCTCGGAAAAAGAAAAGGAAGATTTTTAACTAACATAACGGCCTATTAATCTTCAACAACCAAAATACTTTAACTTTTCTATTCTACTGGAAAACTTTCATTTCGTCAATGAGAGATTTTACCATTGAGTAGGAGAAACCTCTCCCTAGTAAATAGCGAAAAGCCCGATTTTTCCCTTTTTTCTTTCCTAATCTTCTCCAGCTTGTCTTTTTTTTGAGAATAATCTTCTTTAAAGCCTCCTCTTCAGAAAAATCCTCTTCTTGGAAAACCTCCTCAATCACCTTTCTAGCTATTCCCTTTCTCCTTAACTCTTGAAAAATCTCTTTTAAGGAACGAGGACGAAAACTAACCCGTTGCTGCAACCACCAGCGGCAAAACTCTTTATCTCCAAGAAGTCCTCTTTTTTTCAAGAACTTCACCACTTCCTCAACAACTTTTTTTTCTTTTTCCTCCAAAAAAGGTAACTTCTCGGCCAGGTGAGACTTTTGGAAATATTGATGTAGCCGCTGAGTTATCTCTTTTTCACTACGAGGTCGTCTTCCCAAAAGAGAAAGGGCTTTATTCTTTAATTTTTCTTTTATCTCCTTTTTCCAAAGAGTTTTTAGCTGTTTTAAGGAGATTTCTTCTCCTTCGGAAAGATGGTTTTTTCTTACCAAGAAAAGAGAAAATCCCAAAACAAAATCGCCAAAATCTACATTAACCCGCGAGGAATCTTTTTTCTGCGGAGAAATTTTTCTAATCCGCCACTTCTTCATAAATTCAAGCTGTTTTCTTAGCCGCTGCCATAATTGCCTTCTTAAGAGAGGCCATCAATTTAGGATGACTTTCCAGGTACCTTTTAGCTGCTTCTCTTCCCTGTCCCAAAGCTTCGTTTTGACATTTAAAGAAAGCGCCGCTTTTCTTAATCAACCCGTACTCAACTCCTAAATCCAAAATGCAGCCACTCTGAGAGATCCCGCCAATATTCATAATTTCGAATTCCGCCTCCTTAAAGGGAGGAGCAACTTTGTTTTTCTTAATTTTAGCCCGGTGAATGGAACCAATGACCGTTCCGTCACTTCTTTTAATATTCCCGGTTTTGCGCAAATCAATTCTTACCGAGGCATAAAATTTAAGCGCCAATCCTCCCGGGGTAGTTTCGGGATTACCAAAAAAAACGCCAATTTTATGTCTGATTTGATTGGTAAAAACTACCGCTGTTTTTGATTTAGAAATTGCTCCCGTCAGCTTCCTTAAAGCCTGAGACATCAACCTTGCCTGGACCCCCATCATTGCGTCTCCCATCTCTCCCTCAATCTCCGCTTGAGGAACTAAAGCCGCCACCGAATCAACAACAACAATATCCACTCCTCCGGAGCGAACAAGAGTTTCTACGATCTCCAAAGCTTGCTCTCCGGTATCCGGCTGAGAAACAAGAAGATCGTTGAGGTTCACCCCAATATCTTCCGCCCGCTGAGGATCTAAAGCATGTTCCACATCCACAAAAGCCGCCACACCGCCTTGCTTTTGCGCTTCGGCAATAGTATGGAGACAAACTGTTGTCTTTCCCGAGGCTTCCGGACCGTAGATTTCAGTAATTCTTCCCCGGGGAATCCCCCCTACTCCTAGGGCCAAATCCAAACTAAGACAACCGGTGGAAATAACGGGAATATCCATTGCCTTCT
>JAGGVZ010000062.1 GCA_021157735.1 bacterium | reverse complement strand
TCTCCCCTTACTGTCAAACGCTGGGGAAAGCAAGGAAAGCTGCCTGCCATTCGCATTAACTCCCGCGGCGACCGCCGCTATCGCAAAGAAGCTGTCCTTGCTTTTCTGGGTATTCAAAAAGAATAAAAAACTTAAAACTTTCTCCCAATCTCCCAAAAATAAAAACCCCTCGGGACTTGGCAAAAAAGAAAAAATTTTTCCAAAAGCCAATCTTGCACAAAAATTTTCCCCTGTTAACAACCTATAAAATTGCAAATTATAATCTTATAAGATATAATATGACGCCGCACTTTAACAGAGAGAGGAGGAAAAAAATGAGAACGCATCCAAGTTTCTTGAAGATAGTGGGAGTCGGTTGTCTTATTGGAGGAGCTGCCTTCTTTTTGTACCAAGGGTACACCACTGGAATTGGAATAGGCGGTAACTCCCTCTTGGTTTTTGTAATAAGTTTCTCTTTGAACTTTGTGGAAGCAGGCATTCTTGCGTTAGTAAGAGCGAGAATGGCTCCCACAATCGAAGATGTCATCTCCAGCTGGGGATTTAAAGCCCCTCTTGAAAAGTTGGAGAGGATCCTCGATCTTTTTCTCCTGGGTACCGTTTTCTTTATCTATGTGATAGATGCTAAATTTACGTATGACGGATCGTTACTTTTTGGTCTAAAAAAGACAGTTGCCCTATTAATAGCAATAGGACAACTGCCCATGTTCGAACTGTTAATGAACATGGGATTTTGGCTTCTGGAAGAAGCCAAAATTAATAAAAAAGCAATCAAGTTTGCAACCGCGAATAGTCAACAATAGAAAAGGTGCGGCTCAGCCGGCGGGTCATTTTTCTTTTTCACCCTTTATCCCGCCGGCTGAATTTTTTTCACATTGGTTTACACAGGTATAAAGGCCAAATTTCTTTATTTTCTGTATTTTTCAGTAATTCTGCGGTAAAAATAATACGGTAATTAGCTTGAGTTAAATAGTTGTGAAAAACTTTTAAAAGTAATATATCAATTAATAAAAAAGCATTTAGAATACCAAAGAAAAATAACTTTCCGTATTTTTCCATAACAAGAGAAATTTTCCGCCCAAAAAATAAAAAAGGAAGCAAAATTTTCCTCCTTTGTTACTTTCTTTAAGAAAAAAGGAGCAAAAGGTCAAAAAAAGAAAGACAAAAAGTCCCCCGGCAAAAAATCTTCTCCTTCTTTTTCCCTTCCTTTCTCTTCCTCCTTCTACCCAATTTCTTGTCCTAAAGCTAATCAAAAAGTATCAAAACCACTCAAGAGTCCTTTTACAGACAAAAACAGCCAAACTCCGAAGATTCTCCTCAAAAATCCTTCTTTTGTCCTCTTTTTCTTATCTCTCTTAAAGGAATTTTCCGCAACTCCTTCCTTTTTAAATATCTTTTCCTTTCCTTTCTATATTCTCCTCTCTGAGGACCTCTAAACGCCCCAAAAAAGCTCTTTTCCCTCAGTTGCCGGGAGAAAAATGCCCGAAAGAGCGCTTTTTAAGAAAAATTCCTATGAATAGGTAAAATTATTTCCCAAAACCCTTTCAAAATAGGCAAAATTATCAGAGGAAAAAGATTGGTGCTAAAAGAAAAAAACAAGCAAATTTTTCCTGTGTTTTCGCAGTTTTCTGAGAAGAAAAAGAGGTGTTTTCTCTTGTTTTTCTTTCTTTGAGGCTAAAAATCCCTTCTTTGAACTTAAAAACTTTCGTCTTTTTACTACCTATAAACTGCATTTTATAAGATGAAAACGGCTGCAAACTATTTTTAAATACTTTTTCTCTCTTCCGGAAATGTTTCCAAGACTACTTTTCAAGGTTTTATAGTTATAAAAGGTAAAGCTATCTACTTATAAAAAATTAACTATGCTATATTTTGATCTCTGGAAATTTCCCTTTGGCAGTTTGTTTACTATAAGAAATCAAACCTTGTTAGTAAAAATTCCAAAAATCTCCTCTTTTGAACAAATCAGTTATTCAAAAAATTTCCTATCTTTTCCCGCAAAAACAGGAAAACTTTCAAAAGCTGTCCGAATTTTTTCTTATATTTTTAGTTTTTCAATGTTCAATGGTTATAAGACCGTATCTTGAGCTATTTTTCCACAAAAATTACCCTAAAATTACCATTTTTAATAGGACTTATTTTTTCAAAGATTTCTCGTAAACTTCCAAATTCTCCAGGGCAACAGCTGTTCCTTTAACCACTGACAGCAAAGGCTCATCAACGACATGAAAAGAAACTCCAATTTGGCTTGTTAGAAATTTATCTAGGTTATTTAAAAGAGAAGTTCCTCCCGACAAAATTACTCCCCTATCCACGATATCCGCCACTAGCTCCGGGGGTGTCTTCTCCAAAACCCCACGGACCGTCTCCAAAATTTCCCGCAAAGGCTCCTGAATCGCCTGATTAATAATATTGGAGGTTAATTCCACCTCTTTGGGAAGACCAGTAACAATATCCCGCCCTTGAATCACCATTTTCTTCTCCTTCTCTACCGGCAACGCTGTTCCCAGCTCTATCTTTACCTTTTCGGCAGTTTGATCACCAATAATAATATTGTGTTCTTTCCGCAACCATTCCATAATTGCCTCATCCAGTTTATTCCCTGCCACTCGAGTACTGCGGTGAACTACTACTCCTCCTAAAGCAATCACCGCCGCTTCACAGGCTCCCCCACCAATATCCACAATCATATTGCCTGCAGGAGAACTGATAGGAATGCCTGCGCCAATAGCTGCGGCCAAAGGAGCATCAATCAAGTAGGCTACTCTGGCTCCAGCGCTTAAAGCGGCATCTAAAACTGCCCGCTGCTCTACCTGAGTCACTCCAGCAGGAACACAAATCATCACCGTAGGCTTGAAAATGGTCGTGGAAGTAACTTGGTGGATAAACCAGCGGAGCATCGCCTCTGTGACCTCATAATCAGCAATCACCCCCTCCCGCATCGGCCTGATTACTTCTATATATTCCGGTGTTCTTCCCAACATCTCCTTAGCCTCTTTCCCCACTGCCAAAACTTTCTTGCTTTCGATATTGACTGCCACTACCGTCGGCTCGTTTATCTTCAACCCCTCCCCTACCTCCCACACCAAAGAATTAGCGGTTCCCAAATCAATTGCTAGCTTCTTAGTTAGATTCATTTTGATATATTATGATATTTTAATTGCGATTTAAAAGACCTATTTTCATTATAGCACTCCCCAGAGAAAAACGGCAAAATTTCCCCTTTTTTTATTCTGCCATTTGTTATTTCTCCTCTTTTTTGCTATCATAAGGAGCAAAAATGAAGAAGAAAACCTCCCGAAAAAGAAGCCTGAAGAAAAAAATCAAAAGTGTTACCAAACGCTGGCGCCCTCTTCTGGTTATCTCTACCATTGCCCTCTTTATAGGAATCGCCACTTTTTTTATTTCCCTTTTTGTTCGCGGCTACCGGCCTGATTTAAAAAGCAAAACTATCTTCCCCACCGGTCTTTTGGCCGCCAATTCTATCCCCAAAGGAGCTTTGGTATATATAAACAACAAACTAGTAACGGTAACTGATGACACTATTAACCTCACCCCCGGAGATTACAATATCCGCCTTTTAAAAGACGGTTATTTCCCCTGGGAAAAGAAAATCACCATTAAAAAAGAGGTTGTTTACCAAACCAATGCTTACCTTTTCCGCACCGCTCCGGATTTAAAACCGCTAACCACTACTGGAGCAATTAACCCTGCTTTATCTCCCGATGGTTTAAGAATCGTTTACAGTGTTGCCTCAGCCTCAGCTCATAGTAAAAACGGGGTCTGGGTAAGCGAATTAAACAGCAACGGCTTCCCCATTCGCAGCAGCACCAGCAAACAATTAACCAGAAACACAGCCGCCATCGACTGGAGCAAAGCCAAATTTATCTGGAGTCCCAAAGGAGAAAAGATTTTGGCGCTTTTTGGTCCTCTGGATTCCCCCACAGCCGCTTATCTTCTCTCTCCTGAGGAATTCACTCCTTCTGACCAGCTCCGAGATGTTGGCTTCCAACTTCCTTCCCTCCTAAATCAATGGCTTGAAGAAAGAAACAAAAACCTTCGGGAAAAAATTGCCAAACTCCCTCCTCAGTGGCAGGAAATCGCTACCCAATCAGCAGCTTTAATTACTTTTTCTCCCCACCGAAAAAAGTTCTTCTATCTCGCCACCCAAGAAACTACTCTTCCTGACGACCTTCTCCCCCATCCTCCCGCTCGCTCTACCCAGCCGGAGGAAAGAAATATTAAACCAGGGCGAATTTATGTTTATAACCTCAAAGAGGACACCAACTTTTTCATCATTGAAGGCGAAAAAATTGGTCTTGACTGGAAAAAGTTTGTCTCTTCAAAGAACCAGGAGTCGCAACCCACTTTAAAAGATCAGCTGGAAAAATATCTAGCCACCACCCAATTCCCCCTTTACTGGCTGGCAACCAACAGTCACCTTATCTTCATCGAAAACAATCAAATCAAAGTCGTGGAAACAGATGGAACCAACAAACAGACCCTTTTTGCCGGGTCTTTTATTAACGGTTATGTTTTTCCCTCTCCTGACGGCACTAGCTTAATTGTCCTCACCTCCATGCATCCTCATCTCCCTCCCAACCTCTATCAAGTTAAAATCCGGTAAAATTGATATAATATAACCAATAAAAAGCGCTCCCGTAGCTCAATTGGATAGAGCAGGCGCGTCCTAAGCGCAAGATTGGGGGTTCGAGTCCCTCCGGGAGCACAGCGAAGCGAGCACTCCGGAGGGCGAGAACCCCCACAGTCCAAGGTTGGAGAGGGTGTTTTCCCTGGGGAAAGATTTTTGAGCTGATAAAAAAGGGTGGGGAGATTGGGATCATACCGCGGTGAGAGTCCCTCCGGGAGCACAGCGAAGCGAGCCCGTTTTTATTCTACCTTCACCAACTTCAATCCCGTCTCTTTGTCAAAATATTTTTTAAATTGAGAAGAAAGAGGCAAAACAATGATTTCGCAAGCAGCAGAAATTGTCCCCCTTACCAAGTGACCTCCTAAAAGCTCGCCATTGGGCCGGCCAAAACTAGCATGAGCATGGACAATCAATTCTCCCTTCTCTCCATCAACAAAAACATTGCCCAACAAAGAAACCATCTCCAAAGGTTCTTTA
>JAGGVZ010000023.1 GCA_021157735.1 bacterium | reverse complement strand
TTTCCTGACCTGTTTCCTTGCGATAAAACCACGCCGCCCGTTGGGCAGAAACAGGAAAATCAGGACTCCAGTTACTATCCCGAAGATACCAACCACCTTCTCCCAAAATATTTTTAATAGGAGCAGGTGGTTCCACATGACCTTTTAATTGGCCATCGGCTTGATAGACATCGTTTACTTTAAAATCAATTAACTGTCCATCAGTAAATTGTAAAACTGCCAGCGAACCAATAAACCCTCCTGTGGGACGCAATTCCATGTTGTTTTGCAGCAAAACAAGAAAACGACGGGGTTGCTCTCTTCCTGTTAACCAATCCAAAAAAGGCGCTATTTTCAATCCTTTCTCCAAAACCTCCTGTTGTTCTGCCAAAAGCTTTTCTTTACTGGTAATCTTTTTTGCCCATCCCTTCGGCAAACAAGTACCTGCTCCCTTCATCTCCGCTCTTAACAAAGCAATGTCTTCTATCAGTGCTTCCCCTTTGGTTTGAATTTCTTTGGGAAAATCTTCCCATTCTCCTCCGGCAAGAACAGCCTTTCCTAACCGGTTAACAACAGCAAAAAGCTCTCCTCCTTGGGAGATAACTTTTGCCCCCTGAAATCCCAACCGTGCCCAACACAAAAAGACCCTCTGGGGACGCTTTTCCAAAACTACCAGACTGGTGGCAAATTCTTTTTTCGCCCGCAAAGAAGACTTCTTTGCTTCCTGCCAATGGTGATTTTTTATCGACTGCCAGCTTCGAGAAAGATGATAGCTGCCCAAAAACAACTCTCCCAAAACTAACCACCAACTACCGGTAAGGACAAAAAACAAAACCACCAGCCATCCCCAAAAATATCCTTTTTTGAGCCTTTTCTTTTTCCCTTCTTTTTTTTCTTTTTTCTCCCACTTCAAAATCTCCTTCTGTTCCTTCTTTTCTTTCTCTCTTTTTTCTTCTTTTTCCACTGACAGCGGCTCTTCTTCCCATTGGTCCTCAATTATCAATGGCGCCGCTGGTTTTTCCGAAACAGTTTCTTTTCTTTTCTTTCTTTTTTTCTTCTTTTTCTTCTTTCTCTTTTTCACCGATTTCTTTTCTTCCTCCCAAAAGAAAGGAGAAATTTCCTCTTTCTCGGTTGCTTCTTCATGAGAAACAACCTCTCCTGTCTCTTCTTCAAGGAAAAAGGGTGGTTCTTTTTTCTCAATAGTTATCTTTTTTTCTTCCTGCTGCAAATAAATCAGCAAATCCTCACCTTTTTCCTTTTTCTGAAAGAAAAACTGAAGAGTTTTTTCTACTCCCTCTTGCCAAGACGTGGTTGGCTGCCAACGAAAAATTTCCCGCTGTTTTTCTAGCTCTTCCGGGTTAATCTCCGGAGAAGAAAAACTTTTCTCTATTTTTACTCCCTGGGTAAACTGGGCTTTTTCCTCCAGAAAATTAAGAAACTCCTGCCAACTAGTCTCTTCTCCTGCCAATGTTACCGCTTCGGAAGGGAAAAGAGGAGAAAAAAGAGCCTGTTCTAAAAACTGGCTGGCATCCCCCAAATAAAGAGGATAAACCTTTCCTGTTTGAGAAAGAGGTAAAGAGATTTTTTCATTTAAGACCGCCTGAACCAAGATTCTGTTTAACAAAGGTTGGGGAGCAGCTTCTTCTGGACCATAGAAAAAAGCCGTCTTTACCCGTCGCCAGTCTTCAATTTTTCCAGAAAAGGAGAAATCGTTCTCTCTCTCTAGGTTTAAAACAGTCAACAACCGTGCTTTTTTCTTTTGAGCAAGAATTCCTGCTTCTTGGCAATTTTTAAAATCAACCACATAGTCAATTTTTTCGGGAATCTGCCTTTGCCAATCCTCTTGTAAAGAAAAGCTTTTAATTGTTTCTGGTAAATCTTCTTGGGAAGAATCTATCCAAACCTCCAATTCGTGAGTCAGGAGGCGAGAAAGAAAAGTTTTTCCCAAAAAACTCCCTCCTCCAAAAACAACTACCTTTGGAGTTTGCCAGGAAACATCAACTCTTACCAATGGTTTCTTGGGCATTACTTCATTTTACCGAGGAAACCAGTTTTCATCAATGAGAAAAGGCTTGCGGAAAAAATTCGGTAATTATGCGGAGAAAATTTCCTTGGCAACCTGGAGTTTTTTGGTATAATAAAGAACAGACGTGCGGGGTAGTGTACGGCTGCACGTGAGGCCCATAACCTCACAGACCAGGTTCAACTCCTGGCCCCGCAACAAAGACCCCAACCTAAAAGCCAGCGTAGCTCAGGCGGTTAGAGCGCGGGTCTCATAACCCCGAGGTCGGCGGTTCGAATCCGCCCGCTGGCACTATCTGCTCTTTGACTTTGCTCCCAGGAAAAATTTTTGCTATTATGAAAAGGTAGAAATGGAAACCAATAAGCAAAAGGTTCTTTTAGTAATCGCCCCGGAGAATTTTCGTGATGAGGAACTTTTTGAAACCAAAAAGGTTTTGGAAGCCGCTGGTTTTCAAACAGAAGTCGTCTCTCAAAAAACCGGGGTTTTAAAGGGAATGCTAGGAGGGACTGTTTCTGTCAAAAAAACTATTGCCGATATTGCTGTGGCTGACTACCAAGCAGTTGTCTTTGTGGGTGGAACAGGCGCCAGTGTTTATTTTGACGATCTCCTCGCCTTAAATCTTGCCCAAGAAGCCGTTGATCAAGGAAAAGTGGTTGCCGCCATCTGTATTGCTCCCTCTATTCTTGCCAACGCCGGGGTTCTCAAAGGGAAAAGAGCTACTGCCTTCTCTTCGGAAAAAGAAAATCTCAAAAACCAAGGAGCTATTTGGGTAGACCAACCAGTAGTGAGAGACGGAAAAATAATCACCGCTTCTGGACCAACAGCGGCTCGTGATTTTGGCTGGGAAATTGCCGCCGCCTTAGGGGAAAAGTAACTCCCACCATTGTTGCCAAACAGGCAAAGAAATTGTTTCTATCTGTGGCTCTGGCTTTTTAAAATCAGGCAAAACCAACTTTACTTGATTGGGAAATCCTAATCCCAACTTCTCCCGTGCCTCCTTTTCCACAAAATCCTCTGTCTGTACATATTGTTTTTTCTCCTTTAATCTTTCCCTTTCTTCTTTTAAAAACTGATTTTGCAGCCTTGCTTCCTGAAGAGCTTTCTCTACCTGATGGAGGGAATAAAACTGTCTCATATTATTAAAAAAGAAAAAAATCCCCAATCCCACTACCAACCACCCCAAAAACTTTTTCCCTTGAATAAAGCCTTTATTCATGATACTATAAGACTAGTATGAACAGTCCTTCTAATCCGCTGGCCCTTGAAAATACTATTCGTCTTTTTATTCAAAATCTTAAAAATCAAGGTCGTTCCAGCAATACTATCATAGCATATCAGGGAGATTTAAATCAGTTTCAAACCTTCCTTGCTCAGGAAGGGATTTCTTCTATTGAAGAAATCAAAACCAAACACATAGAAAATTTTAAAAGACATCTGGAGAAAAACAAATACACCCCCAAATCCATTTCCCGGAAACTAAATTCTCTAAAAAGCTTCTTCCGCTTCCTAGAAAAAGAAGGTCTTATTACCGAAGACCCAAGCCGCGATGTTTCCCATCCCAAACTAGAACCCTCTTTACCGCGAATTTTAAAGCCACTTGAATATCGGGCTCTTCGCGATGCCTGCCGCCATGATCCCCGCACTACTGCTATTGTAGAGCTGATGCTTCAGGCAGGATTAAGAATTGGTGAAGTCGCCAACCTCCGCCTCAACGACATTAAAGAAACAGAAATAATTATTCAACCTTACGAAAGCCATCCGGGAAGAAAGGTTCCCTTAAACCAGGCAGCCAAAAGAGCAATTGAAAATTACCTGGCAGTCCGCGGAGAAGCAAACACCAACCATCTTTTCATCACCAAAACGGGTCGTCCCCTGTTGATTAGAAACATTCGCAGTACCTTGCGCAACTACTTTAAAAAATCAGGTTTGGAAGGGGTAAAAGTCAATGATTTAAGAAACACCTTTATTGCCTACCAACTAGCAGCAGGAGTTCCCTTGGATGTTATCTCCCGCATTGTTGGTCACCAAAGAATTTCTACCACAGAAAAATATCTTCAATTGATAGAAAAACCAGAAAACAAAAGGACAATTAAGTTAAAAGAATTGTAAGGTTACAATCTTGCCCGTTGGGCTATTTCTGCTTCAACAATTTCCCGCGGTCGCCCGTATTTTAAAGAACTCAATCTTTTAATTGTTTGGGCCAGTTTGGGATTCCTCTTTTTCTCCTCTTCTTTCATGTCTTTGGTAGTATCCATGGAAAAAGGAGGAACCGGTTCGTTGTTGACAATAGTTTTAACATAAGCGTGGAATCTTTCCACATTTAAAAGGTCTTCCTCACTAAAAACAGGCTGAAACTCCCGGGCAAGATAGTTAGCATCGGCTACCCCCACCCGGAAGGAAATTATTGTTCCCACATTCCCAAAAACAGCATTTTTTACCTCTTCTTCCATTTGACCAATAAACTGGTTGGCGACTGCTAAGTTCAAGTGATATTTTCTCGCCTCGGAAAGAATCTGGGCAAAATCAGGAGTAGCAAAATTCTGAAACTCGTCCACATACAGATAAAAGTCTCTTCGCTGCTCTTCGGGAATATCCTGCCGGCTCATTGCCGCCATCAAAATTCGGGGAACCAAAATTAAACCCAAAAAAGAAGAGTTTTCCTCCCCAATTTTTCCTTTGGCAAGATTAATCAAAAGAATTTTTCCCTCATCCATAACTTTGCGGAAATCAAAAGAAGACTTTGATTGACCAATAATATTTCTAATCATCCGGTTGGTAACAAAGGGGCCGAATTTGGAAACAATATAATCAAGCACTTCTGACTTGTGAAAATCAGAAGTATTGGCAATCTGATCTGTCCAGTAACGGCGGACAATGGGATCTTTTACTTTGGGCAAAACATGTTGAACATAACTAGGATCCTGAAGACATCTTACCACCTCAATAAATGTCGCTCCTGGTTCGGACATCACCGTTAGCATCGCGTTTCTAATTGCATGTTCAAAACGAGGACCAACAATTCCGGTTTTGTAAGGATCGTAAAGCTTGTACATTAAGTTGATAATGGCGGCGGTAATAAAATGCTTCTCGTCCTCAGTTCTTGCCTCCATTAAATTAATTCCCATTGGCCTTTCCAAATCAGAAGGGTCAAAATAAATCACATCTTCTGCTCTTTCCGGAGGAATTAACTCCAACACTTTTTCTACAGTATCGTGAGGATCAATAAAACAAACCCCTTTTCCTGCTTTGATATCTTGGATAATCATCTCTTTTAGAAGTTCTGATTTTCCTACCCCTGTTTTTCCGACAATATAAATATGACGGCGGCGGTCGTTGTCTTGAATATAAACATTTCTTACCTCACCTCGGTAGACATTCTTTCCCAAATAAAGACCACTAGTGGGAAGATTACTGGGAGCAGGAGCCTGTTTGCTCCTTAACCAATCGATTCCCGGGGTTTCCACCATTTTATTAGGAAAGTGATAAATTCCCGCCAACTCCTCACTACTTAAAATTGTTTTCTTTTTCCACCAAAAAATCGGCTGATAGCGATAAATAAAATCAATCATAAACCAGTATTTAAAGCGAATCTTTCTTCCTCCCAAACTATTCCAAGAGGAATTAAATTGGGCAAAAGCGGTTTTGATATTGCGCAGATGAGAATCTGCCTCTTCTTTAGTGGGAGCAACAGTAACAATTCGAATACAGGTTTCAAAACCAGGCTTGGAGCATTTATTCTCAATTGCTTCCAATGTTTGGGCGTCAACTTTAAAGTTCGCCTTTTCTGGGTTGGCCTCGTTCTTTTTAATGCCCGAAACATAAGACTTCCCTGCCTTTTGCCACTTGTTATCAGCCGGAGCAACCAACACTTGAATCACTGCTCCCTCTCCCTCTCTTAATTTCGCCAAAGCAGAGGTAATTGAAGAAAGAGGATCAACTGTCAGTTCCCGATAACTTTTTAAAGGTTTGTAAGGAGGCCCTTTTGTTTCCAACCAAGCGTAAGCCACTTTTCCTTCTTTGGGAAAGATATTGTATTCCTCCTCCTCAACAATCTCTGCATCCTGATAAGCCCCGTAGATCTGTCTTTCAACTAAATCTTTAAGACGACGAGGACAAGCGACATAAAAACGAATATCCCCGGGTCTGCCGACAATTTCAAAACTCAGATGAAGTTGAGGACGAAGAAACTTAAATTTTCCTCCTTTGTAAATAGAAGCAAGAGAAGAGAAAATTTGTTCCATTGCCTCAATTTTTACCTCGTTGCTATCAGGAACCCTCACCCGCAAAAAAATAAATTCCAACGCCTCTTTTTCTCTCTTTCGCCAGCGATACCACAAAACAAAAGCAAATCCCAACAAAAACAAACCTGCTCCCACCAAACCCAAGGTGAGTAAAAAAATAAAGAAATTGACCAGATAGCTTTTTACTAAAGCATAAATTTCCATCTTTACGACCGGGTAGAAATCACCTTATCAGGATAGATTTTTAACATCTTCAAACACCATTCCGCCAACCATTTTATTGCCTCGGTGATTTTTTCTTTTAATCCCGCCTCTATTTCTTCTTGATTGAGCGGTAAATTAATTACCTCGTCTTCATCGGGTACCGAATATAAAAGCGGCTGGCCGGTGTCATCGCTGACAACCGGCGAAGCCGATGACTGAACTGTTTCTCCTTGAGAAAATGAGGGTACCTCTGGAGGTACTTCCCCCTGTCTTTCCGGCTTCTTTTCTACCGGCGGAATTTCTCTTTCTGTCATCTTCTTTTCAGTATAGCACAATTTTCCTCAACGCCGGCAAAATACCAACCCCCAAACCTCCTTTACTCCTTCTTTCTTAAGAACTTTAGCCGCTTCATTCAAACTACTCCCGGTAGTAAACACATCGTCAACTAAAATTATTCGCAAAGAAGGTTTTTCTTTAACTAAAAATTGTCCCTGGATATTTTTCTTTCTCTCTTTTTTTGACAACCCTACCTGAGGTAAAGCAAACCGCCAACGCACCAGAAAATCCTTTTTCTCCAGCTCCCACTCCTTTGCTAACCCCTCGGCAAGTACCGCCGCCTGATTAAATCCCCGCCACCGTTGGCGGTAAGAATGGAGAGGTAAAGAACTCAAAACAAATTTCTTTCTTTGCCAATAATTAACTAAGGTTTTAGGGGTATTTTTTCTTAACAAATCTACCATTACCTCGCCCCACCTCTTCACCAAAAGAAACTTAAATTCTTTTACTATTAGTTTTACTTCTTTCTGATAAAGAAAAGGCGCCCAAAGCCCATCAAGATAGGTTCTTCGTTGGCAAACAAAGTGAGTCTTCCCTAAAAAACTTGGCTGGCGACAGCCAGGACAAATTGGTCTTCCTTGGGGTAACTTTTCCTCACAATCCTGACAAAGTAACTTGTCTCCTTTTTTACAAATTAAACAAGAAGAAGAAAAAAGCCACATTAAAGTTTAAGTTTGGGTTTCTTCAAGACGAACAGGCATAATCACGTGAAGCCAAGAATCGTCTCCTTCCAATTTAAACAAAGCTGGAGAAAGCGGTTGGGTAAACTCCAAAACCAAATCCTTCTTTTCTAAAGAAACAGCATTCAAAAAATCAAGTAAAAAGCGAAAGTTAAAAGCAATTTTAATTGGTTCTCCCTCGGCCTTAACAGAAATAGTATTTTGGTTTTCTCCCATCTGGGGAGCGTCAGCTTTAACGGTAAGTTCTTTTTTATCCACATTTAAAATTACTACATTAGCTGACTCCCGAGCAAAAACAGACGCTGCTTTTACGGCGGCATAAAAATCATCTTTATCCAACCAAACCTTTGTTTTCCCTTCTTGGGGAATTATTTTTTCATATTCCGGAAAATCTCCCTCCAAAAGACGAGAAGAAACTTCCCCTTGAGAAAAGGCAAAAACCACCTGATTTTTATCTTCACTCAAACCAACTTTTATTTCCTCTTCTTCCCCACCTAGTTTTACTACCTCCTCTAAACTGCGCGCGGGAACTAAAAAAACAATTTTTTCTTGAGAGCCCCTTTTTGTTTTTACCTTTTTTAAAGACAACCGATAACCATCAGTCGCCACCATCTGATATCCATCAGAAGTAAATTGCCAATAAATCCCTTCCAAAACCGGTCTGGTTTCATCGTTGGCAGCGGCAAAGCTTACTTCTCCTACCGCCTTAACAAATTCTTCTTTATTTAAAGCAAAAGCACTTTTTTCATCCAACTGGGGAATTTGAGGAAATTCTTTTCCACTTATTCCCACGAAACTAGCTCTATTGCTTTGTGAAGAAATTATTAAAATGTTGTTTTCTAAAACTAAATCCAAAGGTCCAGGGGCAAGATAGGAAACAAACTCTGTTACCTCTCGGGCAGGAATAGCGATTTTTCCCTCTTTTTCAATTTTTCCTTTCAACCAATAATTAATTCCTAAATTAAGGTCAGTAGCACTTAAAGCAATTTTTCCCTCCTCAGCACTAAGGAGAATATTAGCTAAAATAGGTAATTGGGGACGAGAAGAAACAAAGCGACTAACTGTGGCTAAACCTTTTGTTAACTCTTCTTGTAAAATTTGAATTTTCATTTTTCCTCTTTTCTATTATTGTAAACGATTAATTAAATAGTATTAACATTTGTAAGTAATGTCAATAAGTGCAAAGCCAAACTCAACTGGGGAGGAGAAAGACGTGTAAAAGTCAAAAAATGGCGATTTTCTTGTCTTTTTTCTTGTTTTTGTCTTATAACATCTTTTTGATTTCGGGTTTTTTTCGGCGGAAAACTCGGCAATATTTGTCGAAAAATTTGTGGAAAAAATTTTGGTTTTTGTGGAAAATTTACTGTTTTCATTGATAGATGAGTTTTTGAATTTGGATAATTTGGTGTCTTAATTGTTGATTAGTGGAAAAAGCTCGGTCAATCTTTTCTTCTGCGTGCATAATAGTAGTATGGTCGCGACCACCGAGAATTTGTCCCACTTGTTGCAAAGGAAGCTCTAGTTCCCGACGAAGAAGATAAGCGGCAATATGGCGGGCAAGAGCCACTTCTTTTTTTCTTGTTTTTCCACAAATGTCTTTAGTTTTCAACCGAAAGGTCTTGGCAACAACAGAAAGAATCCGGCGATAGCTAATTTTTTTCTTTTCTTGGCGGCGGCGAACTCCAAAGAACTCTTTTACTAATTCCAGGGTGATTTTTTCCTCTTTGGCTTTGGCCCGGGCAATAATTTGGGAAAGAACACCATCTAGCTCACGAGCATTTGATTGTACGGTTTCGGCAATAAAAGTGATTACTCCCTCGGGAAGGGAAACATTTTTTTCCTCCGCCTTTTGTTTAAGAATGGCAACCCGCATTTCAAAATCTGGAGGTTGGATATCCACTGTTAATCCTCCCATGAAGCGGGAAACAAGCCTTTCTTCCACCGGGGTGATTTCTTCTGGTCTTCTATCGGAAGTAAGGATGATTTGTTTTTCGGCAATATAAAGAGAGTTGAAGGTGTGGAAAAATTCTTCCTGAGTAGATTCTTTCCCAGCGATAAATTGAATGTCATCAATTATCAAAACATCTGGTTGACGATATTTTTGTTTAAACTGGGTCATATTTTTACTTCTAATTGCTTCCACCAAATCATTGGTGAAATTTTCGGCGGTAGCATAAA
>JAGGVZ010000035.1 GCA_021157735.1 bacterium | reverse complement strand
GTTGCTGAGCGCCTTTGATGTTTACCTGAAAGGAGAAGATATTGATGCGGTGGAGGATATTAGAGGAGAAGGAGGCTTTATGCTTGGTGGAATTACTGATGAATCAGAGGGGAAGAGAATTGTAGGGGCAAGAAGTGGTGATACCTGGACTAAGGGACCAACACCGCTTTTTTCCTTTAAGGTTAGAAAAGAATCAGTTAATTTAGTAGTGGGAAGAGAAAGCGATGATCAAACTGAAGAGATTATTTACTGCACGGGAGAAGGGTATTGTAAGGAAGGGACAGAGGAAGTGGTGCGGGGGGTAAAGTTGGCTTTTACCATTTCTCCATCTCCTACTTCAGCGCCAGAAGAAGAGGGGATAGTTGCTTTTCCTGATCCTCAAGAGAAAACAGTAAAAGTAGGAGAAGAATTTACGGTGGTAATTAAGGCTAATTTAGGAGAAAAAAGTAAGAAAGCAGCAGGTTTTCATCTTGTTTTTTCCGATGAGGTTTTGGAGCTAAAAGGGGCGGAGGTAGTTCTTGAGAATTGCTCTCTTAGTACTCGTCATGAAGGAGGGAGAGTCTTTATTTTACTTAATACCTCTGATGACTCTGCGTCTTTTTCCGGTTCTGTATCCCTTTTCCGGTTAACTTTCGAGGGGAAGAAAGAAGGAGAAGGATTTTTGCGGCCTGACAATGCTAATTTTTCCAAGCCAGTGGAGTTTGAAGGGGAAGAAGCAATCTTTAGAGAGGGTAATTATACGATAACAACAACGGTTTCTCCTACCTCAGCACCCATTTCGTCAGGAGGTTGTAAAGGAGGATGTTTTTACGGGAAGGCTCAATGTATAGCAAGGACTACTCCAGAAGAAGGGTGGGAGTGCATGAGGGCAGATAATTACTGTGACACTTGTAATCCCGAAACGGGAGAGTGGTGTTGGGCTTTCTGCCAAAAAGGACAGCCCTCTCCGGCACCTACGGAGATAACACCTTCGGCCGCGCCGACAGAGGTGACACCGTCACCAGAACCCAGTGGGGAAGTTTCCCCCACTGAAGCTCCTAGTGGAGAAGAGCCTTTGTTGACTTTCAAAATAAAGTTTAATTACGTAAATTACAAAATTCCCGATCAAGTAGTGAAGGTAAAAGTGAAAAAAGGTTCTTTTGAGAAAGAGTTTGATGATGTTGCCGTTAAGTCTGATGATGAGGGAGTTCTCTCTGGGCGGGTAGTTCTTACAGGAGTGCCCGCAGGAGATGGTTATACAATCTTTATTAAAGGGCCAAAACATCTGGCAAGAAAATTCTGCGTTAACGACCAAAAACAAAGATGTTTTGGAGAAGGAGAGCTAAGTTTACAAGAAGGTGTTAATGACTTTGATTTCACCGGAATGCCGCTTCTTGCCGGTGACATTCCTGATGAAGATGGTAAACAAGATGGCGTGGTAGATGTGAAGGATTTCAGTCTTCTTAGAAGAGCCCTTACTTCTGATGACGAAGAACTGAGGGAGAGATGTGATTTAGATTACAACGGGACTGTCTCTGGTCGGGATGTAGTTTTGTTCCTTCAAACTTTGGCAGAAAGGTATGATGAGAGCGATTAAAGGTTAGTAAATTAATAAAAAGGAGAGAAAATGACTGCCCGAAGAAAATTAACTAAAACAATTTTAGAGAACACAAAAGTCACCTGGGTGGTGGCAATGATAATTGCTTTAATAGTAATTGGAGAAAGCATTTGGATAGTGGATTATTTGAATCGTGAAGAGGGAAAGGGAAAAGTAAGTCTTCCCAAACGAATAGTAAACCTTCAGAAGAAAGAGAAGGAGCAAAAGCCAGTAGCAAAAATTGCTGTTTTGGGAGCAGGAGAGATAAAGTTGGGTAAACCCTTGAAGGTAAACTTGGTTATTCAAAACGAAAAAGACTTGGAAAAGCTGGAGGGAATGGATATTGTTATTAGGTACAATCCTGAGCTTTTCCGTGTTCTTCCCCAGAAAGTTAAGGCAGAGGCGGGACTGTTTGAGACAATAGCGAGAACTTTAGTAGAACAGGAGAAAGGAAGAGTCGTTATTTCTTTCCTGAATGGTGTTTCAGGAGAGAAAAAAGAGACTAAAATTACTGCCGGAGAGCACAAGCTGGCAACGATTACTTTTGACCCCTTAGCGGTAGGGAAAGGGAAGATAGAAGTGCTATTACCCAAAGAGGGACAACCAGCGGGAAGTAAAATTATCAATACCGAAGGGAAAGAATTACCTCTTGCCAAGGAGGATTTGTTAATAGTAGTATCTAATCAATGAGGAGAAAATTCCTTTTAATTTTGCTGGTTTTAGGAAGTTTTTTGGTATTTCCTCGAAGAGCGCAGGCGGCAAGGCTTTTTCTTGACCCGGCTACTAATACTGTTTCTTCAGGAGAACAGTTCAATGTTCAGGTAAAAGTGGATCCAGCGGGGAGTGAGGTAGTGGCAATTGATGCGGTGGTGAGTTTTGATGCCACTAAATTAGAGGCTGTTGATGTTCAAGAAGTAACTTATTTTAAAGACGAGACAGTAGGAACAGCGGAAGGATTTACTTATAACATCGAAAACGAGGCCGGAAAAGTGTATATTTATTCTTTTGCCAACGTCCCTAATTTTTCTGTTAGTACTGTTGGGGCAATTGCCACTATTAAATTTAGAGCTAAAGCGACAGGAACAGCCACAGCTACTTTTGTTTGCCAAGCAGGAGAAAAAAATGATAGTAGTGTTTGGGACAAAGACGGGAATGACCTTTTGGACTGTGCCGCTGTTGGCTCAGGAACATATACTATCCAGGAAGGTTCAGGAGGAACGACCGAAGAACAGCCAACACCAGAACCTACCTCATCTGTTTCTACCCCTACTCCAACAGCTTTGCCTACCACGGGAATAGAAACACCGATGTCTTTAACGGTGCTATTGGGCGGAATTTTGCTAGGAGTAGGCGCTTTAGGGTTAATATTTTAAAACAAAAGTAAAGGATGAATAACAAAAAAATAATCAAGACAGTAATTATCGTTTTAGTGCTAATTCTTACCGGTATTGCCGCGGTAGTGGGAATAAAAACGGTGAAAAACTATCTGGGTGGAGCGGCAGGAGGAGAGGCGCCCAAGGGAGTTCGTTTTCAGGTAACTGCCACTTCGGCAACAATTTCTTGGCAGACAGACAAAGAGGTAATGGGAACAGTAGAGTATGGAGCTAATCCTTCAAATCTTATCCTGCGCGTTCCAGAAACCCAGCCAACCACTGTTCACCGGGTAACCCTTGCTCCTTTAAAGCCCAACACTACTTATTACTTCCGCATCAGGGTAGGGGAGACGTTGTACGATAACAACGGGATTGCCTGGTCATTCCGGACAAAGGCGGAAACAACTGCGGGGGGAGAATCATTGTCTCCCACACCAACTGGAGGCGCTTCTTTGACAGTTTCTCCTTCTCCGGCAGCAGGGGGAACCTTGGTTAAGACTTGTGTTCAGTCGGAGTTTGAAGCAAAGATGGGAACTCAAGATCCTGCCTATGATTTTGATAAAAACGGCGTGGTCAACACCCGCGATTGGCTGGAGTGCCTTCGGGTAAATTATTGATTTCACCTTTAAGCTTTTGGATGAAAAGATTTTTATGGCAGCGAAGAGCCTCAGAAGGAAGCTGATTTTTATCTTTTTTGCTTTGGGAAGTGTTTTGTTTTTACTTTTGGGGGACAGGAAACAGTTTTTCTTACAAGCAACTTCTCCTCGTTATAATAACCCTGGTCAGGGGCTTTTTGTTTGTCACGGAACAGCCAATATGGGAAAAGATTATGTTAAAGGAGGGGGGGTGATTGTGCTTTGGGGAAAACTACAGCCCGAGAGTAATTACAAGATTGATGAGAAGGGATGGAGTAATTTGAAAGCGCAGATAATGGAGGCGACAAAAGGGGACAAGAAGGTCTATCTTCATTTTATGGTCTATCCAGGAGGGGGAAATGAACGGGATTTTATCTGGCCCGTTTGGATAAAGCAAGATAAAAATATAACTTGGTTGCCTTCTAATTATGGCTTATTTCCTGCTCCTTGGGATGAAACTTATCAAAGGAAATTAGAAAATTTCCTTAATCTTTTAGGAAAAAGATTACCGGGGGAAGGATTCAAAGGGAGAGTAGAGTATATAGAGCCTGCGGTAGGGGGAGCGTGGGGATCAACTAGTTTATGGATTGGGAATAATCATTTTGAGAAGTGGGTTCAGGAAGGGAGCCGCTTCGGAAAAAACAAAGGTCTTTGTTCTTCTCAAGAAAACTCCTATCGATGTTTTGGCAGGGTCTATTCTCAAGCAGTTAACCAAATAGTTTCTTTATACAATAAAGCCTTTCCTTCTTTTCCAATGATGATTATCGGCGGCAGTGCTCCTAAAGGGGAAGCTTCTTACCAAGGGTTTAATGATCTTCTTTCTCGTTATGGAATGAAGGTAATGTATAAAGCAGCGGGATTGGGAGCACGCTCAAGTGATTGTGGGTTAAGGGTGGCTATTCTTTCTGGTCTTTGTTCGGGGTCAACCAATCCTCCTAAAACCAAATGCGGTCAGGAACCATGGGGACCAAGTATTTATTCCGGAGGAAACGGGTTTGATGACCAGACTTTTCCCAACTGCGGCTATGAAACTGTCTATTCTACTTCTCTTCTCCAAGAAAGAGTTAGTTACTACTGCGTATATTCTCGGGATTTGGGAAATTCCCGTCTTGAGAAAATCCACCGCAATCTAGCCGATAATTTAGGAGCGCAAATCGAGGTGGTTTCCAAAGAAGTGCAGACACCAGTTAATCCAGGAGAGAGTTTCCCTTTAACGGTTTCATGGCGAAATAAAGGAGCTGCTCCTTTAGTAAGTTATTCTGTTCAAGGGGAAAAATGGGTTCCGGCCTCTTATAATCTCTTTTTAGAGTGGGAGAAAGAAGGATTTGTAATTGCCTATCGGGAATTGCCACTTTCTCCTCCTACTTATCAGTGGCCGTTTGCCGACAAATCTTCAGTTATTACTACTAAGTTGGAGGTGAAAACTCCTGAAGTGCAAGAGGGGAGATATCGCCTTTTTTTGGGATTAGTCTCTCCTAATCAAAGAAAAGAGCGCTTTGCTTTGATTAACTCTTGGGGAAATGATTTAACTAATCGCCGTTATCTGGCTACTGACGCTTTCTTTGTTGGAAAGAAAGTCACGGGCTCTTTACCTGTTGCTTGTCAGGGAAACGAAAAAAGACAGCGAGAGAAGGGGGACTTTAATTATGATTTTCAAACGGACCTGCTCGATTTACAATGGTTGGTTAATTGTTTGTGGAAGAATGATGGTTATGAACCGGCCTGTCGCTATTTGAGTTGTCAGAAAGACAAGAATACATTTTTCACTTGGAAAGAGAATTTCAATTTTTAAAAATTAAGGAAAAGCGGCAAGATGAGAAAAAAGCGAAAAAGAAACAAGAAAAAAAAGGCTTTTATTTTTATCCTCCTGGCGATGGTTTTGGCAATTGCTTTAGGGGGAGGGGTGCTGACAATCAAGAGAAAAAAGGAAGTAAAGAAAAAAGCAGAAGCGGAAAAAGCCATGGTGGAGATAGAGTGGCAGGCTTCAGATGGAGCTTCTGTGTTGGCTTTTGCCCCCAAACAGCAAACCCTGGGGGCTTTTACCCTTTCCCTTTCTTTTGCTTCCGAGGTTAAAGAGGTGATTCCCTTTCAAGCAAAGATATTGAAGGAAGAAATTCAAGGGAAAACTGTTTCGGTCACTGGTTATCTTCCCTCTCCTCATTTTGAAGGAGGGAAGGTTTTGTTGTTTAAGGTAAACACAGAAGAAAGAGGAGGTGAAGTAAGGTTGATTGGGGGAGAAGGGGTTTTTTGCCACCAGGAAGGGGATGCTTGTAAGGAGGACTCTTTTGTAAGAAGGTCATTTGCCCTCCTTTCTTCTTCTGCTGCTGCTTCGGAAACTAGTTCTCTCTTTGTGTTTAAAATTCGTTTTTCTGGGGTAGAGGAGAAGATTCCCGACCAAAAAGTTACTCTTAAATTTATCAAAGGGGGAGAAAAAAAGGTTTTCCCAAACGTGGTGGTTAAATCTGACGAAAAAGGAGTGCTTACGGGAGAGTTGACTTTAAAGGAAGTTGTTCCCGGAGAAGGCTATACCGTGGTTATTAAAGGACCAAGGCATCTTGCCGGACGATTTTGTGTTGACGGACAAACACAGCGGTGCTCATCGGAAGGAAAAATTACTATTTCCTCTGGAGAAAATAGATATGATTTTTCTGGGTATTCTCTTTTGCCTGGTGATATTCCCGACGAAACCGGCAAACAAGATGGGGTGGTGGATGTAAAGGATTTTTATCGATTAAAAAGAGCGCTTACCTCCAGCGATGAGAAACTAAAGGAAAACTCTGATTTGGATTTCAATGGGGTTGTTTCCGGTCGAGATGTAGTTTTGTTTCTTCAGACCTTGGCGGAGAGGTACTACGACGAGGACAACTGAGGACTTCAACCAAAAAGCCCATTGCCAAAAAAATTTTTTCGCGGTAAACTTTGATGATAAAAAGAAAAAGGAAGGAGGTGTTTTTTTATGTCAGTGACGGTTAAAAAGAAACCCGGAGAAACAAAAAGAGATTTAATTGCTCGTTTTCGGAAAATTTTTTTGGAATTGGGAATTATGGAGAAAGTAAAGGAAAAAACTGCTTATATAAAACCATCCCGACGCCGTTATGAGAAAAGAAAAGCCTTAGAGGCTTTGCAAAGAAGGAATAGGCATGAATAATCAACCTCCGTTGATGAAAAAAATCCACCAGGAAATTAAAAAGGCGGTGGTGGCAAGGGACCAAAAGAAAGCTGAGTCCCTTAAGTATCTGTTTTCTTTACTAGAAAAAGAATTAATGAGAGAGGGAAAACTAACAGAAGAAGAGGCAGTGAGAATTTTGCAAAAGGAGTTGAAGAGTAAAAAAGAAGCCTTGTCTCTTTTTGAAAAAGGAGGAAGAGAAGATTTAGTTGCTAACGAAAAAAGAGAGATTGCCCTCCTGGAAGAATTTCTTCCTCCCGAAATGAGTGAAGAAGAGATTCGAAAGATAGTTAGAGAGGTATGTCAGCAAACTGGTGATTTTGGTCAGGTGATGGGAATGGTAATGAAAAAACTTCAAGGCAGAGCAGAAGGCAGCAAAGTAGCAGAAATTGTTCGTCAGGAACTGAAAAGATGAAGGTAGTAGTTAAAAAGGATCCTCGTTATCGAGTGAGCGTTCCTTTTCTTAAAAAAACCGCAACAAGAATATTGGAGGAGTTGGGGGCAGAAAAAAATACTTGGTTGGGATTGGTGGTGGTCGGAAAAAGAAAAGCAAAGCAGCTTAATCAGCAGTATCGCCAGATGGACTATATTCCGACGGTGCTGAGTTTTCCCTATCACGAAAAGAAAAAAAACTATTTGCTGGGAGAGGTTGTTCTTTGTTTTCCTTTGGTGAGAAAAAAAGCGATTGAAGAAAATCAAACCCTGGAGGATGCTTTTGAAGAATTACTTTATCACGGTATCGGTAATTTATTAAGATAGGAGGGATTTTTGTCAAAAATGGATATTTTTTACCAAAAATACCGCCCACAAAAAATTGCGGATTTGGATTTAACTTCTGTCAGAGAAACTTTGGGAGAAATTCTCCGCCAGAAAAATATTCCCCATGCCTTTCTTTTTGCCGGGCCCAAAGGGACGGGAAAAACGTCTTCCGCGCGAATAGTAGCTAAGTCTCTTAATTGTCCTCATCGGGACGAAAATGGAGAGCCTTGTAATCGTTGTGATATTTGTCAGGAAATTTCCCGAGGAGAGAGTTTGGATGTGCTGGAGATTGATGCTGCTTCTAATCGAGGGATTGATGATATTCGTGCCCTCAAAGAGAAAGTAAATCTTCAACCCTTAAAAGCAAAAAATAAAGTCTATATTATTGACGAGGTTCATATGCTCACCAATGAAGCTTTCAATGCTATCTTGAAGACTTTAGAAGAACCTCCCGAACATGTTTATTTTATCTTTTGTACCACTAATCCAGAAAAAATCCCCGAAACGGTCCTTTCTCGCTTAACCCGGGTGGATTTTCATCGCGCCACTCACGAGGAGGTGATGCGTTCTTTAAAACGAGTAGTGAAAGGAGAGAAATTGACAGTGGACAAAAGAGTTTTGGAGATTATTGCCCAGGTGGCCGATGGCAGCTGTCGTGACGCCCACAAGATTCTTTATCAGCTGTGGTTGGAAAATAAGGGAAAAATAACAGCCAAGAAGGCTCAATCCATTTTAGAAAAGTGGCAGCGCACCAGCCCCTGGCATCTTTTGGAGCTTTTGGGGGAAAGAAAAACAAAAGAAGCGGTTTTACTTTTGGAAAATCTTCTTCAAGAAGGGATAGAGTGGCAGGAATACGGGCGAAGACTGTTGGAGACAATTCGCGATTTATTACTGGTAAAAGTAGGCAGGGAACAAAAAGAAAAACCTGCCTCAAGATTGAAAGATAAGTTTTCTTACTCTGATATTGTGCGACTCGGAGAAATTTTTCAAGAGGCTTTGCAGAGGAGTAAAACAGCTTCTCTTCCTCAGCTACCTTTTCAATTGGCGGTGATAAGTTTTGGGGAAAAAGAAACTGCTAAAAAGAGCAGTTTTTCCCAAGGAAAGGTAGGGAAGACCGAGAAGAAAAACTTTTCTTCACCAGCTTCTTCAAAACCCCAAAAAGAAAATCCTTCTTCTTTAGGAAAAAATTCTCCTCGGGGAGGGGAGACGCTGGAAGAAATTGAAAAAAGATGGGGAGAGATTTTGGAGGTGGTAAAACCGATGAATCATTCCGTTAATGCTCTTTTGCGTGCTTGTCGTCCTTTTCGCTTAGAAGGGGAGAGATTGGTGGTGGAGGTTTTTTACCAGTTTCACAAAGACCAGCTAGAGCAGGAAAGAAACCGACAGATTGTCCAGGAGGCTTTTCGCCAAGTTTTGGGAAGAAGCCTGCAGATAATTTTTCGTTTAGGGAAAAAACCTAGCCAGGAAAATCATTCCCCCCAAGCAGCCCCGGTGAATAATCATTTCCCGAGCAACAACCAGAAGGAAGAAGGAGGAGATGACGAGTTGTACGAGATTGCCAAAGAGATTTTTGGTGAATAGGGTATAATTTATTGTTACTGTTTTTGAAAGGAGGCAAGATGTTTCAGAAGGTTGACCAGGCAAAAAAACTTCTTCAATTAGGAGCCCAGGGAAGGGCCTTGAAAAAGGCTTTAGCAAAAGAAGAGGTGACGGTGGAGAAAGGAAGGGTAAAGGTGGTAGTTAATGGTATTCAACAGATTAAAAGTATTCAGATTGATGGAGAAGAACAAAATTTTTTGGTAAAGGTAATTAATGAGGCTTTAAAGAAATCCCAAAAGATGGTGGCTAAAAAAGCTCAGAGTTTGATGGGAGAGTTGCTTGGAGGATGAATAAATTTCCCCGCCCCGTTCGGGAACTGGTTTCTATGTTTGAGAGATTACCGGGAATAGGGCCAAAAACAGCCATTCGGTTAACTTTTTATCTCTTTCAAACACCACCACATTTTGTCCAAGACTTTGCCCGGGCAATGGTGGAAATGAAGCAGAAGCTTAAAACTTGCTCTATATGTTACAACATCGATGAAACTGATCCTTGCCGGATTTGCCGAGATAACCAGCGGGACAAAAGCGTTATTTGTGTGGTAGAGAAGCCGTTGGATATTTTGGCGATTGAAGAAACGGGCAGTTTTAAGGGAGTTTATCATGTCCTTGGGGGGGTGATTAATCCTTTGCTTCATATCGGCCCTGATGATCTTTTTATTGCTCCCTTGCTGGAGAGGGTAAAAAAATCAACTCCGTCGATAAAGGAGGTAATCATTGCTACCGACCCTACCATGGAAGGGGAGGCAACTGCTCTTTATCTTAAAAAGGCGCTGGGGAAAATAAAGCCAGATTTGAAAATTTCTCGAATTGGCCACGGGTTGCCAATGGGAGCGGATTTGGATTATGCTGACCCCGGTACTTTAGCAGAAGCTTTGAAGGGAAGAAGAAGTTATTGATATAATTTTGGTATGGTAAAGAAAGTCGTTACTCAGGCGCTAAAACAGCTGGGAGAAGTAGGAAAAGATACCGCTGCTCAGATAACAAAGGAGCCGCTGGAGATGATAGACACGGCGTTGGGAGGAGGTCAGGGGGGAAATAAAGGTGGAAGTTTACCCAAACAATTTTCTCGGCAAAGTCGCGATGACCAAAAGGAAATCGAAAAGGTGCGCCAGGAGCTGGCAAGCTTAAGAGGAGGAAGAGATGTAGAGCAGGAGATTAAGGAGGTACGAAGAAAAAAAGAAGAAGAGGAGGAGGAGAAAAGAAAGCAAGAGGAAGAGATAAAAAAAATGAAAGCAAAAGAGGAAGAGGAGGCCGAGAAAGATGCTGCGGAAATTATTCCCTCGGGAAAGACACCCCGGCGGTTGCCTCCATGGGCACAAAAGGGAACTAAAGAAAAAGGAAGGAGGGGACAAGAGTGAAAGTTTATCTTTTTAATACCTTGGGCAGAAAAAAACAAGAGTTTATTCCCTTAAAAGATAAAGAGGTAAGGATGTATGATTGTGGCCCAACAGTTTATTCTTTCGCTCATATAGGAAACCTGTGGCGTTATTTAGTTTCTGATTTTCTCCGCCGGATTCTTGAATACAACGGCTACAAAGTAATTCAGGTGATGAATATTACCGATGTCGGTCATCTTACCGAGGACGATCTTTTGGCGGGGGACACCGGCGAGGATAAGATAGAAAAAGCAGCCAAGAAGGAGAAGAAGACTCCCGAGGAAATTGCCGAATTTTACACCCAGGCTTATTTTCGGGATAGACGGGCATTGAATATTCTTGACCCTCACGTGGTCTGTAAAGCCACCGAGCATATAAAAGAGATGATTGAGTTGATTAAAATTTTAGAGAAGAAAGGCTATGCCTATCGGCTAGAGGATAGAGTTTGTTTTGATGTCTCGCGGTTTAAAAATTACGGGCAACTTTCAGGAAAAAGACTGGAGGAGTTGAAGGTTGGGGCTCGTCTAGAGCCAATTCCTGGCAAGAAGAACCCCTATGATTTCTCTCTTTGGGTAAAAAACCCCAAGCATTTGATGAAATGGGATTCTCCTTGGGGAGTGGGATATCCTGGTTGGCATATTGAATGCTCAGCTATGAGCATGAAGTATTTGGGGTCCCAATTGGATATTCATACCGGAGGCGAAGATAATATTTTTCCTCATCACGAAAATGAAATTGCCCAGTCGGAGGCGGCAACCGGAAAGAAATTTGTTCGGTACTGGGTTCATGTGCGCCATAACTTAGTCAACGGCAAGAAAATGAGTAAATCCCGGGGAAATATGTATCTGCTGAAAGATTTGCAAGAAAGGGGATTTGAGCCTTTAGCTTATCGTTATTTGTGTTTAACCGCTCATTATCGTCATCCTCTTAATTTCACTTTCGCTTCCCTCCGGGCAGCCCAGAATTCTTTAGCTAATTTGCGCCGACGGGTTTGGCAATGGCGCCAAGAGAAAGGGAAAAGAGACTTACAAAAGGAAAAGGAATGGAAGGAAAGGTTCTTGAAAGCAGTTAACGATGATATTGGGATGCCTGAGGGGATGGCGGTAGTTTGGGAAATGGCTGATTCTTCTTTACCTGCTTCCAGCAAGCTGGCCTTAATTTATGATTTTGATAAAGTATTGGGGCTGAAGCTCAGGGAATATGCTCCCCAACCAAGCAAAGAAATTCAAGCGCTAGTATTAAAGAGAGAAAAACTGCGTCAAGAGAAAAAGTTTTCTCAAGCAGACAAAATTCGCCAAGAGATTGAAGAAAAAGGATGGCAGGTTAGGGATACTCCTAGTGGACCTCAACTGGAGCCCAAAGGAGTTGACGTTAAAGATTAGCCATCGTATAATTGAGGCGCAATGAAAACGCAAACTTATGAGTTTGTTTTTATCCTCCCTCCGGATAAAAAAGGAGAGAAAGAAGTTTTGGGGGAGGTAAAAAAGATAATTGAAAAAGGGGGAGGAAAGGTAACCAAAGAGGACGAGTGGGGAGAAAAGGAATTGGCTTATCCCATTAATCATTATCAAAAAGGTCGCTATTTTCTTTGGCAGGTAAGTTTTTCTGCCGATTCTTCTCCCTCAAGAGAAATAAACACTTTCCTTAACCGTGAGAAAAATATTTTGCGTTATTTATGGGTTAAAATAAAGGCCCCGAAGGCCGCGTTAAAGGATAGTAAAAATTAAATAAGGAAGGAGGAACATGGCTAATCGGTGTCTTAACAAAGTAATGTTAATTGGTAACTTAACCCGCGATCCCGAATTGCGTTATACCCCTCAGGGAGTAGCGGTTTGTAGCTTTGGGATTGCTACTAACCGGCGTTGGACCACCCAAGGGGGAGAACAAAAAGAGGATGCTCAATTTCACCGCATTGTTGCCTGGAATAAGTTGGCAGAGTTATGCTCTCAGTTGTTGAAAAAAGGGAGCAGAATTTATGTAGAGGGAAGATTGCAATACCGGGAGTGGACAGACAAGGAGGGAAGAAATCGTCGCGATGCAGAAATAGTTATTGAAGACATGATTCTTCTTGAACCTCGTCAGGGAGGGGGAGGGGAGGATGTAGAAGGAGAGTTGGCTAAGAGTTATGCTCCTGAAGAAGGACAAGGAGATGTTCAGTTAGCAGGGGAAGAACAACAACCGCAAGAAGAAGGAGCTTTGGGAGAGACCAGCGAACCAATTCAGGAAGAAACACAAGAACAGGCTGTTCAACCGGAGCCGACTGAAGAAGAGACAGCAGGGGAAGAAGCAACAGAAGCGGAAGCGACAGCAGCAGTTCAAGAAGAGCAACCTGCTGGTAATGAAGAGGAACAGCAGTCTCAAGAAGAGAATCAAGAGCCAGAAAACGAGGAGAGGCCTTTTTAAAGATTGAAGAATAAGAAAATGGTAAGAAAAACAGGGAAACAAAAGTGCTATTTTTGTCTTAACAATCAAGATCCAGACTATAAAGATTATTCTGTTTTGGCGCGATTTCTTAATGCCCGCGGGGGAATTGTCGGGAGAAAAAAGACCGGCGTTTGCGCTAAGCACCAGCGAATGTTGAGTCGGGAAATAAAAAGAGCGCGCCACTTGGCTCTCTTACCGTTTTTGTCCCGACCAGAATAAAAATTCATGGCCGTTGTTAATCCCGTTTGGGTAGTTGGTTTACCACCGGGAGCAGAAGTTTTGGTCAAAAAAGGCCAGAAGGTAAAAAGAGGGGATAATTTGGCTGTTTTTAAGGAAGAAGTAAAGAAAGTAATTCCTTTTCCTGCTTGGATTCCTCATCCTCCCCGTTGGGAGAAGAGAGGAAAGCATCAAGGAGAAACCCTTGTCCCCGGAGAGGTAATTTACCAGGATCGTTTTCTCTGGAAGAAAAGAAAATGGTTTTCTCGTTGGCAAGGGAAGATTCTTTTAGTCGATGTAAAAAAGAGACAGCTGGTGATTTTACTGAAGAAAAAGAAAAAGTTTTTGAAAGTGCCGGCTGCAGGAGAAGTTTTGGCAGCAGGAAGGGGGAAGATTAAGATTCGTTTTTCCGCTGAACAGTTTTTAGGGAAAGAGGGAGAGGGGAAGTCTGTGTGGGGAAAGATTTTTGTTCTTCGGAAAGATTTTACCGGGATAACAAAGATGGTTAAGGGAAGGATTATTTTTACTCAGAAAGCGAGTTCTCTTTTGGCAGTTAAAGCGAAAGTATTGGGAGCAAGAGGAATAGTGGCTTTTCGGAAAGAGGCAGAAAAACTTTCTTTACCTTTTTTGCTTTTTTCTCCAAAGAGGGGTATAAAGGAAGAGTTGAAAAAAAGAGAAGGCAGAGTTTGTCTTCTTGATCCGGTTAATAAACAGTTATTAGTTTGTTTGTCCGGTGAAGAAGAAATTTAATTGGCGAAAAGTAGAGTATTGGTTTTTAACGTTGGCTTTGGTGGTTTTAGCGGGAGGAGTGGGATTTCGGATTGGTTGGCAGAAAAGAGAAGCTAGTTTTTCTCCCCAAGAAAAGGTGGATTTGTCTCTTTTTTGGCATGTTTGGGAGGAGTTGGAAAGAAAATATCTTGATAAAAAAGCTTTAGATTCCCAAAAAATGGTTTATGGGGCAATTTCTGGAATGGTTTCCGCTTTGGGTGATCCCTATACCAGTTTTTTCCCCCCTCAAGACAACAAGGTAAACAAAGAGGATTTAACAGGAGAGTTTGGAGGGGTAGGGATTCAACTAGGGTATAAAAATAATATCTTGGCGGTGATTTCTCCATTGGATGGAACTCCGGCCCAAAGAGCTGGTGTTCAGGCGGGAGATTTAATTTTGCATATTAAAGATGAAAAAAAGGGAATTGATCGGGATACAACTGATATCTCTCTTCCCGAGGCAGTAAAGCTCATCCGGGGGCCAAAAGGGACGGTGGTGACTTTAACATTAGCCCGGGAAGGGAAAAAGGAGCCTTTTGATGTTTCTATTACCCGGGATATCATTACTATTCCCAGTGTAAAAACAGAATGGATGACTCAAGACAATCGAAAAATTGCCTACATCCATCTTCTTCAATTTAGTGAGGTGATGTACAAAGAATGGCGAAAATGGGTAGACCAAGTAGTTAGAGAAAAGAATAATCCGCAATTTGCGGGGGTTATTCTTGATTTACGAAATAATCCCGGCGGATTTTTAGATGGCGCTGTCTTTGTGGCTAGTGAATTTATTAAAAAAGGAGTGGTGGTTGTTCAAGAGAATAGCGACGGGACCAGACAGGTATACAAAGCCAGCGGGAAAGGAAGACTTTTGAATGTTCCTTTGGTAGTTTTGGTTAATCATGGTTCAGCTTCGGCTTCGGAAATTCTCGCCGGGGCTTTGCATGATTATGGGCGGGCAAAAATTATCGGGGAGAGAACTTTTGGGAAAGGAACAGTTCAAGAGCCAGAGGATTTTCCCGATGGTTCTGGTTTGCATATTACGGTGGCGCGATGGCTTTTGCCAAAGGGAAAGAGTATAAACAAGGAGGGAATTACTCCTGATTTTGAGGTAAAGGAAGAAGAGGAGGAAAAAGATTTAATCCTTGAAAAGGGAAAAGAATTGTTGTTAAATTTTAACGATGGAAAGTAAAAAGGGAAAGCTAAAATATTTCTTTTTTGGAACGGCGTGGGGAGTTTTTTTGGTGGTAGTATTTTTGGGAGGGGCGGTTGCCGAAAGAATATGGCGGCTGCCTCTTTTGGATAAAATCTTTCCTTCTTCAGCGAACACTGCTCCCTTGCCAGGAAAAGTAAAGGTGGTAAGTGAAGAGTCGGTGGTTACTAAAGTAGTAGAAAAAGCGGCTCCTTCAGTAGTAACGGTCAGTATCAGTAAAACCACCACGGTAATCGATGAGGACCTTTTTCATCTTTTTTTCTTTCCCTTTAACTGGTTTACCCCGAAAAAGAAAAAGATAGAACAAGATATTGGGACGGGTTTTGTGGTTGACAGTAAAGAGTGTTTGATTGTTACCAACAAGCACGTTGTTTCTGACAGGGAGGCAAAATATAAAGTAATTACTCGAGATGATAAAGTCTTTCCGGTTAAAAAGATATTCCGTGATCCCGGCAACGACCTGGCGATTTTGAAAATAGAAAATTGTCACTTACCGGCTTTAGAACTGGGAGATTCTGATAACCTTAAAGTGGGACAGTTAGCGATTGCCATTGGAACAGCTTTGGGAGAGTTTCGTCATACAGTAACTGTGGGGGTTATTTCTGGTTTGGGAAGAGGGATTACGGCCGGCTCTCCTTACGAAGGAGTCGTCGAAAAGTTGGATAATGTCATCCAAACAGACGCGGCTATTAATCCGGGCAACTCAGGAGGACCGCTTCTAAATTCAGCGGGGCAGGTGGTGGGGGTAAATGTGGCAGTAGCCAGAGAGGGAGAAAATATCGGTTTTGCTATTCCTATTAATGTTGTCAAAGAGTCTCTTAAAAACTTCCGGGCAACAGGAGAGTTTAATCGTCCTTTCCTGGGAGTAAGATATCGGATGATTTCCAAAAAAGCCGCTCTTTTAAATGAAGTTCCTTACGGAGCTTATGTAGTGGAAGTTATTGAAGGCTCACCAGCAGAAAAAGCGGGAATAGAAAAGGGAGACATTATTACCCATGTGGATGGAGAGAGAATTGGTGAGAGAGGGAAAGATTTAGCCAAGTTGATTAATAAAAAGAAGGTTGGTGATGAGGTAAAGGTGAAAGTCTGGCGGGAAGGAAAAGAGGTCAATTTGAAAGTGGTTCTTGAAGAAAGACAACAGGAATGATAGAATTTCTCCTATGAAAGCGGGAATTCATCCTAAATACTATCCAGAGGCAAAAGTTATCTGCAGTTGCGGCAATACTTTTATCACCGGGTCTACCCGGAAAGAGATTAGAGTAGAAATTTGTTCTGCTTGCCACCCCTTCTTTACCGGGAAAACAAAATTTGTTGACGCCAAAGGAAGGGTAGAGCGTTTCCGCGAGAAGCAGGCAAAAGCAAAAGCTTATCAGAAAAAAGCTTCTCAAAAAGCCAAAAGAGGCAAGAAAAAGAAAGCGGCTTCAGGAAAGAAAAATGCTCGTTAATCCCAATACAGTAATTATTGAAGTCCGGGCAGGAACCGGGGGAGAAGAAGCAAAACTCTGGGCTGATGATTTGTTGCGGATGTATACGCGTTTTGCCAACAAGAAGGGTTTTGCTGTTCACCAGTTGGATGAGAGGACAATAAAAATTTCTGGCCCCAATGTTTTCTCTCTCTTTAAGAACGAAACTGGTGTCCATCGGGTACAGAGAATTCCCGTTACCGAAAAAAGAGGGCGAATTCACACTTCAACAGCGGTGGTTGTAGTAATGCCCGAGGTTAAACCTGAGAGTATAGAGATTAAAGAGGACGATTTAGAATGGGAGTTTTTTCGCGCCGGGGGGCATGGGGGGCAAAATGTTAATAAGGTTTCCACGGCGGTAAGGTTAAGGCATAAACCCACGGGAATAGTGGTTAGCAGTCAAAGAGAACGGTTTCAGGAGCAAAACAAAAGGATTGCCTTGGAAGTTTTGTGCAGTAAGCTTTGGCAGCTGGAAGAAGATAAAAAAAGAGGGATAATTTCTGCTCAACGACAAACAGCTGGAGTAGGAGAGAGGGCGGAAAAAATTCGTACCTATAATTTTCCTCAAAACCGAGTTACCGATCATCGCTTGGGAAAAAGCTGGCACCGCTTAGAGAAGATATTAGACGGAGATTTGGATATTATTTTATCTTCCCGCCGTTAATTTTTTGGACGATTTCCTTTAGGGTGAGTTTTTCTTGCTTTCCGGAAGCCATTTCTTTCAGAAGGGCTTTTTTCTCCTTTTCCTCATCAGGACCGATAATAATTACCCAGGGAATTTTCTTCTTGTCAGCATATTTGATTTGTTTGCTTAATTTTTTCTTCTCGTCTAGATAAAGTTCGCAGCTAATTCCTTGTTTTCTTAAGGCTGATGTCCAGGAAATAGAAACGTCTTTGTATTGGGGAGAAAAGATGGTTACCAGAACTTTGGTCCGAAGAGGAGTCCATTCTGGCCAAAGGTTTTCTTCTTGAATCGTTTCAAAAATTCTTTCCAAACCAAAAGAGGCACCGGTGGCGGGAATTTCTGGGCCGCCAAGAAGGGAAATAAGTTGGTCGTATCGTCCTCCTCCGCAGATAGAGCCAATTTTTGGTTTAACTATCTTAACTTCAAAGATAGGACCGGTGTAATAATCAAGACCTCTAACTAAGGAGGAACTAAATTGCCAATACTGGCGGGGAATTTTGTTCTTTTTCAGGAAAGAAAAGATTTCTTTTATTTCCTCATCAGGAGAAGTTTTTTCCAAGAGAGAAAAAATCTTTTTAATTTGTTTCAGATTCAACCCTTTTTTTGATAACTCTTTCTCTACTGCCTGTTTTGGCTGTTTGTCCAGTTTATCGATTGTTTGCAAAACTGATTTTCTTTTTTGGGGAGAAATTTGCGCTTCTTCAAGGATTTTTTCAAGAATTTTCCGGGAATTGATGAGGATAAGGAAGTTTTTGAAACGAAGATTTTTTAAAGAATTCCAGATAACCAAGAGAATCTCTCCATCAGCTAGAGGAGAAGAGGTGCCAAAGATATCAAAATCGCATTGAGTAAACTCCCGCAGTCGTCCTCGCTGCGGTTTTTCCGCCCGGAAGACGTTTTGGATTTGGTATCTCTTGAAAGGGAAAGTGATTTTATTCTGGTAGAGAGCCAAAACTCTGCTAGTGGGAAGAGTTAAGTCATAGCGGAGGCCAACTTGTCTTTTGCCGCGATCCTCAAAGAGATAGATGAGCTTGTCAGCTTCATTACCGTATTTTCCGGTGAGAACAGAGGCATATTCAAGACTGGGTGTTTCCAAAGGTTGAAACCCGAAAAAGGAAAAAGTGTCTTTTAAAATAGCCACTGTCTTTTCCCGGATAACGGCTTGTTCTGGTAGCCAATCGGCGAACCCTTTTAGGGTAGGGATTTTTTTCATTGATAAAAACTGGGGGGTGGCTGAGGGGATTCGAACCCCCAACCCTCCGCTCCACAGGCGGATGCTCTAACCAATTGAGCTACAGCCACCACATCTTTTTTAATTATACAATATCTTTCTTTCCGGTGATAACTTTTTAATTTAAGGAGTAGGGGAGGGGGAAGGAGAGGGGATATATCCTCGCCTGATAACTTTAATTATTAAAGCCGTTTTTTCTTCATTGTTTTCCTCTTGTTTGTAAATTACGGCCACAAAATTTCCTTTTTGGAGGTTGTCATAGGTAATTAGTTCGTTTTTATAATTTAAAATTCTTGTTCGTTCGGTAACAACAATTTCTTGAGGGTTGTCTTTATCGGCAATAGGAGTAACTACCAATAATTTTTCCACTGAAGATTTATCAGAAATTTTTCCTACCAAGCCTCTTTTTCGGAAGCGACGATGATGGGTAGCGATAATTCTTTTGGCCTCCATGATTTTTTCGCTTTGCCGGTATCCCAGGGCAACAATTCTTTTTCCTTCCGTTAAATCATCAAGAGTAAGAGGTTGGCTGCGGAGGTTGACAATTTTAGTCTCTTCGGTGAAAAGAACTTCCCGCAAACCCCTTCTTGTTTCTATAGTTAAACTGGTAGCTGTCTTTTTGCGGATTACTCCAAGCCAGCCAACCCTTTTTCTTTCCGAGAGAATTTTTCTCACTTTTTCTTTTGCTTTTTCCTTGACTTTTTCTTTAATTTCCTGGATCTTTTTGCTTTTTTCTCGCCATTGAGCGGGAACGGTAGCTTTTTTCACTTCTTCACTAATGGTTTTCCCAAAAGGTGAGGAGGAATCTGTTTTGGCGGTAACTGTTGAGAAAAGACTGCTTAAAAAAAGTCCGCTTAATAATAAAATAGTCCCTAGCAAAAGAAATTTTCTTTTCATGGGAAATTAAAATTTGGCGGTGGAATAAGTAACAGTAATGGTCTTTTTAACCACTTTTCCTTCTTCATCGTAGGCAGAAACTTCAATTTCATTTGGTCCCGGAGAAAGGCTGATGGTGCTTTCAAACTCGCCGTTTTCGTTGGCAACGAGGATATTTTCTTCTTCTTCAGAGATGACAATAATAGTTGCTAAGGGGATAGTTTTTCCTTTTAAGGTTATTTTTTCCTGAGAAGAAATTGATTCGTCTTCGGGCGAGTCAAGAGAAAGAAAAAGGGTTTTTTCTTGAGTGCTTTCTTGCGAAGAAGGGGTAACGGAAAGAGAAGGAGCAATAGTTGGCGTTGGTGAAGGAAAAGAGGAGGGGAGATGTTTTTTCTTTACCTCCCAGCCGAACATAACAATAAGCCCAAACACAATGCCTATAAGAATTGCTAGAAAGATTTCTTTTTTCATCCCTCTTTTTAAGTATACTCTGGAAGAAAGAATGCTGTCAATAGTTTAAATTAGTCTTTTTTTGATTTCTTGCAGTCTTCTCGGTTATTAAGTTTATGTTCTTTAAAAGTGGTATTTTCCTTTTAAACTCTTGGGCTAAGCTAGTAATGAAGCCTCATCGGCATCACTTTTAAAAACTGGTTTCTATGTTTTAATATGTACCGTTGCTGCAAACTAAAGAATATTGAAAACAGCAAGAACCCTACAAGGAGTCCTAAAGTAGCAAGTTGAAAGTCTTTTGTTTTAAAAATCCTCCAGATTACCCAACCAACATTAAGAAGCATAAAGATGTGCCCAAGTTGAGAGACGGGCTTACTCCAAGAAAAAATAATTAAACCAGCAAGCCCCAAAATAAAAACAGCAGGAATACTAAGATAAAGCAGAAAGGAATTTCTTTTAAAAAGAAAAAATAGAACACCTAACAGAAAGGAGATGTTGGCAGGTGCACAAGCGTTGAAGAAGAACCACGTGGTAAGACTTAATTTCTTTTGGATTATGAAAAAATAAGTACTTTGCAATGTTGAGAGAAAAAGAGAAATTACTAGTATTATTACCATTATTTTGGCTTTAGTCATCTTTACAGATTTAATTATAATACATATTGTAGTTTCTTTAAAAATCTTTTTTTCTATGTTATATTGTAAGCGACAATGAGGATTAAGTATTTTGGTTGGCAAAGCTTTCGGATTCAAGAGGGAAAAAAGGTAATTGTTACTTCTCCTTTTTCCCGAGAGGAGACGGGAATTCTCTTTCCCAAAACAAAAGCCGACGTAGTTTTGACTATTCCCGAGAGGAAAGGGGAAGAAAAGGAAAGGATAGGGGGATTGAATAGAAAAACTCCTTTTTGGACCGAGGGCCCGGGGGAGTATGAAGCAAGCGAGGTGGAGATTTGGGGATTGCCAGGAAATTATTGGGTGAAAGTGGGAGGAGTAGAATTTATTTTTTCTTGGCGGGTGGATGAACGGTCTTTAAAAAAGATTAGCGAAGATTTGCCTAGTGTGGATGTTCTTTTTGTAAGAGGAGACCAAAAAGGAGAGGAATTAAAAAAGATAAGAAAGGTAGTGGAAAAACTTTCTCCGTCGGTTATCATTCCTTTTTGTTTTCCAGAAACAACGAGTCGAGAAGAGTTAAAAAATGGTCAATGGGCAAAAAGATTCCTTGATGTTCTTGACAAGGAGGATGTAAAACCAGAAAAAGAAGTTGTTCTTAAAAAAGAAGCTCTTAGTGAGGAAGATATGAAGGTAGTGTTGTTAGAGCCTAAGGCGATTTAAAAGATGGCCACCAGGCAGAAAGCGTCCTTGCCGGTTAAGAAACTGCCTCCCCAGTCTGAAGAAGCGGAAACCTCTGTTTTGGGCGCTTTACTTATCGATAAAGACGCGGTTACGGCGGTCGCTGAATTTTTGCGCCCCCAGCATTTTTATAATCAAGCTTATGGGAAAATCTATGAGGCAATTTTGGAACTCTATGAAGAGGGAACTCCGGTTGATTTGGTGACCGTAGCCGAGAGGCTCAAGAAAAAGAAAGCTTTAAAAAAAGTAGGCGGGAGAGCGGCTTTGGCGCAACTAGCTAACTCGGTGCCCACAGCATCTCATGCGAGCTATTACGGCGAGATTGTAAAAGATCTTCATGCCAAAAGAGAATTAATTTCGGCTGCCGCTACTATTAATGAAGTAGCTTTTGATGAGAGTTTTTCTGCCAATGAAGCCTTAGATAAAGCGGAGGAGTTAATTTTCTCTCTCTCCCAGCGATATTTACGCGGGATTCCCATTTCCCTCCGGGAGGCTTTAGCAGAAAGCTTTGACAGACTAGATGAGCTGCAAAAACAAGGAGGGGGAATCAGAGGAATTCCTACTGGTTTTATTGACTTGGATAATCTTTTGGCCGGGCTGCAAAAAAGCAATCTTATTGTCCTTGCTGCCAGACCAGGGGTAGGAAAAACAGCTTTGGGTTTAAATATTGCCCGTTATGTGTCGGTAGAAGAAAAAAGACCCGTATGTATTTTTTCCTTAGAGATGAGTAAAGAAGAGCTGGTGGATAGACTTTTGATTAGACAAGCCCAGATTGATTCGTGGAAGATGAAAACGGGTAACTTAGACGAGGGAGATTTTTCCAATTTGTCCGAAGCAATGGGAATTTTAGCAGAAGCGCCTTTGTATATTGATGACACCCCGGCACTGTCAGTTTTGGAGATGAGGACAAAGGCAAGACGTCTTCAGATAGAAACCGGATTGGATTTAATTATTGTTGATTATCTTCAGCTGATTAGAGGGCGGGGATTGGAAAACAGAGTCCAGGAGGTTTCAGAAATTTCTCAGGGGTTGAAAAATTTAGCCCGGGAACTAAAAGTACCGGTTTTAGCTCTTTCCCAGCTTTCCCGGGCAGTTGAAGTAAGAGGGACCCAGCGGCCGCGATTAGCTGATTTACGAGAATCAGGAAGCATAGAACAAGATGCTGATGTAGTAATTTTCCTTTATCGAGAAGACGAAGAGAACAGAGAAGCGGTTACCTGTGAAGTGGCTAAACATCGGAATGGACCAGTGGGTAATTTTGGTCTTTACTTCAACCCCAAATTTATTAGCTTCTTTAATCTTGAGGAAAAGAAAATAAAGGGCAAATAATTAAAGATAAAAAAACTTCGCTATGTGCCGCGGGTCGGATTCGAACCGACACCTCCTCAACGGAGACAGCTTTTTGAGAGCTGCGTGTCTGCCAATTCCACCACCGCGGCAGATTTTTAGTTATTTTAACTTTCCTTGTTGCAAAAAACAACTTGTTTTTGCGGTATAATAAAAAGGATGAAGATAGTTTTGCCAGGATGGCATTGGCAATTAGGACCGCTGATAATTACCCCTTTTAGTGTTGGGTTGGCCGTGAGTTTTGTTCTGTACCTCTTTTTGGTCTGGCGGCGATTTTACCGCGAATATCAAGAAGAGGCCGTTATCCAGCTAAGCCTTCTTACCTTGTTGAGTTTTATTATCGGGGGAAGGATTTTATGGGCGTTGAGTGCTTATGGCAGAGGAGAGGTTATAAATTGGTTTTCTCTGTTTGGTTTCTGGCATCAGGGAGGTTTTTCTTGGTGGGGAGGAGGGGGGTGTTTACTGCTTGCTTTGGTGATTTTTTGCCGTCGCCAGGGATGGAATAGTTGGCATTTTTTAGAGGGAATAACACCTGCTTTACTTCTTCAAGGAATATTGGTTTCTTTAGGAATGGCTTTTACCTTTGCCTCTTTTCGTTACCTGTCTTATACCGGGGTATTTTTGGTAGGTCTGATTCTTCAAAAAGTTTTTTCTGGATATCGGTCGTTTTCCTGGTATCCGAGCGGAAAAAGCGGCTTTCTTTTCCTGATTGCCTTAATTTGGATTTCTCTGGCAGGGGGGGGACTTGATTTTTATTTTGCTCATCGGCTATACTGGCAGGGAATTGTTAAAATTTTGGTAGGTATTGGAGGAGGAGGGTGGTTGTTCCTTCTCGCTAGACAAAGGAGTTAGTTAATGTTTATTTAAAAGGAGAAAAAATGGCAAAGAAGAAAACAAAGTTGGTTATTCCTCAACACGTTTTAGAGCCGGTGCAGAAGTTTCTCCAAAAGGAGTTGGAGAAATTAAAGATGAGGAAAACGTTAATAGAAAAGGAAGACCCTTTTTCTGATCCTTCGCGAGTTAGCGATAATGCTCCTGATACCGATGCGGCTGAGCAGTTTGGTCATGCTCGGGCGGAGGCGATGAAGAAGTTGCTAAACAAAAGGATTATTCAAGTGAAAAAGGCGTTGGCACGAATAAAAATTGGTCGCTATGGTATTTGTGAAAGATGTGGGAAGTTTATTGATACCGACCGGCTGATGGTTTTTCCGGAAGCAACCTTGTGTATAGAGTGTGAGAGAAAACTCAAAGAAGGAAAAAAGTAGCTTTCGGTGACTTCCCCAAAAATCATTTACCAAGATAAATTTGTTGCTGCTATTGACAAACCATCGGGATGGGTAACGCTTTATAGCGATGGTCGACCCACTTTACTGCAAAAATGGTTGAGAAAAGAAGGAATTGTAAAGGAAGAGGAGAAAAAAGGGGAATTTAAAAAAAGGACAGGAATTATTCATCGCTTAGATAAAGACACCTCGGGGGTCTTGTTGGTGGCAAAAGCGCCAACGGTTCTGGCAACTTTTCGTCGTCTCTTCAAAGAGAGGAAAATCAAAAAAGAATACTTGGCTTTGGTGAGAGGAAAAACTCCCCAAGCAGGAGAGATAAAAGCTCCGATTAAAAGGGAACGAGACTTTTGGCGGGTTGCTCCGGGCGGCCGGATGGCAATAACCAAGTTTTCTTGTCTTAACTATCTGACTAACAAAGAAGGAGAAGAATTTTCCTTTTTGAAGATAAGAATTCTTACCGGAAGGACTCACCAGATAAGGGTTCATTTTAAGTACTTAGGTTATCCATTGGTAGGAGATAAAATTTACGGTTCTGGAAAAGAGTCTTTTCCTCGTCTTTTTCTTCATGCTTTTCGGCTCTCTTTTTTCCATCCTTTTTTGAAAAGAAGAGTTACCATTACTTCTCCTCTTCCCGAAGAGTTGCAAAAATGGCGGGAAACTCTTAAGGTAGATAAGGAAAAATGATAAAGAAGATTTTTGCAGGACTACTAGTTGTTTTGTTTTTGATTGTTGGAGGGTTGGTTTGGAAGAGTAGGGGAGAGGCGTGGGATAAAAAAACCCAATTCAATCTCGTTTTGGCTTATCCTCAAAAGACGGTCTTTTTAGTAATTACCCCTCAACAGAAAAGCGCTTTGGCAGTAGTCTTCCCTTCCTCGGTGCGGGTGGAGGCTTTCGGAGGATACGGCACTTTTCGTTTGGATAAAATTGATGATTTGGGAAGACAGGAGGGGAAGAGAGAGTTATTACGAAAAACAATTCAGTTCTCTTTTGGTTTTCCTGTTGATTTTTATCATTCCTTTTCTTCTCCTTTCTCGCAAGAAGAAAGTTTTGCTCTTTTCCGAAAACAATTAATGAAATTAGTTTTTTCTTGGCAACCCCTTTCTCTTTCTAAGCGAATTACTCTTTGGGAAATTGCCCGGTTTCTGCAAGACAGATTTTTAGTCAAGGAACTAATTTTTGCCGAAGAAAAGGGATTTTTAAGCGGTGAAAATTTAAAAAGAAAAGATTGGTTAACCTGGAAGGCAAATCATTTGTCAGACCCCCTGCTTAGAGAAGAAGGGGTTTTGATAGGAATTTATAATTGTGGTGGGGAGACAGGGTTGGGAAAGAAAGTTGCTCACGCGCTTTCTGGAGTAGGGATGAATGTGGCTGTGGTTAAGGATAGTCAGCGGGAGGTTAAACCCTGTCTTGTTTTGTTTAGCAGTGAAGAGAAGACAGAAACAAAAACTGTTCGTCGTCTGCATGAATTTTTTGATCATTGTCAGTGGAGAAGGGGAGAGGGGAGGGAGTTTGGAGATGGTGTGGATGTGGCGGTTTTTCTAGGAAAAGGCTTTTGAAAGAGAGCGAAGGATGCGGTAGAATAGGAAGAAGGAAAGGAGGAAAATGTCTGGTCATTCCAAATGGGCGAATATCAAAAGGAGAAAAGAAGCTGAAGATAAAAAAAGAAGTCAGATTTTTAGTAAATTAGCGCGGGCTATTGCCGCGGCGATAAAAGAAGGAGGATCGGCTGATCCTGAAGCTAACGCGCGGCTGCGGATGGTTCTTCAACAAGCAAAAGCCGCCAATATGCCCAAGGAGAATATCGAAAGGGCTCTTCAGAGGGGAGAAAAACAGGAAGAAAATCTAGAGAGTTTTGTTCTGGAAGGATATGGTCCAGGAGGAGTGGCGGTGATGATAGAAGCGCTTTCAGATAATCGCCAAAGAACAGTTCAGGAAATCAAAAATCTCTTTCAGCGCCATGGAGGAAATTTAGCGGAGCCAGGAGCGGTCGCTTTTCAATTTGAGCAATTGGGAAAGGTGGAGATTGCTTCCCTTGAAGAGGAAAAAATACTGGAATTAATGGATTTAGGGGCAAAGGATTTTGAGGAAAAAGAAGGAAAAATAGTTTTTTATCTTCCCGTAAGTAGTTTGGAGGAGTTTAAAAAAGCGGCGGCAGAGTTGGGAGCAAAAATCCTTTCTTGGGGGATAATTATGAAAGCAAAAACACCCCTTCCTTTAGCTGAGGAAAAGAGAGCTCTTTTGGAAGAGTTTTTAGAGGCCCTTGAATCTCACGACGACGTTCAGCAGGTGTTTACTAATTTAGCCTCTTGAGAGAAGTGAGAAGGAGAAGAGTTTTTCTCATTGCTTCTTTTTTAATTGGGGCGGCTTTTGGAGTTGCTAATCTCTTTTCCTCTTTTTGGCAAACATATACCTATTGGCTGGCAGGGCTTTTTCTTGGCGGCTTTGCTTTTGCAATAGTTTATTTTCTTTTTGCTCGAGAACTAAGGGGGTGGAAAGAGTCTTTGGCGGTGACGATTTTACCTTCCTTGCTGGCTTTGAGTTTTAGTTGGTTTGCTCCTCTCCTGCCAAGTTCTTTTTTCTGGCGATTAATTCTTTTTCTTATTTTTACCGCTGGTTACTATTTAGTTCTTCTCACCGAAAATTTATTTGTTGTTTCCTCCCGTTTCAAAACCGTTCCCCTTTACCGAGCTGCTTTTGTAACTAGCTTTGCTTTTACTTTGTTGGCTGGTTTTTTGGTCTTTGCGGCGATTTTTTCTCTTAAGTTTTCCCCTTGGCTTAATGGTTTATTGGTGGCTTTGGTTAGTTTTTTCCTTTTCTATCATCTTTTCTGGTCCGTGAGTATTGC
>JAGGVZ010000016.1 GCA_021157735.1 bacterium | reverse complement strand
GCATGTTGGTGGCGGGGTCACGGCGTTGGGGATATTGAGGGTCTAGAGCTAAGTAGTATTCCTGGGGATTTTTTCCCAATTCAACTAGCTTTTGGGCAGCAATGTCGGATAGGAGAACTTCTTCTTCAGGAAAAGGGGGAACGGCTTTTTCCGGTCCTCCTGTTTGTATACCAACTCCATGAATCCATCCTACTCCCCAAAATCTAGGTTTAGGGGTAGGAGTGGCTTCAGGAGTAGGAGTTAGGGTTGGAGTAGAAGTGAGTGTTGCTGTTGGCCTCTCTGTTTGGGTAGGCGAAGGGGTGTTTGTAGGAAAAGGCGTTTCTGTAGGCGGTTTACGAGTAGGGGTGGGTGTTTCTTGATTTTTCCTTCTGCAGGCTGTTAATACTGCTCCTGCGGCAGTGTAGCTCACAATTCTTAAAAACTCCCTTCTGGTTATTCTGGTTTCTTTACTCATCACAAAATAGGGTTAACCAATAAGGGAAGTTGCTTCTTGACAGGAGAGATTTTTTTGTTATTCTAATAAAGTCGGTCAACATAAAAGCCGACATTTTTATTTCCTTTTCTCTCTTTAGTTTTTTCCTTTAATAACCCGGTTGCCGCCGGGTTTTTTAGTGATATTTATAGTTTATAAAATCCTATAATGTTTGTCAAGCCAGCCCTTTAAGTAACTAATCCTTCTATAATTTTCCCCATAGAGACGATTTTTAATCCTTTTTGGAAGATTCCCTGAACCATCTTTTCAAAACAGAGAGTATCCCAGGGGTTAAAATGAAGGACGACAATGTCTCCTTTTTGGGAAACGGAAACAATATGCTCCGCTACTTTGGGGGCGATTTCTTCAACTGGTTTTTCGCGGTAGTGATTTGGTTTAAGAACAGAGCAGTAAGTATCTTTTTCCCAGGCGATGGGGATGTAATTTTCTTCCCCAACTATTGATAAGATTTTTTGGTTTTTGTGGCCCGCTCCACCGGGAAAGCGGATAAAAGGAAAGAGTTTTTTCATTTTTTCTACATATTCCTTGCCTAAAATTTTTTCTGCCGCGTTTTCCCAAAGTTTTAACTCGTTAGTAATTTCTCGAGGAGAAAGCTTAGTGAGATAGAGGTGGTGGTAAGTGTGATTGCAGATTTGATGACCATTTTTTGCGGCGGCTTTCCATAACTGGGGATATTTCTCTAAGCACTGGCCGACAACAAAAAATGTTAATGTCAAGTTAAATTTTTCTGCAACGGTGAGGACTCTTTCTATTGCTTTTGAGTCCCATCCATCGTCAAAAGTAAGGGCTACTTGGGGAAGACGGCGATTTCCGTGATAGATGGGAAGAGAAATCTCTCCCTTCTTAATCTTTTCCCAAAGGAGAGGAATTAAAGTTGAATTGCTTTCTGGGGAAAAAGTAGTTTCTCTCTTTTTTGAAATTTTGGATGCTTTGTTGATTGTGTTTGCAGAAGGAAGTCCGTATTGGTGGCAAATTTTTTCTTGATTATAATCATCTAGTGGTAATTTTGGAAGAAAAGAGCTAAAAAGGAGAGAAGAAAATTTTTTTAAAAACTCTCTTCTTGTTATTCTTTGTTCGCAGTGAGACATCAAGAGAATTTTATCACTTGTCCTGTAAGTTTTCCACTAGCAGTCGCCTTTTTTCATTCAAAAATTTCCTTTTTGAGATTGATTCTCTTTTGCCCTTTTGAAGCCTGGACGATGAGATTGTATTGTCTAGTTGGCAAGGTACCTTCTTCTATTTCAATAATTTTTTCTCCCTTTTTAACTCTTTCTCCATGGTTAACTAGCGGTTGACCATGATAATAATATTTCCAAGTAATTCCCTGCGGGTTAAGAATTAAAAGGAGTTTTTGGGGGTCATCTTTTCCTCCGGCGAGATTGACAACCCCATCACTAATTGCAAAAACAAAGGTTCCCTTGGGAAGGAAAAAGCCTAAATCGTTAACCCCATACTCCATCTGAGTAATTTGAGCTTTTTTAAGGAAGTTCTTTTCTACCGGAGGGAAAAACTCTTTTTCTCCTTCTTTTTTGGCAGGGGAAATTTCCAGAGGAGTGGGAAAGGAAACTTCTACCGGAGGGGTTATTGGTGGCTTCTTTTTGAGAGAAGGAAGGGAGGAAAAAAAGCGATGGGGAGACAGATGAAAGTAAAGAATTAGTTCAATGCCGATAATAAAAATCAAGAAAAATAACACCCATTTAAGAAAAGAAAGAATATTTTTGTTTTCCATCTTGGTTAATTTACTATAGTTAATTAGAAGGAACTTTTCAAGAAGAGGTTGGCTTGAAAAGAAGGGATTTGGCAAGTAAAATAAGCTTACCAGGGGTGCCGGAGTGGACAAACGGAACGGTCTGTAAAACCGTCGGGCTTTGCCCTGCGGAGGTTCGAATCCTCCCCCCTGGACAAGTTTTTTTCAAAAGAAAAAGCCGGGAGAGAGAAAAAAGAGGAAAGGGGGGTGGGTTTTTTAATTTTTTTTCTTTTCTCTCCCGGCGTTATTTTTAAAAGAAGTTCCCCGCAGTCCTAGTTGCCTAGGACTTCCCCCCGCGGGGAACCCTTTTTTCCGGACGCCATTGTCCGGAAAAAACAACTTATTATAGCATAAAAATCCTATAAAGCAACTAAAGCCGTTGGAATTAATTGTTTTCTTTTTGGCTGGCTGCTATAATTTTTTCAAACAATGGAAAAGAAACTTGAATTGATTCTGAGAAACACCGAAGAAGTTTTAACAGAAAAAGATTTAAAAGCTCTTCTTCAGTCGGGAACAAAACTGCGCCATTACATTGGTTTTGAAATTTCCGGCAAGGTTCATCTGGGAGGACTTCTTTTGATGGGAAAAATCGCTGATTTTCTAGAAGCGGGAATGGACTGTACCGTCTTTTTAGCCGATTGGCACTCTTTCATTAATGATAAGTTGGGGGGAGATTGGCAGGTAATCAAAAAAGTAGCCTTGGGTTATTTTAAAGAAGCCCTAATTGCCGCTTTGAAATGCTTTTCTGTTTCTCCGGAAAGGGTTCATTTTGTTTTAGGAAGTGAGCTTTACGAGGGGCCAGTGCAGTGGGAAAATTTGATGGAGGTTTCCAAACATACTACCCTGGCAAGGGTAAAAAGATCGGTTGATATTGCCGGTCGTCAAGCCAGAGAGGGAATAGACTTTGCTAAATTAATTTATCCTCCTTTGCAGGTCGCGGATATTTTTACTTTGGGCGTTAATGTTGCCCATGCCGGGATGGACCAAAGGAAAGCTCATGTTATTGCCCGAAGAGTGGCTCTTAACTTAAAACTTCATCCCTTAAAGGATAACAAAGGAAAAAAGATCAAGCCGGTGGCTATTCACACTCCCCTACTCCAAGGGTTGCAAAAGCCTGCTGTTTGGCCGTTGGATAAGTTAGATGTAGAGACCAAAACGGCCTTAAAGATGAGTAAATCCAATCCCCGTTCAGCAATTTGGGTTCATGATTCTCCCGAGGTAATAAAAGAAAAAATCAGCCGGGCTTTTTGCCCTCCCGACAACATTGAATTTAATCCCATTATCAATTGGGTCAAACACTTGGTATTTTGGGGAAGCAATGAGGGAGAATTTTTGGTTAAGAGAGCAAAGAAATTTGGGGGAAACAAGACTTATTATCGTTTCGATGAATTAGTTAACGATTACCAAGAAGGAGCTTTGCACCCTCAGGATTTAAAGAATGCTTTAGCAGAATGGTTGATAGCTAAACTGGCTCCGGCAAGAAAGCATTTTCAAAAGCCGAAAATAAAAGAAGCATTGCAGTTTCTAGAAAAATATGCTTGAAGAAGTAAGAAGAGAAATAAAAAGTCATCTTCTGTTAGGATTGGGAATTTTTGTTTTGGTGGAGGCGATTTGGCTTTTTCGAGGAAGCTTCTCGACTCTCAAAGCCCTCCTTTTCTTTGTTGGAGTAATAGGAGGAAGTTTTCTTTTAGACAGTGACCATTTCCTTTATTGGTTTTTCCTCTATCCCCAGAAAAAGGAATCTCTTCAAGCCAAGACCCTCTGGCAGCAAAAAGACTGGCGAAAACTTTTAGCTCTTCTTGGTGAGAAACACCGTTCTCATCTCTCTTTGGTTTTTCATCATTTTTACTTCCAAGCGGTTTTGAATCTGTTGGCTCTTTTTGTCGTCACCTCCACTAGTTCCCCTCTGGGCCAAGGAATAGTTTTGGGAGCGGCAGGTCATCTTTTGAAAGATGAATGGGAGGATTTTCGGACCAACCCAAAGCATTTGCAGCAGTGGCTTTTGGCCCGAACACCCTTTTCCTCCTTGCCTCTCCCCTCCTCTTGGCTTAGAGTATATTTACTTTTTTATTCAATAATTTTTGGAGGTTTGCTCTATGCCGCTAGTTTTTGAAGAACTAAAAGAAAAAGTCTTTTCCAGCCGTTTTTTAGGTGAGGATCAGCGAAGGTTGATGGAAGACGGTTTTCTTCTTCTTAAGCATATAGAAGACAAAAGGCTAGATCATATTTCTGACTATTCTTTTTTGGTGGCGCCTTTTGCTAAAGCATACGAAGGATTTTTAAAGGATGTTTTCTTAAATTTGGGGGTAATAGGCGAAGATGAATATTTTTCTGACCATTTTCGGGTAGGAAAGGTGCTCAATCCTAATTTATACAAACGGCGATTTTCTGTGTATTCTCGCTTGGCTAACCTGGGCGAAGAAGGCAAACAATTAGCTGATCAACTTTGGCAGGCTTGGAAGAAGGGACGGAATTTAATTTTTCATTATTTCCCCCACAATCTCAACAAACTTTCTTTCGGAGAGGCGAAAGAAAGGATTAAGCAGATTATGAAGGCGATGATTGCTGCTAGCCTTCTCCTTGACAAAAAGAGGGAAGGTCAGGATAATTAACCAGTTCGGCGGGAATTAGTAATTAAAAATTTAAAAAGGAGGAGAGATGAAAATAAAAATCGACAAAGGCAAATGCATTGGTTGCGGTACCTGTGTTGCCCTTGCTCCTGATTATTTCCAAATTGGTGCTGATAATAAAGCAGAGCTAATAAAAGAGGAAGTTGCTGATAATGAAGAGGCGGTAAAAAATGCGGTGGCAAACTGTCCGATGAAGGCAATTTCCTTGGAAGGAGAACAAGATGAAGCTTAATCACAAAAAGGTTTTTTCGCGATTTAAAAAGAAAGTTGACAAAGAGGAGGTAATAAGAAAAGGCTTTTTGCTGATAGTAATTCTTCTCGCCGCCGGAGCAGGGTTTTTAGGGGGAAGAATTTCTGTAAAAGAGCAAAACCCAGTTGATAAAGAGGGAGCAAAACTGGTAACCTTTTCTCCCCAAAAAGAGAGGAAACCCAATGTTAAGTTTTTTGTAATGAGTTTTTGTCCTTTTGGCAATCAAGCCGAGGAGGGGTTGAAGAAAGTTTTTGACCTTTTAGGAGACAAGGTTCAGTGGGAACCCCACTATATCGTGAGCAAGTACGACGTTGAAGAAATGAGAAAGGGTTGTCAACAGCGGGTTTACTCCCCCTCTCGTTGTCGTGATTATGTGAAGAAGGGATATTTTCAGAATGAGAAAGAATGTCGAGAGAATCTTTATTCTTCTGTTGATGAATGTTTGAGAAGTCAAGGGGAAGTTTTGGGCGATAAAATTTATGTTTCTTTGCATGGAGCAGGAGAACTTCATCAAGATGTTCGGGAGATTTGCGTTTGGGAACAAACAGATGATAAGAAAAAATGGTGGCAATTTGTTTCTCTGGTAAATAAAAACTGTACCGCTCAAGATGTGGACAGTTGTTGGGAGAAACAGGCGAAGGACGCTGGGTTGGCAGTGGATAAGATAAAAGAATGTGCCCAAAGTCAAGCGCAGGAGCTTTTGGACAAGGAAATTGCGGTGGTAAGCAAGTACCAAGTAACCGGCTCTCCAACTTTTATCTTTAACGAAAGCCGCTATCCCCCTCAAGGGGCATATCCCAGAAGTCGTGATGAAAAAGTAAAGATGAAGATTGGGAAAAGTGTCTTTACCCCTGAGGAATACCGTCAACCAGAGACCTTAAAGACGGCTATTTGTGCCGGTTGGAAAAAACCCCCTAAAGAGTGTAAAGAGAAGCTTTCTGAGGTGGCAGGACCTAAGAGTGGTGGTTGCTAAAGAAAGGGATGAAACGGTTAAAACTAAACAGCAAACAGCTTCGCCGTCAACTACCACCAAAGGATTTTTT
>JAGGVZ010000034.1 GCA_021157735.1 bacterium | reverse complement strand
TCCAGTTTCCTTACTGGCTCTTCTCCCACTTCTCCTATCTTCCCTACTCCTTCAAGGGGTAGATATTCCGCTGCCAGCAATTTTTCTCTCATTCTGGACCGTAGAGTTTAGGAACAATTAACGCCTTAGGATCGCCAAAAACCAACCATCCTACCACCCCTGCCAAAATAAAAGAACCTGCGGCAATAACCAAACCCAAAAGGCTTTGCCAAATCTTTCCCCAAGCTTTTTCCAAATTTTCCTCTTTACCTCCAGCGGAAAGATATCCATATCCTGCCATTATTAGGTTAAAAAGGGTATAAAGACCGGCGCCCATTATTAACACCTTAAGAAGGTTGTTCAAAAAGGTAAAAAGTCCCTGGGGACTATCTCCATATTTACGAATTGGTTCTGGCGGCTCAATTCGCCCAAAAGGAGAAGAACTCACTGCCCAAATTAACTTCTCCCAGCGAAACAATTTCTTTTGCTTTTTCATCTTTTAAAATCCTGGATTTAAAATCTCTGCTCCGGTAACAACCTCAATAACCTTCACAATAAAATAACTCATCGCTACCACCACAAATCCCAAGACTGCTGCCGTTACCGCTTTCTTCCCTTGCTCTGTCTTTGCCTTATCGCCACTTCCTGCTCCCATTATAACACTTATTCCCCCGAAGATAAGGAGAAAAAGGAAAATTATCCCCAAAAAAGCATAGGCATTAAAAAGAAGATTGGAGAAAAAGCTTCCTAAAGTAGGGAACTTTTCCTTTACTCCCAGCTTTTCTCCTAAATCTACTTCGGCAGCGAAAACCGCCAGTGAATTGGTCATTTTTTGGATTATACCATTTAAGAACCAGAAGGCAAAAAAATAACTTTCTCCCAAAACTGTTTTTCTCCGGAAGGCATTTCCGTTGCGGTAACAATAACCTGATGGCTGACAAAGGTCTCTTTTAACAGTTCCTGCTGGCTTTGGTCCAATTCCGAAAAGATATCGTCCAACAAAAGGACCGGCTTTGTTTTTGTTTTTTCAAAAAGAAAGGCAGCCTGGGCTAGCTTCAAACCTAACACCGCCAGCCGCTGTTGACCTCTTGACCCCCAAAAGGCAATATTTTTATCGGCAGCGGCAAAGTTCTCTCCCTCCACCGTTAAGACATCGCGATGGGGACCACACCCTGTCCAACCATTTTGAATATCAGCGGGTTGGCTTCTTTGCAATTTTTCCAAGGTAATTGAGGAAGGGAGGTAATTAACTTTAAGTTGACGGAGAAATTGATGAGCAGCATTTTGGAAAAAAAGATTAATAAACCCCACCAATTTTTTTCTTTCTTCAATAAGATACTGGCCATTTTTCACCAAAGCATTATCCCAATAAAAAAGCTCTCGTCTCGAAGCTTTATTTTCTCTGATTAAATCCAAAAGACGATTGCGCTGAACCAACGCCTTATGATAAAGGCGAAGGCTTTGCCGGTAACGCCAGTCTAGAACTTCCAATACTTCATTTAACCAGCACCGTCGTCGTTGAGGAGAGCCAGAAAGAAGACGGATGTCCTCGGGACGAAAAATTAAGGCAAAAAAGGTTTGTAAAAACTCCTTTCTTGGTTTTTGCACCCCATTTACAAAAAACTGTTTACTTGTTTTCCCCTGCTTCTCTTTTTTAAGTTGCATCAGCAAGGTTATCTTCTCTCTCTTACTCTCCACCTCCCCCTCCACGACCGCAAAATCTTTTCCCCAGAGAATCATCTGGGCAGTAGTTTCCGCTTTAAAACTCTTGCCAAAAGCCAAAAGATAAATTCCCTCCAAAAGATTAGTCTTCCCCACGGCATTGTTTCCCAAAAGCAAAATGTTTTTCCTAGCAAAATTCACCCTTAGGTTTTGATAATTCCGGAAATTAGTCAACTTCAACCAGTTTAACCTCATCGCTGACATCGCGGGCAAAAGAATGTTCCCCGTCCTCCCAAATTAATCCTTTTTATTTTCCCTCCACAGCGAAAGCACTTTTCTCCCTCTCGTTGGTAAACCTGCAAATATTTCTGAAATCTCCCCTGGCGACCGTTTGGTTGAACATAAGCATCATCGGCTGCCGAAGTTCCCCGAAACTTAATTCCCTCTTTTAAAACCTCCTTTATCGCCCGGCAAAGTTTTCTTATCTCCTCGGCGGTAAGCTTATTAGCGGGTCGCTGCGGAGAAATCCCCGCCCGACACAAAGCTTCATTAGCATAAATATTCCCCACCCCGGCAATTAGATGCTGATCCATCAAAACAATCTTTACTGCTCTTTTAGTTTTGGCAAAAATTTTTTCCAAATATTGGGGGTTAAACTCCGCCGACAATGGCTCCACCCCCAAAGCGGCTGTTTCCTTCTTTAGTAAAGACTCCCCTCCTACCTTCATCCAACCAAATTTCCTTAAATCATTGAAAAAAACTGCCCCCTGGGGAAAAAGATAAAGAATAATCCGCGTTGATTTCCCCGGCAACACCTTCCCTCCCGCAAAAGGTAAAGGCTCGGGAAAAGTAGCTTTCTTGTCCCTCAAAGAGGCGGCAAAAACCAGCTGTCCAGTCAATTTAAGATGAATCAACAAAAACAACTTCTTTTCCAAAACAAAGACAATTAGTTTTCCCCGCCGTTCTACCCTTCTAATTGTCTTTCCCACCAATTTTTGGGGATTACCCAAAAACTGCTTTGCTGATAAGACCACCACTTTTTCTATCTTTTTGTTCTTCAGTTTTTTGTTTAAAAATGAAACGGTGGTTTGGACTTCTGGCAATTCAGGCATTGATATTTTCCTCCACAAATCTTTTAATTTTTCTTTGGAAAGCCTCTTTGGAAAACTGCTTGGCCCAACGATAGATAACCTGGGGAGAAAATTCTTTTTCTTTTTTTTCAAACTCCGCCAACGCCTTTTCCAAACTTTGCCAGCGAGGCTGATAGAAAAAAATCCCCGTCTTGTCTTTTTTAATCGTCTCTTTTGCTCCACCTGAGAAATAAGCAATTACCGGCTTGCCAAAGCCCTGCGCCTCCAGGGGAACAATGCCAAAATCTTCGTCTTCTACCGGAAAGATTAAGGCCCGGCAACGACGATACCATTGATGAAGTTCCCGGTCAGAAACTACTCCCAAAACTTTCACGGTAGGATACTGTTTGGCTAACCTTTCTACTTCTTGGCGAAGAGGGCCATCGCCAATAACTACCAACGGTTCCTTTCGTTCCCCACAAGCTTTTACTGCCCAGTCAGGATGCTTGTAGGCTACCAGACGCCCCACATACAGAAACGGTCCCCTTTTTTGCCCTTGGGGAAGAGAAGAAGGAATATCTACCGGAGGATTAATCACCACCGCCTTTCTTCGCCAAAACTTGGCAATTCTTTTGGCCACTTCCTGAGAATTAGCCACAAAAAAGTCCACCCGCGAAGCCGTCACTTGGTCATAAAACC
>JAGGVZ010000039.1 GCA_021157735.1 bacterium | reverse complement strand
GGATTTTGGGGATTAATTTCTAGTTGATAGGTGATTTCTTGAGCGGGAGAAATTTCTCCCCGATATAAAGACCATTTTTCCTGAGGAAAGAGTTGGCCGACAATAAAATGATATTTTCCCTCTCCGGTACCGTGAAGGATTGCTTTGTAATTCCCCTTAGCAGGGGAAGGGAGGAAGACGAAGCCGTTTTTGTCGGAAAAGAAGTGCTTTTGTTGGGGAGTAATAATTTCCAAATGCACCGGAGAAGCGACCAGGAATAACAAAGCATTCTGGCGGGGATAAGGGGAGCTGGTTGCGGAAACTTCTCCCGAAATTTCCAATTCCTCAAGAATCTTTTCAATGATGGATTTTTCGGCAGGAAGATAGCGGTGGATGACTGGATATGTTTCTGGATTTTTCCCGGGTAGATAGGAACTTTTTAGAAGAACAGTCTCGTCTCCTTCGCCTAAGTATCGTTTGTAAACTCTTCCATCTGGCCAAAGACCCAGCAACTTATCCAAAGCAGTGGGCCTTTTTAGTTTTATCCATTCGGTAACATTTTTGCCCGTTTTTCCGCTGATAAAAACAATTTTGTCGAGGTTAACATTTTTGTTTAACTCGGGAAGATAGTTGTTTAAGAAAGAAAGTTTTTTCCAGGGGATTACTTTTCTTCTTTTGGCGAAATCAAAAGTGGGGAGAAGATCATTGAGAACAGGAATCTCATGACGGAACAAGTCAGCGTTGGTTTTGTAATGAGGAAATCTTAATAGTTTTAAAATATTAGCAGCTAAAGAAGACCAGCTGGTTTTGTCTCCTGCTTCTCCACCTGCTAAAGCCTCATAGGCTTGAACAACTCCTTGATGAGGAGAACCAAGAGTGATTATTTTTTTAACTTTTTGTTGGTTGAATTCTTGCCAATAACTGCGAGAAACTAGACCTCCTAAACTATGGCCGATTAGAATAACTTTTTTGTCTTCGGGGATATTGTTTTGGATAAAATTAGCTAGGTCTTGGGCGCTATCTTTTACCGGTTGCCGCCAGTCATAGTTGAAAACAAAAAGATCCTTTCCTTCTTGATAACCATTTTCCTTCAAGGTATTAGTGAGATTTTCATAAATATTTACGAATGGGGTCATTTCCCATTCCTCTTGAGGCTTTTTGATTCCCAAAAGGATTGCCTCTGTATTCCACGATGCCCCCAACCCGGGAACAATGATGATGGGGGAAAGAGAAGTAGTTATTTTTTCTACAGAAATATCATCAAAAAAGACAGTTGTTCTTCCTCCGCATCCAGCATATGCTCCTGGCCAAGCCATAAGAGCAATTCTTCCCGCTTTAACTGGTTCTGGATCGTTATAATCGATATGAAGAACACCGTTAACAAAAATTTTGATATTGCCCTCTACTACTGTTACCTTTACGGTATACCATCCGTTTTGAGGAGAAGTTTTTAAATTTGCACTAGCTATTGTTCCGTGTTTTGCTTTTCCTAGAAATATTTTTGAATTGGAAAAGATGTTAATTCCATAACTTGGTCCTCCTCGTGTATGACGGACAAAAAAGACTTTATCGACTCCTTGGATTCCTTTGATTTTCAAACTTAGCGAATAATTAGACCAAGACATATCCCCATTCATAGAAAGGCTGGGGAAATCTCCACTACATTCTTTTACTACAGTTCCTTTGTAGACAAAATTTCCGTCTGTATCCTGTACTACTTCCCAGTTGTAATTGTGGTTTTCGCCTCCCGCCACCTCTTCCCACCCATTGGCATTACCATCTTCAAAATCGTCACGAAAGAGAAGTTCATTGGCATAAGCAGGATTACTAATATCTAGAAGAAATAGAAAGAAAAAGCTGATGATTAAAAAAGAAAAGAATTTTCTTTGCACTTTTCCTTTTTAAAGTTTTAATCTTTTTGCTTTCTAAAAAAAGACTACACGATCTTTTTTATAAAAACAAGAGAGAAAATGCTAAACTAAAACCGTGAGGAAAGAAAAAAAAGAATTAACTGTTATCATTCCCAACTGGAATGGAAAAAAACTCCTAAAAAATTGTCTACCTTCTTTGTATAAGCAATCTTTTAAAAACTTTGAGATCGTTGTCGTAGATAATGGTTCTACAGACGGTTCTGCGGAATGGCTCAGAACTACTTATCCTGAAGTAACGATAATCTCTTTTTCTAAAAATAAAGGGTTTGCTTTTGCTGTCAATAAAGGGGTAATTTTTTCGCAGACTCCTTACATTTTAATCCTTAACAACGATACGGTCCTAGAAAAAAATTGCGTTAAGGCTTTGATAAGCGAGATTAAAAGAAGAAAAAAAGTTGCTGCAATCACTCCGAAGGTGCTACTCATGGATAGTCCTACTTTAATAGATTCTGCGGGAGACTATATGAATACTGCGGGTCAAGCTTTCCATAGAGGATTTCATGAACCAAAAGAAAAATACAGCAAAAAGAAAGAGGTTTTTTTGGTTCCAGCCACTGCTTTATTAATTAACAGAAAACTTTTCGGAAAAATAGGAAAATTTGATGAGACTTTTTTTGCCTATGGAGAGGATGTTGATTGGTCTTTTAGAGCTAGACTTCAGGGGTATAAATTTTTATACGAACCTAAGGCGATAGTATTTCATAAAGGAAGTGCAACAGGGAAAAGACTTTCTTCTTTTTTTCAATACCTTCAATTTAGAAATAGTATGATAATTGTCATTAAAAATTTTCCTATTGGTCTTTTTTTAAGACGGTTTAGATTTATCCTCATTCCTCTAACAGTTTTACATACAGCTTTTTATTTGTTAAAAAAGGGATATAAGAGGGAAGTTCTGAATAGTTTTTCTTTTATCTTTAAGAATTTTCGAAAGCTTTTAAAGGTAAGAAAAGAGATTTTAAGAAAAAGAAGGATAAAAATTGATAAGATTGATAAGATGATGATAAAAAAAGAATGGAGGTTTCTCAAATGCTTTCAGTGGTGATTTTGACTAGGAATGAAGAAAAAAATATTGGCGAATGCATAAAGAGTGTAAAACTGGTGCCGTTGGTTAGAGAAATTTTGGTGGTTGACGATTGTTCCACAGACAAAACAGCAATAATCGCCAAGAGAAGGGGGGCTAAGGTATACAAAAGAAGTTTAAATGGAGATTTCGCCTCACAGCGGAATTTCGGGTTGGAAAAAGCAAAGAATGAATGGGTTTTGTTTCTAGATGCTGACGAAAGAATCTCTCCCCTACTCGCTCGTGAGATTGTGCGACGTCTCAAAAAAGCTAACAAAAAGGATATTTGCGGCTTTTATTTTTCTCGGCAAGATTTTTTTATCAATCGCTGGCTTAAATTTGGCGAAACTGCCAAGGTGAGACTTCTAAGATTGGGTAAAAAAAGCAGTGGTATTTGGCAAGGGAAAGTACATGAAACGTGGCAGATAAAAGGAAGAAAAGAGGAATTTAAAAATCCTCTCTTGCATTTTTCTCACCCCAACTTAACAGAAACATTGACAAAAATTAATCTCTACACCTCCTTAAGAGCCAAGGAACTAAAGGAACAAGGAGTTAAAGCGAATTGGTTAACAATCATTGCTTATCCGCTAGCTAAATTCTTAAAAGATTACTTTTTTTACCAAGGATTTAAAGATAAAACGGCAGGAGCAGTTTTTGCTATCTTGATGAGTCTTCATTCTTTTTTAGTTAGAGGGAAACTTTGGTTACTTTGGCAAAAAAATGAAAGTAAAAGAGGATAAACTTCTTTTTTATCTTATTACCGCTCTCTGGATTGTTTTTCCTCTTGGTCAGCTATGTCGTCTTCCTTTCCGACTTCCAGGAGTTAATATTTACCTTCAAGATCTTATTATTTTCTTGATATTCATCGAAGTTGCCCGAAGAAAGATTTTTGTTTCCGCCATTAAGACTAACAAACCATCT
>JAGGVZ010000027.1 GCA_021157735.1 bacterium | reverse complement strand
TAAAGGTACTTGGGCAACTCCCCGCTGAAGCAATCTTTTTTCTTTCATTTTTTTGGTGAAATAAACTTTTAAAACTCCTGTTTTCATTTAAGCGGAAAAAAAGAGGCTTGTCAAGGGGAAATTAGAACCGTCTTTTGTCATAACAAAATATTTGCCATTCTTTCTCTGTTGCGCTAAAGTAAAATTAATGAAAAAGTTATTTGTCGTTCTTGTTTCTTTAGTTTCCCTGGCGGTAATTGTCGTTTCAATAAAAGGAATTTATGATTGGAAGAAAAAAGCTTGGGGAAAACCAGCAAACATTATTGTTGACGCTTCCCTCCCCCAAAAAGAAATCAACCCTCAGCTGTGGCAAAATTTTGCCCAAGGAGGAGAAGAACCTAAAGATATGCTCGCCCCCATATTAGCAAAAATCCGCCCTCTTCATCCTCAGGTAATTAGAATTGACCATATCTTCGACTTCTACAACGTTTACCAAGGGCCAGGACAATATAATTTCTCTCAACTAGATAAAGTTGTCTTTACCATTCTAAAAACCGGCGCCAGACCAATGTTTTCCCTCTCCTATATTCCTGTTTCTCTCGCCCGCAACGGTCAGACTACTTCTCCCCCCCAAAACTGGCAGGAGTGGGAAAATTTAATAACTGCCACCGTAAAGCACTACAGCGGTAAAGATGGCCTTAATATTAATAATGTATATTATGAAGTCTTCAATGAACCAGACTTATTTGGAAACTGGCACTATGCCAAAGACCCTAACTATCTTACTCTTTACTACCATACCGCCAAGGGAGCAATGAAGGCTACCAACACTAACCCTTTCAAAATTGGCGGTCCGGCAACTACTGGTTTTTATCCCAACTGGATAAAAGCGCTTTTGCGGTTTTGCCATCAAAATCGTCTCCCTCTTGATTTTCTCTCCTGGCATCGTTACTCCCCTCATCTTCCCGACTATGATGCTGACTTTGAAAAACTCAACTCTATCCTCACCTCTTTCCCTGAATATCAAAATGTGGAAAGATTAATTACCGAATTTGGACCGGGACCCCAGCGTTCTTCATGGTACGCAAGCAAAGTTAGTGCCGCCCATACAATTGCTGTCACCGCCCATCTTCTCGGTAAGGTACACCGGGTATTTGCCTTTGAACTTAAAGATGGCCCTTCTTTAAATACTCATCAGTGGGGAATAATTACTCATGAAAATAATGGCCAAAAACCAAAGCCTCGTTGGTACGCCTACCTCTTTCTCAACAAACTCCGGGGGAAACGACTCCCCTTGGAAGGAAACGGTAGTTGGGTAAGCGGATTGGCTTTAAAAGAAGGAAAAACCATCAAAATTCTTCTTGTTAATTTTGACCCCTCGCAAAAACACCAGGAATATGTTCCGGTAAGAATTAAAAATATGGCTCAGGGAAGATGGCAGCTTTCTTTTGATTATCTTTTCCAAAAAGACTATCAACTTATCAGAGAAAATCACTCCACCACGCTTTTCTTTCAAACTTATCTTCCCCCTAATGAAGCGGTAATTATTTCCTTAAAACCCCTGTTTTAATCTTTTGATATCCCCCCAAGTAATCACAAAAAACAACGCCAACAAAATTATCATTCCTATTTTATACACCATCGCCTCCACGCGAGGATGAGGTTTCTTTTTGGTAATCAGCTCCCAACCAAGGAAAATCAACCGACTCCCATCCAGGGCAGGAAAAGGAAAAAGATTAACAACGGCGAAGTTAACAGAGAGAATACCAAAAAAATGGAAAACCGCCATAAATCCGGATTGTTTCTTTATCTCTGATGTTGCCTGATAAATTCCCACCGGTCCAGCTACTCCGGTTGGCTTTTTCCCTTGAAACAGCCCCCAAACAGTAAAAATCAACTCTCTTCCGATTGCTTTTCCCCAGAAAAAAGCTTCTTTTAATCCCTCCTTAATTCCCAAAAACGGCCTTTTCCACCATGGCGGCTTGATAATTTCTACCTGGGAGATTACCACCCCCAAGGCCCCCTCCCCGGGAGGAGGATTTGCTCGTGGTTTCACCGTCACAACAGAACACGCTGGAGCTCTTACCCACTCCGGGCAACTCTCTCCTTTTTCTCTTCCCAAAAGCAACTTAATCTCTTCTCCCCCATGCTCCTTAGTTATTTTCACCAGTTGTTCGGTAGCCTCAATCCTTTTCCATTCTCCCTTCTGCCAAAAACCAACTACCCAATCTCCCTTTTTTAATCCCACTTTTTCTGCGGGGGAATTTGAGGAAACGGCGATTATCTTTACCTTATCCGTTTTTTGGGGAATACCCATAATGCTATATACCACCGCGAAGATAAAAATAGCCAAGAGAAAATTCATCAACACTCCTCCAACAGCTACCGCCGCCCTTACAGCTACACTTTGGCTGGTTAAGGCGCGCTTTTTTAGCTTCGGCGGTACTTTTTGCTCTTCCACTTCTCCGAGAATTTTGACAAATCCTCCTAAAGGCAGCCAATTTAAAGAATAAATCGTCTCCCCTATTTTTTTTCCAAAAATCCGGGGCGGATATCCTAAACCAAACTCCTCCACTAAAACTCCGTTCCTTTTGGCAATCAGAAAATGCCCCAACTCGTGGATAATCACAATAAAAGAAAGAGCGATAATAAAAACAAGCAAAGTCATGGCAACATTATATAAAAAAACTCTCCTTTCTGCTATAATGAAGTTATGAACGAAGAAAAAATTCGCCAACAAATGGAAGAGGTTATTGAACTTTTTAAAGAGGATATCGCCACCATTAGAACAGGAAGAGCCACCCCGGCGTTAATTGAAAACATCAGTGTTTCCGTGTACGGCGGCCAGCAAAAGCTCACTTTAAAAGAACTGGGAACAATAAATGTCACCGGCCCCCGCGCTTTGAGTTTCCAGCCGTGGGATGTCTCTATCATTGCCGAAATTAAAAATGGGATTCTCAACTCCGGGGCAGGCCTTAATCCGGTAATCGACAACAATATCATCCGTCTTTCTCTCCCCCCTCTTACCCAAGAGCAGCGGGAAGATTATCTTAAGCTTTTAGGAAGAAAGACAGAAGCAGCCCGGGTAATGATTAGGGATATCCGCACCAAAGAAAGATATCAACTCCAGCAGCAACTTCGCGAAAAGCAAATCAGTGAAGACGAATTCCACCGTCTAGAAGAACAGTTACAAAAAATCACCGACGAATTCATTGAAAAAATAGACCAAATAGCTGCTGAGAAAGAAAAAGAAATTCGCGGTGAAGCTTAAATCTCCAGACGGGCAAAATCACCAATTTGAATATTTTCCCCAAATTTAGCCACTGCTTCTTTCAACAATGTTTCAATTGTTTTCCCTGGCTCTCGAATATACTCTTGGGCCAGGAGTTCTTTTTTATCTTTCGGGTTCATTGCCGCTACCTGAAGACAAATTTCCTGAGCTAGTTGGCGAAATTCTTGATTACGGGAAACAAAATCTGTTTCACACAACAATTCCACCACTACCCCAATCTTTCCGGTAGCATGAGTATAGGTAGCTACATAACCTTCTTTTGTTTCCCTTTCCTTTTTCTCCTCTGCTTTTTCTACTCCCTTTTTCTTTATCCATTCCTTTGCTTTTTGATAATCACCCGTCTCCTCCAGCGCCTTTTTACACATCATTACCCCGGCTCCTGTTTCCTGACGCAATTTTTTCACCTGTTCTAGAAGGTCACTTTTCTTCATTTCTCCTCCTTTCTAACGGTTAACTTCTGAGCTTCTTTAATAGCTTCGCCAATAATCTTGACAATCAGCTCCACGCTTTTGCGGGCATCATCATTAGCGGGAATAGGATAATCAATCAAGGAAGGATCTCCATTGCTGTCAACTATCGCGACAATGGGAACTCCCATCTTTCTTGCCTCAGCAACAGCAATCTTTTCTCTAACAATATCCACCACAAATAAAGCGGCGGGTAATTTTTCCAAAGGAACTAACCCTTCAAATTTTTCTCTTAAATCAGCCAGCTCTTTCCGTAAAAGCGACTGTTCTTTTTTCGTTCTTTTCTTAAAAGCCCCCGCTTCCATTTTCTCTTTCAATTCCTGATATCTTTTGATTCTCTTTTTTATCTCTTCCCAATTAGTCAACGTCCCTCCCAGCCAGCGGGTATTTACAAATCCCATCCCTGTTTCCGTCGCTACCTGACGAATAATCCTTCTTGCCTGTCTTTTGGTTCCTACCAGAAGAATCTTTTCTCCATCCCTTACTTTTTGGGCAATAAATTTTCTTGCTTTATCAAGAAATTCCACTGTTTTGATTAAATCAAAAATTTGCACCCCACCACGAGAGGTATAAAGGAAAGGTTTAATTTTGGGGTGAGTACGGGAAATACGATGACCAAAATGACATCCAGCCGCTAACAAATCGCGGGGGTCAATTTCTGCCAATTTTAAACTTTCCTTCTTTTTTGTTGCCATTTTTCCTCCTTTGCCTCTACCGGACGCCAAACGAGGAGGAATGTCCGGTATGCGAATTAATTAACGGCTAATTATATCATAATATTTTCTCCGGTTGCACTTTTTCCTTCCAACAGATTCTCAAAGAGACAAGCCACGGTTACCGGACCAATTCCTCCAGGGACAGGGGCAATAAAACTTGCTTTTTGTTTTAACTCTTCGTCAACAACCACATCACCCCGCAAAGCCTCTTTTCTTTCTTTAATTACCATTGTTCCCAAATCTAAAACCGCCACCCCATCCTTCAGCATTGCCGCGGTAATTAACCCTGGGCTTCCGGCACAGGAAATCACCAAATCTGCTCTTTTCAATTGTCTCTTCCCTCCAGGTGTTCTAGTATCCACCTCCCAAACTTCTCCCCTTTTTTGAAAAACAGCTTTCAGTCGTTGCCCCACCCATCCTCCCGCCC
>JAGGVZ010000026.1 GCA_021157735.1 bacterium | reverse complement strand
GATTAATTCCTTTTAGGGCAAAAATTTTTTTAAAAAACTGGTTTTTCTCTAAAAAATTTTTTTCCAAAATAGCGCTAAAAATTTTATAGTTTTTTTTAAAAACTAAATCAACTTCAATTAAATTTCCTTCCAAAAGAATTCCAGAAAATTTTGAATTAATTTTAAAAAGCCCTTTTGAAAGCACCTCCAATCTTCCAAACTCTTTTGAAAAAAGCGAAATTTTTCCATCAAATTCGTTTTGAAGTTCTCTTTTTAAAACAATTGCTGAAATTGAGAGTTGTTCCATCGCCTAAAATTATAAAAATTTTTTCCTCTTCAAAAATCTTGACATTCTCTAAAAAAAATGGTATTTCTTAAAATAGAGTATAGCAACTAAAAAATTAAATAAAAGGAGGGATGTAAGATGAGATTACCAATGAGATTACCAAAATTAAAATTAAATTTAAGGATGAAGTTGCCAAAATTGAAGTTAGATTTAAGTCACGAGAATTTTTTTAAACTTACTGTAGCCTTTTGGATTCTTCAGTTTCTACTAGTAGGATATCTCTTTGTTACTTCCGGTTGGTTAGGAAAAGTAGGCACAATTTTGATTGGCCGAGCCCTTTTTGAAGCGAACAAGAGAACTTTTTTTAAAAAAATCGAGTTAAAAGAAAAGGAGTATCGAGAAGGACTATTGATAAATACTTGGACTGGTGAAACAATAAAAGTCGTACCTCCGGAGAAAGTGTTTTTTATTTTTCCGGGGGTAGAAAAAGTAGTTCCTATTGACGTTACACTCCAACAAGCTAAAAAAGAGCAAATTTCAGGGAACCCCGAAGGTGTAGAAGTACAAACCAATATTATAGTTCCATTTCAACCGGATACTGAAAGAATAATGAAATATTTTCAAGCCGGAAATGTGGCAAGTTTAATTACAGCAACAGCTCAAGAGTTTTTTAAAAATTTAGTAAGCGAACTCAAACTAAAAGACGCTCTTACTGAGACAAGCTTGATTTCTTCATTACTTGAAGTTCACCTTACCAAAGGACCGCTAAGGATTTGTTTTGAAAAGATTTCGGCTTTGTGGCAGTTGATGAAAAAAGCCGAAGGCGAATGGGAAAGAGAAATAAGAAAATCTGAAGAAAAGTTTATTGAAACCCCAGAGGGACGAGCCAAAAGAGCAGAAATTAAAGAAAAAATGCCAGGGTTTTGGAGAGAAGTAAGAAAATTTATTAGCGAAACAGCAAAGAACTTGGTAGCCTCGCGCCCACAAGAAGCAGAGGAAGAGATACCTCTGGTTTCAGAAGAGATTTGTAGAGAGATTGAAAGTTTTCTAAATCAAATTTATGAAATGGGAAGGGATATCGAAATCATAGAAAAAAGAATGGAAACATTGATTACTGAAGGACAACTAAAAAAGACAGAAGATCTGAAAGAGAAAGGAAGAATCCGAGAAATATTAGGGGAAGTAGCAGAATATCAGCCTCAGGAGAAAAGATGGAAATTAAAAGGAGAGTTGAGAAAGGAAATTGAAAATCAACTTGAAAAAAGCGAATTAGAAGCATTATTGTCAGCGAGAATTTCTTCACCCCTTATTGGAGCAATAGAGCCAACTGCTGAAGAAATAAAGAACTCGATTCGAGCCCTAACAAGTGCTGGCTTCAGAAAAGAGATGTTAGACGAATACGCGCGGCAAAAAAATGTCACAATTCAGAAATTCGTTGAAGCAATGCGAAATTTAGAGGTGGAACCGGATAAACGATTGACTCCAAAAGAAGTTCTTGATGCTCTCTTAATTGATGCAGGTCGTCTGAAAAAAACTCAATTTGAGATTCCGGGATTGAAGGAAGCACTTATAGAAGTTGGGAAAGCAGTTGCTGGTAGTTTGAAAAAATCTTCTTCAAAACCAAAGGAGGTGAAATAAAATGGCAGAAGAAAATTTAAAAGAGGAACTAAAAAAAACGGTAGAAGAAACAATAGAAGAAAAGATAAAATCGATCCTAAAGGAAGAAAAACACAAAGAAGCAGAAACAGAAACAGAGAAATTGAAAGAAGTAGGAGCAGAAATAAAATCTGGTTTGAAAAATCTCTGGGAGAAATTTAAGTTTTGGATGTTGATTGGGGCTGGAATTTTTCTTATTCTTTTGGAAAGAACTTGTAGAAAAATTCAGATTCCAAGAGTAAAGACTGGGTTAATTTCTCCTCCGGTTGGACTGAAAGCTATTCTTTTTATTGAACCATGGTTTTTATTAGCGTGTGGGATTTATTTGATAGGAGTAATCTGGTTTTTCATTTCAGGATTTGGCGCAAGCGCAATTGGCGCAAAAGAAAAAAAATCTTTTTCTGGGTTTCTTTCTGATATTTTGAAAATTGTAATTTGGAGCGGGATTACAATAGGACTTGGTGGAATTTTTTTAAAATGGTTCCAAGAAGTGATACCAACCAATTTGAGTTGGTTGGTTTATCCCATCGGAATCTGCTGGCTAATTTTAGGGTTTCGGGCGACCATTGAAATTCTTGAAGGAGATGAAACACTGAAAATTTCTTTAATGATGCTTTCAGTTGGTTGCGGTTTGTTTCTTGTGTTTTTGTCTTTTGCTCAAACGCGATCGGATTGGAATTGGCAGGTTCTATTCACAAAACAGAATCTCGGATTCTGGATATCGTTAACTTTCTTATTTTTGATCTGGTATATTTTGAAAGGCACTTATCAATGGACCTCAAAGGCACTTCTAATTCTTTTTCCGGTTTTGCTACTTTTAATTCTTAATGAAGGAGGATATAAAACAATAAAGCCAAGGACTATACCTATGAGAACAAGGCAAGTAGTAAAACCAAAAATCCAAAGCATAGTTGTACCCAAACTTGAATTCGGAATGCGACGACCATTCTTTATCAAAGTGAAGCCCAGAGAGAAAATAAAATTGATTTTCTACCCAAATCCTCAGTGGATTTGGGATGGAAAGAGCGGGTACGAAGTATTCATAGGAAACCGGAAAATTTACGAAATTAAAAAAATTGAAAGTAAAAAAACCTGGAACTTTAAAAATTCTTATTCTCGTC
>JAGGVZ010000024.1 GCA_021157735.1 bacterium | reverse complement strand
TACTGCCAAGGATATCTTTCGCACCGTTATTCTTTGTCGTTGGCATGATAAAACCACCCAAAGCTTTTTTAAATTCGCGGTGGTGGGATTTATTGGTTATTTGGTGAATGCTGCTGGTTTGGAGATTTTGTATCGCTTGGGATTGTCTCCTTCTTGGGCAGCCGCAGGAGGATCAGAGTTGGCAATTATTTCGAACTTTACTTTGAATAATCTTTGGACATTTTCTTATAAGAGGATTTCTGGCGCAGTCAATGTTCTCAAAAAGTTTTTAACATTTAATTTAACTTCTGCTGGAGCAGTCGTTATTCAGTTTGTAGTGGTGGGATTGGGAACGAAATTAACAGGAGACCAATGGCGACAAATCTGGTTGGTAATTGCTATTGGCTTTTTTATTGTTCCTTACAACTGGTTAATGTACAACAAGGTGATTTGGAGAAGATAATTGTCATCTAAATAATTCCCTCTGTTAAGTCAGCGAGAGCCTTAATTGCCTGATCTATGTCGCTAACAGAAAGATTGGAGACCGGTGATCCATATCTCCATGGAACAAAGCCTTTAAGCACCTTAAGTGTTTTGACCAACGGACGCACCCGATCATCAATTTTTACTTCCCACCCTTTTCTTTGGATAAGACCTTTAAATTGGAGAATATGCCAAAGAGCGAGGCTAATAATTTCTGCTTTAGCATCAGTAAGAGAAATTTCGCGGCGAGGAATGGTATTTTTTGCTTTTTGAATCTTCTCGGCGGCTTTATTATATTTTCCTTGCCAACCAGGAGGCCAACACGGCAATCCAACTTTCTTTTTTAATTTTTTTTGATCCTTTCTCGAAAGTTGGGAAGAAAGGGTAGGTAAACTTTCCCACGCGTTTTCGAGAAAATTTGTTGACAGTATTTGTTTTTCTTTTAATTCTCTCGAAGGAGCCATTTCAACAACCATTTGTTATTAGTATACCAAATAGTCTCGAGAAAAGAAAATCAAACTGCTCTAATTTATTTGAGGGTTAAAGCAAAGTTAAAGGGAACTTGTCTTAGGGGCTAATAGTAAGGAGCCCAGTCGGCGATAGGGGCGACATTGTAGGTGATAAAGTTAACTCCATAAAGAAAGATTGCTGGAAGGAGAATAAAGAAAACAATTTTGAATTCCTTTTTTTCTAAAAAGGGAGCATAGGCGATTAGCCAGAAGGGATAAAGAGGAGCGGAATAGCGAGAGATGTCGCGATGGGAAACGAACAAGGTTGCGAGCCAGAAAATAGCCGGAAAAACAGAAATAATTTTCCAGGGATGGTTTTTAAAAAGAATAGCTGTGGCAATTCCTCCTAAAAGATAGATATAGACAATATCTTCTAGCCAAAAGTCCCCCAACCATGAACGACTGCTGATAAAGGCTTGATAAGGAGGAAAGACGAGATGAAAATTATCCCCAGAGTGAAAGTATGCCCAGAAATCACCAGTTTGAAAGCGGAAGAAGAGAAAAATAGGGAGGATAACAAGTGGACCTAGCCCTATTCCCCAATATTTTCTGATGATTTTTACCAAAGAAGGTTTTTTCTTAAGAAAGTGTTTTTGGAAAAATTCCTTTTTGAGAATTACTACCACGTAGGCTAAAAAAAGAAGAATAGCCGGTGTTTTTATTAGCTGGGCTAAGGCAAGAAAAACTCCGGCAAGAAAGAACCGATTTTTCTGGAAGAAGATAAGAGAAAAAAGAAGAGCAGCAATAAAGAGAGTTTCTGGGGCACCGACACTTCTCAGGATTAAAATTCGGGCGGGGAGGAAGAGGGAGAGAATTAGCAACCAAAGAGGATTTTTGATTTTGAGGCCTTTGAGGAGCAACCAGAAGGCAATGGTGAAAAGGAGATTACCCAAAAGAGTAGCGATTAACATTGCCCACCACCCGGGAAGAATGTTGTCTAAAAGAGCAATTAGAAATGGATAACCAGGGAAGTGAGCAGGGTAGTATTCTAAAGGAAGGGGTAAAGAGAATTGAGTTCTGATGCATTGGGGGTGATACCAACATTTGGCAACCACTAAATAATTAGGGCCATCATAATTGGCGAAAACAAGAGACATTTTTTTGTTAATAAAAAAGGGAAGCCAGACAAGGACGGTGGAGAAGAAGTTAAGCAGTAAAGCAACAAGAAGAGGTTTTTTCTTCATCATTTATTATGATAACATATTACAGAAAGGAGGAAAAAATGACCAAAAAAAATTACCTTCTTCCCGAACTTTCTGTTTTTTTTCCTGCCTATAATGAGGAAAAAAACATCAAGGAAACGGTGTTGAAGGCTATTCCCATTCTCAAGGAGATTACTCCTCGATGGGAAATTATTGTTATTGACGATGGGAGCAAAGACAAAACTGGGGAGGTGGTCAAGAGATTAATTAAAAGATTTCCTCGTTATGACATTAAACTGATAACGCATACTCCTAATCGGGGTTATGGAGCCGCTTTGAAAAGCGGCTTTTACAACTCTCGCTATCAATGGATAACTTTTACCGATTCCGATGGTCAATTTGATTTCCATGATATCCGCAAGTTGATTGCCAAACAGAAGGAGACAAATGCTGATTTGGTGATTGGTTATTATTTGGGGAGGAAAGTTCCCTTTTACCGAATTTGGGGTTCTAGAGTTTGGCAATTAGCAGTTTGGCTTCTGTTTGGACTGAAAGTGAGGGACATAGATTGCGGATTTAAACTAATTAAAAAGGAAGTTATTGATACTATTCCCCGTTTACAGTCAGAAAGAGGTCCTTTTATCTCCTCAGAATTTCTCATTTATGCCAAAAGAGCCGGTTTTAAAATTGTTGAAGAGGGAGTAAGTCATTTCCCCCGACGCCGAGGGCAAGCAACAGGAAGTAGTTTTAAGGTGGTTCTTTCCGGATTAAAAGATTTGGTTGCTTTTTGGTTTAAATTACACTTCCTTCAGCGGAAAAGAACGCGATGATAAAGAAAAAAAATTGGCTTTTTTGGTTGATTCTGGCAGGGGGAGTTTTTCTGCGCTTTTATAAATTAGCTGATTATATGGAATTTTTAGGTGATCAGGGAAGAGACGTTTTGATTGTGAGAAGATTCTTAACTAAAGGAGATTTGATGTTCATTGGCCCTCAGACTTCAGTAGGTAATATGTATTTGGGTCCTTGGTATTACTATTTAATTGCCCCTGCTTTGCTTTTGGCCAATTTTAATCCCTTGGGTCCGGCGGTTTTGGTAGCTCTTTTTGGAATAGCGACTATCTGGTTAAGCTGGAAGGTGGGAAGGGAATGGTTTGGAGAAAGAATAGCCCTTTTGGCTGCTTTGCTTACGGCTGCTTCTCCGGTTCTTGTTTATTATTCTATTTTTTCCTGGAATCCCAATATAATGCCCTTTTTTGCTCTTCTTTCGATGTGGTTGCTTTGGCGGATTTGGGAGAAAGGTGAGTATAGAAAAATGCCCTTGTTGGCTTTTTCCTTGGCGATGGTTTTGAACTCTCACTATTTAGGGTTATTGCTTTTTCCAGTGGTTGGCTTATTTCTTCTTTTAACTTGGTATAAGAGTCGCCAAAATCCCTCTTTCCCATCATTCAGTATTCACTATTCACTATTCAGTATACTAATTTTTTTAGCCCTAATGTCACCTCTTCTTCTGTTTGACCTTAAGCATAATTTTGCCAATTTCCATGCTTTTAGGCACTTCTTTACCGTTAGACAGACAACAGTTAACTTGAAGTTTTATAAAGGCTTTCTTCGTCTTCCGGAAATTTTCAACCAATTGTATGCTCAAATTTTGGTTAGAAAAGACTTCTGGCAACCGGCTTATTTGGTTTTTCCGGTGATTCTATTGCTTCTTTGGCGGGAGAGGAAAAACAGAGTTGTTTGGTTATTAGCTGCTTGGCTGTTAGTAGGCCTTTTGGGTTTGTCCAATTACAAGCAGCACATTTATGCCCATTATTACGGTTTTCTTTACCCGGTGGCAATTGTCCTTCTAGCGGCGGCTTTGTCCCGGTTAAAATTAGTTGCATTGCCAATTGTTGGTTTTTTGGTCTATTTGATGGTTATCAATTGGCATGGTTGGCAGCCACCGGGCCGACAATTGGAAAGAGCAAGGTCAGTAGCTCGGTTTATTGAGGAAAAAAGCCGAGGGGAGAAGTTTGCTTTAGCCCTATTGGCAGAACGGAATTATGCTGATTCTTATCGTTATTTTCTTGTTTTAGATAAAGCGCCACTTGTTAATCTTCACCAAGAAATTCCTAGTCAGCTTTTTGTCATTTGTGAGCCTTGGGGAAAGGTAGATTGTAATCCAATAGGCAATCCACTTTGGGAAATTGCTGCTTTTGGTTGGGCTGAAATCGACCGCCAATGGGAGTTGGAAGGAGTGAAGGTTTTTAAGTTGGTTCATTCGGCAAGGTAGTTTTAAGATGATAAAATTATCGCCACACAGTTTATTGGTTTCTAGGTTATGAGAATTTAATTGGCAAGTAAGAGTAAAAGAGGTGGAAATTTAAAGACTAATTTTGAAGGCTGTTGGAATGTCAAGAGGGTTAATGTCTTGTAAAAGAGTTGTAAAGTTTTAGTTGAGGGAGAGAGAAAAGTTATTTTTGGTAAACAAGAGAGATTTTGCGCTTTAGTCTTTTATCTCCTATTCTTTAGTGACTAAGATTTTTTGTTTTAGAGAGGTATCTGCTATAATATTAACAAATGGCAAAGGAACAATTGATAGAATCTCTGTCGAGGAAAGAAGTATTGGAAAAAGAAGGATTAGCTTGTTGGTTAAAAGAAATAGAAAAAAAGGTGTTGGAAACGCAAGGGCTTTCCGATGTATCTCAAGAAGAAGGGGAATTACTGAAGAGAATTTTTGAAAAAGCTGTTAACTGGGGGGAGATAAACTTTTCTCCGTCATTGCCAGAGAAAAAAACGGAGACGCCGGTAAATCAAGCTAGGGAAGAAGGTTTAAAAAGAGTTTTTCCTGGTATTTCCAAGGATATAGATTGGCTAGCGAAGCGAGTGGCTGGGTTAAGAAGAAAAACGCCCAAAAAGATTGATCCCTTACGAAAGGGAGTGGTTGAGGTCTTAGCGGATATTGTGTGGGTAGCATGGGCGCATAGTCAACGACCTGACTTGGCAGAGGCAGCCAGAAAGGCACTCTCTTTTTCTCTTGCAAGTCGCTTAATTAAAGGTAAGTACCGGGAGCAAGATCTTTGTTCCTCAAAGTTTCAAGAAGCATTGATTTTTTATATTCGTGGCTTGAGAGACCTGCCACCAGAAAGTTTGGATTTAATAGGTAAATTTCTTGAAAATCAGTTAGAAGCAAATTTGATAATGCAAAAAATTACAGAGGCCGAAAGGTTGCGGGTTGAGGGAGGGCAAGATGGTTTTGATGAAGAGAAATACAAAAATGCCTTAAGTTTGGCTAGAGACCCAATTGGACTTTATCAACAAGAAGTTGAGAAAGGTAACTGGAAAAATTGGTCCAGCCGGAAGATAGCGGCTGTTGCTCATCATTACTTGATGGTTGCCACTATTGAACAAAGCCGGGCAAAACATACTTTAGAAGAGAAAGAGAAGGTAGCTGCTCTTGTGCACGCGGCTGCTTGTTATAAGAAGTTGAAGGAATTAGCAGAAGAATTAGGAAACCGAAATTATTTCTATACTGCCGATGGGAGTGTTTTTATTTGGCCAGTGGAAACATTTCGTAGTTTAGCTCGGACTGAAGAGCGATCACCGGGGAAAAATAACTTGAGTAAGGCTATGCAGCATTATCAGCAAGCGATGGGAAAATCTTTAGAGATTGCTGAAAATAACCAATTTTCAGAAGATATTAGGAATCTTGCCTTGATGACAGCTGGAACCACGCGAGTAGAGTGGGTATTGGTACGTCATAAAATTTCCCCTCTCCAGAAAGATGAAGTTTACTCTCAGTTTCGGCGAGCTTGTGAAGAGTTAACTAAAGCATGGGATGGAGGTTACCAGAATGTAGATCGCTTTCGTACTTCGATGAACAGGATGATTAGTTTTCTTACCCAAGGTAATTATAGCAATGACGAGTTGAAGAGTTTATTGCGAGAAAGGGATAAGAGAGTTAAAAAGGAAAGTAAAGAATAGAAAAGAATAAAAGAAGAGTCATTGGAAAAGAAAATTGTCATAGAGAATTGACTTTTGAGGAGGAGAGATTCTAGAAAAGTACTAAATACTTTTTTCTAACTGTTTTGCAGAGGATGTGGAGGTTTTGTGTTAATTTTTTTGAATACTCCAGTTGATTAAAGTACAGCGCAGAAATTTTATCAATTCCGCTTTTATTCCTACTTCAGAGAAGACTGCTTGAAAAAGAAGGCGATTTTTAAAAAGTCTTTCGTGTTAAAATAATTTGAATGAAGAAAAAAAGAGAACTTCTTTTACTGTTTTTACTTTGGGCTTTAAGCTTATTTCTTCGAATTTATAGACAAAATGACCTACTTGGATTCTATTACGATCAAGGGAGAGACGCTTTGAAGACTTTGGATATTCTTAGTTTTCGCGACTGGCCGGCGGTTGGTCCTACCACAGGACTGTCGGGTATTTTCCTTGGGCCATTTTGGTTTTATTTTATTACTCCATTTTACTGGTTAGGGAGGGGGAATCCAGCCTTTGCTGCTTCTTGTGTGGGGATTATTGATTCTTTAAGTATTTTTCTTTTTTACTGGTTGGGAAAAAGATTTTTCTCAAAAAAAGTGGGTTTTCTCGCTGCTTTTTTGTGGGCTTTTTCCTACTGGCTTATTCGCTCTGCGCGGTGGTTTTCTAATCCGTCCCCATTGCCTTTCTTTACCCTTCTTTTACTTTGGGGATTGGGAGAATGGTTGATTAATAGAAAAGATAAGTTTCTTGGATTAGTGTCTCTTTGTTTAGCGATTTCTCTTCAACTGGAGGTAGCCAGTGCTGTTTTCTATCTTCCAGCAGTTTTTCTCCTTATGGGAATTTTTAAAGTTTCTCTCAAAGATACGGTTAAGAAAAAGTCCTTTTGGCAAGCGGCAGGAATTTTCCTCCTCTTTCTCCTTCCTCAGATGGCTTTTGAAGTTAAAAATCATTTTCTTATCATCAGAAATTTTTTTGGTTTTTTGGGAGGCAAGGTAAATACGGAGGAGGGAAAAAGTTGGGCTTTTCCAAACGGGAGGATTATTTTGGAAAGGCTAAGATGGTATCATCGGGCTTTATTTGCCCATATTGATCCCAATTGGAAAACACCTTGGTGGCTTTTTTCTGGGTGGTTAGCTTTTCTTTCTTGGTGGGGATTTAAAAGGAAAAACCAATTCCTGAAAATTCTTTTGGTTTTTCTCCTGGTGCCTTTGTTTTTCCTTTTCTTCTTTGTAGGCAACTATGGCAATTTGTATGATTATTACCTAACCGGTTTTTTTCCGGTATTTATTTTTCTTTTTGCTTATTTTCTTTCTTTGTTACCTGCTTTTGTTTGGGTTGTTTTTCTTCTCTGGTTTGTTTTTGAAAACGGCATCCTTTTGAGGAATTTTTTGACTGCGGGGGTAGATGGTCCAGACCATATAACTTTGGGCAATCAAAAGCAGGTAATTTCTTGGATTTGTCAAGATAGAAAAGATAAAAAATTTAGTGTCGATACCTATGTACCTCCGGTTATTCCTTATGCATGGGATTATCTGTGGCAGTGGTATGGTTGTCGGAAGTTGCATTGCTGTCCTTCTTCTACTCCTGAAAAACTTTTTTATTCTGTTTGGGAAAAGGACAATCTTCATCCTGACAGGTTAGAGAGTTGGTTGGAAAGGGAGGGGAGAGTTGGTAAAATTGAAAAGCAAATGAGATTTGGGGGAATTGGGGTAGAAAGGAGGATAAGAATAGAAGAATGAAAAGAAAATTATCGGTGGTAATTCCCTGCTATAACGAGGAGGAGAACTTAAAAAGAGGAGTTCTGGAGGAAGTTTGGGATTATCT
>JAGGVZ010000053.1 GCA_021157735.1 bacterium | reverse complement strand
CTCCACCACCAGCCAAAAACAAATAATCCCCGGCCAATATTTCTTTAGCCATTTTTTATTCTCCCTCACTAACCAAAGAGAAAAAAGAATTCGCCCCCACTTCAACCAACCAAAAAAAGCTACCGTCTTTTGGTAAGCAAAAATGATATTTAAAATTACCAATCCCACCCCTACCCAAAACCACCACCGAGGCTTTTTCCAACGATAAAGAAACACAAAAGCAAGAATAAGAAAAATATCAGGAAGAAAAATAGTGGGAGAAAGATAATCTATCCTTTCTCCAAGAACATAACACCAGGGAAACCAAAAATGTCTTCCCAACTGAAAAGGAAGAGAGAAAAGAAAAAGCAATAAAAAAAATCTCCCCCAATTTTGTCTTTTCATTTTTTCTCAATATTGTAAAGAGGACTGCGGATGGCAATATAACCAGGAGCGCGAAGATTAAAAGCTTGCTTAAACTCGCTGCCACTAATGGAAACTTCTCCCCGATTAGTTTGAAAAATAACCGTATTTGTCTCTCCCTGATTACTATAAACCACAGAAACACCGCTAACCGAAGTAAAAGCACCACCCAAATGTTCGGCTTTTTGGCGGAGTTCTTCTTTAGAATAAGGATTACCGGTAGTGCCTCCCACCGGACACTGATTGATTGTCTCGGGAAGAATCCTTTCATCACCTCCTTCCCGGTTCAAAACCAACCAAGCGTTAAGAATATCAGCCATCTCCTCACTCGTTAACCAAGGATGACGGCGTCCGCAAGAGGAAGAACCGGAATGATAACTCTGAGTGTACCAACTACTATAGAACCAGGGCGATCCTGCTTTGCTCTCCCAAGCCCGGCTAGCAAAACCCTCTCCTCCTTGGCCATCGGTTGTATCCCATCCCGAGGTAATCAAATATCCTCCTGCGGTGGAAGAATAATAAGTCACCACTCCCTCAAGAATCATGCCTCTTGTTTCCTCCACCGCCTCCTTCCAAGCTTGAGGGGGATTGTCTGCCTTGCTTTTGGAAAAAACCTGACACGCCTCGGTAGTACAAATAGTTCGCCCTTCTTTTTTATAACGATAAGCATAGGTCCGGGCGGCAATTGCCTGCGCTTTAAGAGCCTCCTTTGGCCAAGAAGAAGGCATTTCGGCAATCCCCAACAGATAATAATTTTCAAAATCTAAATTTCCATAACCAGAGACAGAAATTGTCCCTCCTGTATCCACCTTAACTGGTTTTTGGTGATAATAAGCCTGCAAAATTTCCTCATAGTTTTGCCCTGCTTCTGCTCTTCCCTTTGCTCCGTATTGACTCATCCCTTTTCGATGGGTCCACGCTCCAAAAGAAAAAGCCGCAAACCACACCCCTCCCCCAGGATCACAAAAACTAGGACTCCCGGGAGGGCCAGAACAGGGAATCTTGCTCACAGGAACTTCGCCAACACTGCTGGTAAAAGTTCCGGAACGGGCAGCCAAAAGGGATTTTTGTTTGGCTGTTAAAGAAGCCACCCGGGAAGAGAGGGTGCTAATATAGGCTTCTGTCTTTTTAATCTCGCCGGCAAGAAAATCTGCTTGTTTCTGGGCTTCACTGCGTTTCCTCTCCAACCATCTTTGCTGTTGCTCTAAATTAGCTTTCTTTTCCGCCAATTCTGTTAGTTGCTTACTTAAGTCCTCAATAGCCCTTTTATCTTCATTAGCAACCATCCTTTGGTAAAAAAATCGCCTGATAAGAGCAGTATTTTTCCGTGAGGAAAAAAGCACTGCCAAAAAAGACAGCCCTCGCTGATAAATATAAAGTCTCCTTACCCGCTCCTTTAAAAGAAGTTTTTGGTTAGCCAACTCTTTTTCCTGTTGTTCTATTTCCCTCTCCAGTTGATTTATCTTCTTTCCCGCCGAAGCAATCATTTGTTCAAAACGGGAAATTTGAGTTTGATAGCTCTTTAGCGTCTCTTTATTTTTTAAATTGGCATCCTGATACAAAGAAAGAATTTCCGAACACTCCTCAATAAAACGTTGACACTCCTCAATACTACCGCAATCAGAACGACATTCTGCCGCCTTAACTGGGAATGAAAAACCGATAAAGAAAAACAAAGCTAAAAACAAAATAAGCTTCTTCATCTTCACTGGTAACTAAACTCCACCGCAAAGGGAATATCTTTCTTAATTATCTCACTAAACACCAATCCTTTTTCCGTAATAGTTGCCGCCGGAGTTACCTGAAGAGGTGCGGCTCCTTGAGGCAATTCCATTAAAACTGTTAACGGCGTGGCTCCCATCCCAGATTGCTTTTGCCAGAAAAGCAGATATCTCACTGTTTTTTCTGGCCAGGAAACTCTCCGGGAATAGTTGATTTCAACTGTCCGCCGCGAGTTAATAGGCACCGTAACCAAAAAGCCAAATGACATCTTATCTTGATAACGCTCCTGATTAATTTCTCCTCGACTAATCAACTGGCGGCTGGTTTGTTTACCAACCAAAGGGTCGTAAACAATTACCCTTCCCAACTCCGTTCCCAAGGGAACAAAAAGGCGCAAATAGTTTTTATAATCGCCCCCTGGCCATTTGCTTGTCTGGGCAGTATTTTCATAGTTAATCTG
>JAGGVZ010000025.1 GCA_021157735.1 bacterium | reverse complement strand
TTTATCGAGTTACCGATTGCAACTACGGAGGTTTTGACGGCCAACCTCAAGGAAATTGTCAAAATGAATGTCGTCAACAATTTGATGTAGTTGCTCAAGGTGTATCTCCTTCCCCTCGGCCTTCTCCTTCTCCTTCACCTACTCCTGCCCCCGGAACATTAACTTGTCAATACTGCCATGTCTATAACGAAAACTGGGAAGAGATTTCTCCGGAAGAATTACCACTTTTGGAGATCGGGCAGAAAATATATTTTGCCACCACGGGTAATACCGACGATCCCCAGGGAATAACTAAAGCTCGCTTCCGGATTACGGTTAACGGCGAGGAAGGAGAGTGGCAAGAAACTACCCAACAAAACGACAACGGCGAGTTTTATATTTCCTACACCATTACCGAAACAGGAAGTTATAAAGTAGAGGCGATGGTTTACAATCCTAATTTAGGTTGGCAATAATGGAAAACCAGAGAGGAAAATATCAGTTCTGGTTGTTAATTTTGGGATTAATTACCGCGGCCGCGGTAATTATCTTCCTTGCTTGGCGTCTTTATCATCTTCGCCGCCAGCCGATTGCCCCTACTGCTCCCCAGCGAACTCCGGCGGCGGAGAATGCCGCTCCCCAGTGTACCTTAACCTTTGTTATTCCCACTCCCGTTCCCACCAACACCCCTATTCCCAGTCCTAGTCCGAGCATTGCCCCTTCTCCTACTATCACCCCCTCACCGGTGCCTACCAATACTCCCACTCCTTTGCCTACTACCACTCCCGTTCCCACCAACACCCCGACACCCTCCCCGGCTCCTACCGCTACCCCCATTGTTTATCAGGAAACACCAACGCTTACTCCTACCCGAAAGATTCTTCCTGAGTCTGGTAATACTACCCAGACAGTATTTACCGTCCTTTTGGGAGGAATTGCTACCGGCTTGGCGATTCTTTTGGCTCTTTAAGAAAAGGGGTGTGATAAGATATAAGTTATGGGGGAGGATTTCAAAGAGGTATTAGAAGAAAAGAAAGCTTTAGTCTGGCCAGAAATAGAGAAGTATTTAAAACTCCTTTCCTGTTTTCCTTCTTTTTGTCGTCCTCCCCGTTCTTATCAGCCCTTAGTTGATTTCCACCAAAAAATGGTTGCCGATTATCCTCGTCGTCAAGGAAAATATTTCCGCCCCACGTTAGTTCTTTTAACCGCCGCGGCGATGGGATTTCCCGAGAAGAAAGCTCTAAAGACTGCCGCGGCGATGCAGGTTTCTGAGGACTGGATATTAAATCATGATGACATTGAGGATGATTCTCTCCAACGTCGGGGCAAACCCACCCTTCATCGTCTTTACGGAAAGGAATTGGCAATTAATGCGGGAGATAGTTTGCATGTTTTAATGTGGAAGATACTTCTGGATAATTTCTCTGTGGTAGGAAAGGAAAAGGGGAAAAAAATAATGGAAGAGTTTTGGCAGATGCTTAATCGGACAATTTTGGGGCAAACAGTGGAGATAAAGTGGACACAAGAAAACAATACACAGCTCAAAATTAAAGATGTTCTTTTTATCTTGGAGAGTAAAACTGCCTATTATACTGTTGCCGGGCCGATGCGCTTAGGAGCAATTTTAGCAGGGGCGACAGAAAAACAACTAAAGAAAATTTATCAATTTGGGCGATATCTGGGTTGGGGATTTCAAATTCAGGATGATATTTTGGATTTAACTTCTGATTTTGCTGGCCTGAAAAAACAGCAGGGGAATGATATTTATGAGGGGAAGCGGACGGTAATATTGGTGGATTTATTTCGAAAGATAAAAGGAAAGGAGAAAAGAAAGCTCTTTGCGATTATGGGCAAAAGAAGAGAAGAAAAAACTACCAGGGAGGTGAAGTGGGTGATGGAGATGATGGAGAATTATGGTTGTTTGGATTATGCCCGGCGTTTGGTAAAGAAATATATTCAAAGAGCCAAAGAGTTTTTCGAAAAAGAGTTAACCTTTCTCTCTCGCCAACCAGCTTGTCATCAGTTAAAATCAGCTGTTGATTTTGTTATAGAAAGGAGTTATTAGGATGAGTTTATTGAGAGGTTTTGGTAGTCGCTCTAAGCTTAAAAGTTGGCTGGAAGAAATTCGCCAAAATTGGCAAGCTCCACCTTCTTTTCAGATTCCTCAGGAGAAACTGGCCCATCTGGCAATTATTTGTGATGGCAATCGACGGGCAGCGCGGGCGCGAGGGCTAAATCCTTACTTTGGCCATCGAGCGGGAGTGGAAGTAGTCAAGGAAATTTTTCGAACCTGTCGGCGATGGAAGCTCCCTACCCTTACTTTTTGGGTTTGGTCTACTAAAAACTGGCAGCGAGAAGAGAAACAGGTGAGATATATTATGAATCTAGCCGCTATTCATCTAAATCGGCGTGAATATCAAGAGGAATTGGTGGAAAACAAGACCCGTTTTATTCATTTAGGAAGAAAAGACCGTCTTCCCGGGAGAGTAAAAGAGGCTTTGGAAAAGTTAGAAGAAGCTACCCGTAAATTTGATCGTTATCGGCTTAATTTAGCAATGGACTACGGCGGAGAGGATGAGTTGGCAAGAGCCATTGGTGAGATAATTGAGGCAAAAATTCCTGCCCAAAAAATTAAAAATAATCCCGAGATGATTCTTCAATTTTTGGATACCCGTGATCAGCCTCCAGTGGACTTAGTAATTAGAACAGGGATACATGGAGGAGAAATTCCTCACACCAGTGGTTTTATGCCTTTACAGGCTGCGGATGCCTGTTGGGAATTTATTCCCGATCTTTTCCCCGACCTCACCCCGCAAGTTTTGCTGGAGTCTATAAAGAAATTTTTACAGTATGAGAGGAGAAAGGGAAGATAAAAATTGACTTAACTCTATAGGATATTGTAGAATTAAATTATGAAGAGAAGAGAATTCCTTCAAGGAATGGCAGGAGTAGGGATAATGTCACTTGCCGGGAATCCTTCCTCTGATAGGGGGATGGAAAGGAAAAAGCGGAAACAGTACGAGATTTTTATTCCCCTTGTAAACAACGAGAACGCAAGAAAAGAAAGAACAGGAGTGAAAGAATTCCAAAGAGGGCCAACATGTCCTCTTTCATGGGAAAAGATTTCTTCTCCAGAATGGGGGGGAGTGAGAGCTAATTTGGTGACCAAAGAAGGCGTTTTCGTTGGTCCGGTGAATGTTAAGGGAAAAATCTTTCTTCTTTCTCACGGCGAAGAAAAATGGAAAGAATTTTCTTTCTCTGAAGAGTTGGGGGTATGCCGGGAAATTTTAAAAGTAGAGGAGGGAAAAATTCTTTTTGTTTTTGATTACGGCCTTGCCGCTTTTGCCTTAAAAGAAAATGGCAAGATAGACTCTTTCTCGCAAAAGGTCCTTTTTGATTCTCATAGCGAAGAGAGATTTTTTCAAACTGGTAAGTTAACAGAAACAGGGATTTTAGTGGGGGGGATGAACGTTTTGATGGAGGTTCCCCTTGATTTAGATTTGGAACAGGGTTTAAAACCGCTTTCTCTCCCTGAAGGAATGATGGTAAGAGCAATAGAGGTGGGAAAAGATGGGGAAGTTTTTATTGGGGGATGGGAAGGATATAGCGGGTGGAGATATGACAAGGAGGGGAGATTAAAACCAGGAAAAGGGGTATGGATGGCAGATTTTAAAAAAGGAGGGGGAATTCCTTGGCGACAAATTTTATCGGAGATAAATGTGAATACTTTAAAATATCTTCCTGAAAAAGACGTTTTGTTAGTAGGGACAGAAGGAGCGGGAGAGAAGAATAAAAGGGAGCCCCGGGAAGAATGGCCTTCTCTCTTTCTTTTAAAAAGAGAAGAAGGAAATTGGCAGGCTTTTCCTCTTGAGCTAAAAAATTATTCTCTCTGGGATGTAGTTACTCCCGGAAACGGAGGAATTGTCAAGATAAATGAGAAAATTGTGTTTGTTTCCTTTTGGGGTGGTCCGGTTTTGGCTTTGAATATGGAAGAGGAAAGTTGGTCTTTGCTTTGTTCTTCCGACAGAAGACAGTGGCAGGGAGGAAAAATGAATCTTTACGGAGGGAAAATTTTTATGGGGGGAAAGAATTATCATCTCCAGGAGGCAGCCACAGGAATAGTTTGTGCTTCTGTTGATAATCTTGGAAGAGGAACATAAAAATGCTATTCTAGAAAAGAATGAGAAAAAGCGGCTTGTTTGTTTTTTTACTTTTTGTTCTTCTTTTTCTCCTTTCTTGGCAAGGGACAGAAGCTCAATCAGGGCCAGTTCAGGGATGTAGTGAAAATTGGCAGGGGGATATTTCTTTAAGAGGTAATTCTTGGCATCATCGGGGGACAGTGGTAGGAGTACCAACGACGGTTTCGGCAGGATTTTTGATAAGGGGAGAATGGGTTCCTCCTGCTTATATTTATTATGGAGAAGGAGGAGTTGTTTCTTGTTCTTCTTTATATACTACCTATACCTGGCGATTAAAAGGCGCCTATACAATAAGAATTTATCTAGGTGATTGCTATTTTGACAGAACTATTTGGGTGGCTTCCAGAAAGCTACCGCAAAATTCTTTTTCGCTTTCTCCTTCCCAAAAAACCCATTCTGTTTCTTCACCACAAACTATCTGCGGTGTATCAGGCGACTATGTTCAAAATCCCCCCCAGATTTACTCCGTTAATTATTTTCTAGAACCTCTAGAGCAGAATTTTAATCTCTATCGAGGACAGTTAGGAGGGTTAGAAGTTGCTTGGATGCCGACAGTTTTAAATCCTGGCGACAACAGTTTTTCCGTTAACGGTTATTCGGTCAATTTCGCCATGGCTTCTCAGTTCCCTCAGTTAGTTTGGTGGAAAATTTCTACAGAAGAAGAGGGAGATAATTCATTTTGGGACGTAAGCAAGGTGATGGTCTATGAAGATTGTCGAGGCACGCATAGTTCTCCTCCTTCTATTTATCCTTTTGATTTTGCTTTGAGGGGTTATGTAGAAGATAGGGAGGGAAATAAATTAGCGGGAGCAAAAGTGAGAGTAGGATATAAAAAGGGAGATTGTTATGGCAATTTTCAACTTCATACTTGCGGAGAACAGATAACTGAAGATAATGGTTTTTGGAAGATTAGCTGCGAAAATATCTATTCTTCTTATTGTATTTTAATTGATGAGTTAGCTGATCCTCCGGGATATCAAGATGTTCCGTTTGGAGAAAAACCACCTTCTTATCCTAGTAATCCTCCTGGATTTGCTGCTTGGGAGGCAAATAGAGTGGTTTGGAAAAGACCACAGGCAGGAGATTATGGGTCGGTGATTTTTTACGATCAGTCTTTAACTCCTACCCCCACTCCTCCTCCGGTAGGAACGATAAAGGGAACAATATGGGAAGATAAAAATGGCAACAAAACTTGTGATCCCGGGGAGGTGGCGGTGGAAGGGGTGACGATGCGCTATACCTACTCCCGCGGCGGAGATACAGTTCTTTCCGGAGGAGGGACCTGCGGAGACACTAATTATCAATTTAACAACGTGCCTGCTTATTGGACAATTACCGTGTGGTATGACGAAAATGATCCTGCTTTAGTCAACGGTGGTTATCAGCCCTTGGATGGTTTTTGTCCCGGGGGAACCAGTGATCCTACCAAATGCGAGGTGAAATTAACTAAGGATGAGGTTAAAACGGTTAGTTTTTCGGTAACCAAACTTAAATCTCCTTGGTTTCAGGTTAAGGGAGGGGGAATGCAAGTGGGAGGAAGTCTTAATGTTGAAATTCCCGATGAGGAGTTTTTGATTGTTGACGGTGACAATCAACAGGGAAGTTTAATTACCGCTCAATCTTCGTTGCCTTTCTCTTCTGACAAAGTGAGTAGCTCTGGTTGGTTAGTCCTCAATCAAGAATACAATGGGCCTCATTACAATCTGAAGTTCTTTTCTTCCCGCCTGAGCAGTTTTCCCGACTTAGTTACCGATATTCCCGATGAAGTAACCACGCTTTCTTCTTTAGCCAGCAAAACAGGAGTTCTCAGCTGTGATGCCAGCCAGTGCTCAGTCGACGCGGGAGAAAAAGTTATCCTTCGTCGTCAGGGAACAGGAGTTTTTTATCTGGACAGAAATATCGTTGTTGTCCCCGGAGGATTTTTTGCTCTGCTTAGTAAGGGAGAACTGCAGGTAAAAGAGGAAGTTACTCGCCTGGAGGGAATTTTCCTTACCGAAGATGACTTTGTGGTTGAGAGTGGCAACAACCAGCTGATAATTAACGGAGTGGTGGCAGTGGTGGGAAGCGAGGGCAAGGTTTATCTCAACCGCGACTTACAAGAGGGTAATGAAACCTCTCCGGCGATAGTTTTTAATTATCGTCCCGATTTTATCGTTAATATGCCCTTTGTTCTCTGGAAGGCTCGCCATAAAATCAACGAGCTGTTGCCATAAAACAAAGAGTTGTGTAAACTAGTTAAGGATGAAAAGCAACTCCTCGGCAGGTCAGGCAGGATTGGTTGTTCTTCTTTTGATGGCGGTGGCGGCAACAATTGGGTTGATTATGTCCCGCAATGTAATGACCGATGTCCAGATTACCCGGGTGCAGGAAGAGTCGGCGCGGGCATTTGCTGCCGCAGAAGCGGGAATTGAGTCAGAGCTTTACAGCTGGCAAACCGGGGAGGAAGTTTCTCTCTCGTTTGAAAACGCCGAGGTGGAAACAGACCGAGAAGAGATAGGCAATAGCCAAAGTTTTGTTACTTTAACCGTTGAAGATGGGGATTTTGGCGTCATTTGGTTGACAAACCATGACGAAGAAAAGAAGATTAACACCACAACAAGATTTTTTACTCCCTCCAGCTTTACCCTTTGCTGGGAAAAGCAAGCGGCTGTGGAGGCAGTTTTGTTCTATAAAGAGGATGGTACTTTTAAAACTAAAAGGTGGGCCTTTGATGCTCAAGCTTCTTCAAGAGGAAATAATTTTTCTTCTCCTTTGGAAGGCGTCGATTGTGGACAAAAAGAAAGCTTTTCTGAACCGGTAGGAGCTTCCCTTTCTTTACCTTCTTCGCCAGCCATTCCTCTTTTTGTGGTGGTAAAAGTGTATTATTCTTCCACCCCCTTGGCCGCTTCAGCGTCCGGAAATTTCCCTGTTCAGGGAGTGAGGGTAACCTCAACAGGGAAGATAGTCAGCGGGGAGGAAAAAATAGTTTCCCGCCGCTTACAGGTAATTCAAACTTGGGATCTACCTCCATTGGTTTTTCTCGAACCTCTCTTTTCTCAAGGAACGGTGGTCTCTACTGGCGATTAGTTTGGCTTTGTTCCCCGTAGATAAACTGCTTGCCAGGCTCGGTAATGAGAGAAAAAGGTTTGTTGGTAAAGAATTTGACCGTTGCGGGAAACCTGCCATTCAAAAGAAGCTTTTGCCCCCCAGATGGGAGATTCTACTCGCTTGAGGGTGCCTACAGGCAGGGTGGGATCATCGATATAAAGAGGGGGAGGTGGAGGAACAACATCCCAGGTTTTAAAGTTCTTCATGGTAACTACCCTCCCGTCCGGACAACCATAGATTTCAAAAGCAAGATATTTTTTCTCCATGTCTAGTTTTCGTTGGATAAGAAGGTGGCAGGGATAGTCGTTTTTGAACCGCAAATCCACACTAGGGGCAAAGACAGTGGCATCCGTACCCAAAGGAGAGTTGTATTCATAGTAAGAGACGCGGTAAGCATGGGCATGACGTTCCAGGATAGGAAGACCAGCGGCCAGGGCGGCTCTGAATAAAGTAGTGGAGACTTGGCAGAGACCGCCGCCATCGCCGAGAACAGTGCGGCCGTTTTTAATAATCCAGGCTGGTTTGTAGCCAGTAACCCGGGAAACTTCTCCCACCGCTTTGTTAAAAGAAAACTCCTCTCCGGGAGCGATAAGCAAGCCATCAAGATGACTGCTTCCCAGCTTAATGTTGTGAATACGGGCGGCGGAGGAGTGGTAAAACCATGATTCTCCTTTCCCGACTAAGTCGGTAATCCCCAGCTGGTTGCTGTTGGCGGTGGTAATTTTCGGAAGAATCTCTTTTAAAGGCATAGAAACAAGGGCTCTTTTTTGGGAAGGATTGTTTTCGAGAATTTCTAAGTTGCGGATGATAAGACTGGCAAGTTGTTCTTCGTCCAAGACAAACCCTTTCTGGCTGGGAGAAAACTCTTTTACCCGGCCATTTTCAAAGCGAAAACGGGCATTTTGGGGTGGTTGTTCTACTTGTTTTCGGATGGTTTTTGTCCACTGAAGAATTTTTTCTCGATTCCAGTTTTTTTGAAAGTCAACAAAAGTTAATAGCTGGGGAAAGTCGATAACAAAATTTCCTCTCTGGCTGGTGACAATAATTGTTTTTCCTTTTAATTTTTCTCCTCTTTCTTGAGCGTTGGCAATTTCTTTCTGGGTGGGGACAAAACCGGTGTTAATAACAGGAACGGAAAGAGGGCCGGACAGCTGGTTTTTTTCCAATCTTGCCGCCAGGATATCAAAAAGTTTTTCTTGGTTGACCTTTTTCCCCTGTTTCCCGGGCTGAACAATGATTTTTCCCTCTTTTTCTTGAAGGGAGAAGGGAATGGCCGGTTGGTTGATTTGGACAAAAACAGGGGTTAAAAGAGTTGTTAATTTTTCCTTGTCCCAGCTGAAATCAAGGGGGAGAACCACTCCTTGACGGAAGGCTTGGTATTGTTCTTTGAGACTGCGGAGAAGGTTTTTTCTTCGGCCAAACAAAAAGGCTTTTTTGGCAGACAGGGCAGGAGAAAAGCGCAATTGGGCCTGGTCTAGATTAATTATCCATTGGCGGTCTTGGTAGGAGAGAGCAATGAGGTGAGCTTTTTCCACCTCTCGGCTAATCTTTTTTTCTGCCTCCTCCGGGGTTAATTTTCCCACCGAAATGTTGGCAATTTTTACTCCCGGAAAAATTCTTCCCCGCCACGCCAGTTGAAAAGCGGTGGCACAAGCAAGAGGGGAGAGAAGGGTGATAATAAAAAAGAGGTTGATGATAGCCCTTCCCAGAGAGGTGATTTTTTCCGGATTAAAAAGCCATTTTTGGGTGGACTTTTCCTTCTTCATTGGTTAGTATTATGATAGCATTATGGAAATTGCTCAGGGAAGTCCTAATCAAACGCCGCCTCCATCAGAACCAGTTTCCCAACCGACTTCTTCTTTTGGGAAAAGGCTGCCGAAACCAGTTGTTTTGATAGGGATAGGGTTGCTGGTGGCGGTGTTGTTGGGAGTAGTAGCGGTAATTTTGCGGCGGAAAAAACCAGCCCCTTCCCGAGAGGTAACTTTAGTTTATTGGGGGCTGTGGGAACCCTCGCCGGTGATGAATGGGGTAATTGCCCAATTTGAAAAAACTCACCCCGGGGTAAAAATAAAATATGAATTTCAGCTCCCGCGAGATTATAAAGCCCGGCTAACAAATGCGCTTTCTTCCGGAAAAGGACCGGATATTTTCCGTTTTCACCAGACCTGGTTGCCGACATTAGTGACTGATCTTTCTCCCGTGCCCCAGGCAGTTAAAGAAAAGCTGGGTTTGGAGAGGAACTATTTCTCTTCGGCCAAAAGAGCTTGCCAATATCAAGGGGAGTATTATGCTTTGCCGTTGATGATTGATAATTTAGCTCTTTATTATAATAAAGATTTATTAGGTAATCGTCAGTTACCGCGGACGTGGTGGGGGCTGCAAAACTTGGCAATTGAACTCACCCAAAGGGAAGAGGACGGGAGAATCAAAATTGCCGGGGTTGCTTTAGGAACCGCTAATAACATTGATCATTTCAGCGACATTTTGGGGTTGATGTTTTTGCAAAGTGGAGCTGATTTGTATCATCCCAATAATCAAACGGTAGCCGAAGTTTTAGAGTACTATACCTTATTTAGTACTAAATATCACGTTTGGGATGAGACCTTGCGTCGTTCTACCGACGCTTTTGCCGCCGGGAAATTAGCGTTTTATTTTGCTCCCTCATGGCGGTATTTTGAAATTAAAGCGAGAAACCCTCAGTTGAATTTTGGTATCACTACTGTCCCTCAACTTCCCAAAGCAGGGGGAGCTGAAGAGGAGGCGGAAAGGGGAAATGCCGAGTTGACGAATATTAACTGGGGAAGTTTCTGGGTAGAAGGGGTGTGGCGGCAGACAAAACATCCCCAAGAAGCCTGGGAGTTTCTTTCTTATCTTGCCTCAGCGGAAGGATTAAGACAGCTTTATACTGCCGCCGCCAATACTAGGGATTTTGGAGAAATATATCCGGTCGTTTCCTTGGCTGAGGAACTAAAAGCCAACCCCTACCTGCGTCCTTTTGTCGTTCAAGCAGAGACCGCTGACTGGTGGTATTTGTGTTCGGCAACTCACGATGTTTCCTTAAACGATGCGATTATTACTTACTTTCGTGATGCAGTAGGGAGAATCAACGAGGGGAGTTCTCCTCAGATAGTTTTGGCAACCTTGGAGGAAGGGGTAAGGGAGGTACTCCAAAAGCAACGGTTGGCAAAATGAACTCCAGTTTAAAAACCCTTGTTTATGCGGATATTTTTTCTTTTCCCCTTACCAAAAAAGAGTGGTGGAGGAGGCAAATTGCTCCTTCTTTGCCTTTTGTTTTGTGGGAAAAGGAAATTACCCGTTTGCTTGAAGAAGGAAAAGTAAAAGAGAAGGGGGGTTATTTTTTTCTTCCCGGGAAGGAGAAAAATGTTCTTCGCCGTCGTCAAGAAGAGAAAATTTTTAAAAAAAAGCAAAAGCTAATTAAAAAAGCAGTTTTTTTATTAAAAAAAATCCCCTTGGTTTGGCTGGTGGGGTTAACCGGAAGGCTGGCTCATGGAGTTGCTAGGGAAGACGATGATATTGATTTGCTGGTGATTACCGCCCCTTTCTCTTTGTGGATTGCAAGACTTTGGATTTATGGTTTGTTTTTTCTCTGGGGAAGGAGGTGGGGACTTAAAATTCGTCGGCCTTTTCAAAAAAAGGCTCCGAACGCTCTTTGTTTTAATTTGTTTTTGGACAGAAAGAGGCTTTCCCTTCCCGCCCAGAATGTTTTTTTTGCTTATGAGGCGGCTTTCTTCCGGCC
>JAGGVZ010000014.1 GCA_021157735.1 bacterium | reverse complement strand
AGCCCTCCCCAAGAAAAGTTCTTTTTAAAAAACAAAAGTTATCCTACTGTCTGTCTCATTGACTGTGGTTGCAAAAGAGCTATCAAAGAAATGCTTTTGGCGGAAAAAATCAACCTTTGGCAGGTTCCCTGGGATTTTAATCCTTTTAAGAAAAAAAGAAAAATTGATGCCTTGGTAGTTTCCAACGGCCCTGGCAACCCCATCCAAGCCCAAAAAACTATTCAAACGGTCAAAATTGCCTTGAAAAAAAGAATTCCTTTCCTGGGAATTTGTTTGGGAAACCAAATCCTGGCTCTAGCGGCGGGAGCAAAAACCTACAAACTCAAATTTGGCCACCGTTCTGTCAACCAGCCAGTCCAAGACCTCCGCACCGGCCGTTGCTATATCACCTCTCAAAACCACGGTTTTGCCGTTGACCCTGCCTCCCTACCTCCCAGATGGAAAGTCTGGTTTGTTAATCTCAACGACAAAACCGTAGAAGGAATTATCTCTAGCAACGGCCTTTTCCGAGGAGTCCAGTTCCATCCCGAAGGCCACCCTGGTCCTCAAGATACAGCTTCTGTCTTTAAAGATTTCATCAACCAGCTTTATGGAAAAAGTTAAAAAGGTCCTTCTTCTCGGTTCTGGCGCTTTAAAAATTGGTCAAGCTGGAGAGTTTGACTACTCTGGTTCCCAAGCTCTTAAAGCCCTCAAAGAAGAAAAAATTGCCACTATCCTGGTTAATCCCAACGTCGCTACCGTGCAAACCTCTCCAGAAATGGCTGATATCCTTTATTTCCTCCCCCTCACCGCCGATTTTGTCACCCGGGTCATTGCTAAAGAAAGGCCAGATGGCATTCTTCTTGGCTTTGGCGGACAAACAGCCTTGAACTGCGGCTTGGAACTGGCCCAACGGGGAGTGCTGACTAAGTACCGGGTAAGAGTTTTGGGAACGTCAATAAAAGCAATTCAACGAACTGAAAGCCGTGAACTTTTTGCTGCTCATTTGAAAAAAATTGGTCTAAAAATTCCCCGCAGTATTGCCGTTCATTCTTGGAAAAAAGCTCTCCAGGCAGGAAAAGAAATCGGCTATCCGGTTATCTGCCGGGCCGGGTTTTCTCTCGGTGGTCAAGGATCAAAAGTGGTTTTTTCTCCCCAAGAGCTAAAACAAACTGCCCAACGGGCTCTCTCCCTCTCCCCAGAAATCCTTATTGAAGAATATCTTGGCGGCTGGAAGGAAATTGAATATGAGGTAGTTCGTGATTATCAAGACAACTGTATTACCGTTTGCAATATGGAAAACTTTGATCCCATGGGAGTCCATACCGGAGAAAGCATTGTCGTTGCCCCCTCCCAAACTTTAAATAATGAAGAATATTACCGCCTCCGGGAGCTGGCAATCACCGTCATCCGTCACTTTCAAATTGTTGGCGAATGCAATATCCAATTCGCTCTCAATCCCCGCAACGGTGATTACCGGATAATTGAGGTCAACGCTCGTCTTTCCCGCTCCTCGGCTCTTGCTTCCAAGGTAACTGGCTATCCTCTGGCTTTTATTGCCACCAAATTAGCCTTGGGTTTTTCCCTAAATCAGCTAAAAAACACCATTACCCAAAAAACCGTTGCCTTTTTTGAGCCGGCTTTGGACTACTTGGCAGTAAAAATTCCCCGTTGGGATTTTGAAAAATTCGGTCTCCCCCAGCAAACAATTGGAACAGAAATGCAAAGCGTGGGTGAAGTGATGGCAATTGGACGAAACTTTCCCGAGACGATTCAAAAAGCGGCCCGGATGCTCAACCAGAATCATCAAGGAGTAGTTGATCCCCGCTTCTTCTCCTTCTCTAAAACCTCTCTTTTGAAAAATATTAAAACCCCCAACTCCCAGCGATTATTTTTCATCACCGCCGCCCTTAAAAAGGGTGTTTCCCCCAAAAAAATTGCCCAAATCAGTGGTATTGACCAATGGTTTATCAACGAATTAAAGCGCATTGTTGACTTCTACCAAAAACTGAAAAAAAGAAAGAAACTGACTTTTTCCCTTCTTAAAAAAGCCAAAGAGCTTGGTTTTTCTGATAAACAAATTGGCGAGGTTTTTTCATTCTCAGAAAAACAAGTCCGCCAGCGGCGAAAAAAATATCAACTTTTCCCCGTGGTAAAACAAATTGACACCTTGGCAGCAGAATACCCCGCCAAAACTAACTATCTTTACCTCACCTACCAAGGAGAGAAGGATGATAAACTTTATCAACGAAAACCCCAAAACCGCCTTTTCCCGGAAAAAGAAGTAATTGTTCTTGCTTCCGGTCCTTACTGTATTGGTTCTTCGGTAGAATTTGATTGGTGTGCGGTCAACACAGTCGCTACCCTTAAAAAAGAAGGCTTTGTCACCGCGATTATCAACTGCAACCCGGAAACCGTCTCCACGGATTATGACATTACCGACAAACTTTTCTTTGAAGAACTAACTTTGGAAAGGGTTTGGGATATTGCCGAAAAAGAGAAACCCCAAGGACTCATTCTTAGTATGGGAGGGCAGATTCCCAACAACCTTGCCCTTCCTCTGGCGAAAGCGGGAATAAAAATCCTTGGTTCCGGAGCCAAAAGTATTGATAAAGCTGAGGATAGAAAAAAGTTTTCCTCTCTGTTAGGGAAAATGGGTGTCGATCAACCGCCCTGGAAACAACTGAAAAACAAAGAAGAAGCGGTAAAGTTTGCCTGTCAAATTGGTTTTCCGGTAATTGCCCGTCCTTCCTATGTTCTCTCCGGAAAAGCAATGTTTGTTGCCTATTCTAAAAAAGAACTCCTTTCTTACTTGGAAAATACCGCTCCGGAAAACAGCCGGATAGTAATCAGTAAGTTTATCCAAAACGCCAAAGAAATAGAAGCTGATTTTGTCTCTCAAAAAGGGAAAATTATTCTTCTTGCCATTAGCGAGCATATTGAAAATGCTGGCGTTCACTCCGGAGATGCCAGCATTGTCTTTCCTCCCCAAAGGCTATATATCGAAACTATCAGAAGGATAAAACAAATCGCCCAAAAAATTTCCCAAGCCTTGGAAATTACTGGTCCGGCAAATATTCAATTCCTCGCCAAAAACAATCAAATTAAAGTAATTGAATGCAATCTTCGTGCCTCCCGCACATTTCCTTTTATCTCCAAGATGACAGGAAAGGACTTTATCCAAACAGCCACTTGGGCAATTCTGGGAAAAGAACTCGCTCCTAAAAACCAGCTCCTTTCTCTTGACTATGTTGGGGTTAAAGTTCCTCAATTCTCTTTTTCTCGCCTCAAAGATGTTGACCCTGTTCTTCGGGTGGAGATGGCCTCTACTGGAGAGGTTGCCTGCATAGGTGATGATGTTGAAGAAGCTTACCTGAAATCTTTAATCGCCGCCGGGCAAAACCTCCCCCAAAAAGCAGTTCTTATTAGTCTTGGTGGGGAAGAAAATAAATTTAAATTCAAAGAAGAAGCCCTCGCTCTTTTTCAACTGGGACTGAAAATCTATGCTACCGAAAAAACAGCTCAATTTCTCAACCAACAGGGAATAAAAGCGACCCGTCTTTATAAAATTCACGAGAAAAAAGAGCCCAATATTGCCACTTTTCTCGCCCGGAAGAAAATTGATCTTGTCATCAATATCACCGACCCCCATTATAAAACCAAAAAAATCGTCAATGATGATTTTGAAATCAGAAGAAAAACCGTTGATTTCGGCATCCCCCTCCTCACCAATCTCCAAGCCGCCCAACTCTTTGTTCAAGCCTTAACCAGCAAAAAATTCTCCGATTTAAAAATTAAATCTTACCAGGAATACCTCCAAAACCTCTTTTCCTAAAACTTTTTGCTTTCAGAAGATCGCCTTGAGGCCTGGAGGGGAATCGAACCCCTGTACACGGTTTTGCAGACCGTTGCGTCGCCACTCCGCCACCAGGCCTTTTTCCTCCCATATTTTATCATTTTTGGGCAAAAAGTTTCTTCCTTACCGCGAGAAAAGAACTATTAAAGAGAAAACAAGTAGGAAAAGAAAGCCCAATCCGTAAAAAATCTGCCGTCCCCAAGAAGGGCGAGCAAAATGAGGCAACTGTTTTTGATTCAGATACCAAATCAAGGGGAAGTAAACAACCATCGCAAAAGCATTTAAAACAGCGGCTAAGGTAAGGAGAAACCGCGGTTCACGGAAACCAAAAAGAAGAACAACAATCCCCCAAAAAATCTGTAACCACAAACTTAAATAAAACCACAAAGAGGGATTAACCTTTTCCTCCCGATGGTAACGAAGAAGCAAAAGATTTTCGCTAATTATCCTTGAAGTCGATTCCAAAACTCCTATCTGGGTAGAGTAAAGCATACCCGCAGCCACCAAGAGAAACAAAACTCTTCCCCCAACACCAATTCTTTCCCCGATAAGCGCCGCTTCTTGGTAAAGAAAATTAAGACCACCAGAAACAGCATTTCCAAAAACCAAAAGATAAGCCAAAAAGGCAAGCAAAATAATCGTCAGCAACCCCAAAAACCAAAAAACCAGTAAGTGCTCCTCCACTACTAATTTCCACCAGCGACGAAATCTCTTCCTGTTTAAGGGATTATCCGCAAAAAGCTCCCCGGTTAGTCTTGTCTTCTCCGCCACCCCCCGTAAAATTGAGGTAATTTTGGCGGTAAATTTTCCCATTCCGAATCCCTTCTCCTTGATATAATAAGACTGGGCAAGGTTGAGATTTCCCCCTGCTCCCGAATAGGCAATAGCGGCAAGAAAACTACTCCAAACCAAACCTTGAGGGAAAAACCACCATCCTTCTCCTTTCCCCACCAATCCCAGAGCCAGCTTGGTAACCGCTTCTTTAGAGGCAAAGATAATGACGAGAATAAAAATGAAGGGAATCCCCAAAAGAATCATTGTCCGCTGCAATAATTCCATAGTTCGATACAAAGTCTTTCCTAAAGTTAAAATCACTCCTGCCAAAAGTAAAAGGAAAATTGCCAAATAAAGAGTATTTTCTGTTCCTGTCAGCTGGGCAATTATTTCGGCAGTTCCAGAAGAAAAACCAGGTAAGCTCCAAGGAATAAAAGTAGAAAAAATAAACCATAAAGGCCACCAACGCCACAATCGCCAAAAGCCCACAAAAATGCTTTCTCCCCAGCAAAGAGTATAGCGCATTATCTCCGTATTCACTAAAAATTGCAAAGTAATTCCCAAAACCGCTCCCCACAAGAGTCCCAAACCCCAACGAGAGGTCAGATAGGGCCACATAATCAGTTCTCCGGAGCCCAAGGCTAAACCTAAAAGGATAAAAGAAGGACCAAGAATTTGGGTTAGTTTAGGAACCCGTGGTAATCTTTCTGCCATTTCTTCCATTATAATAACTTATTTTCAGAAAAAAAGCCGCCCCCACGAAGTGGGGGCGGCCCTTCTCCCTGGTTAAACCCCTTTACATCTCCATCCCTCCCGGCATATTACCGCTGCCTTCTCCCTTACCTTCTTCTTTCTCCGGAATATCGGAAATTAAAACTTCAGTAGTGAGAACCATCGCCGCCACTGAGGCAGCATTCTGCAAAGCGCTCCGGCTGACTTTGAGAGGATCCAAAACTCCCGCTTTAATCATACTCTCAAACTTACCGGTAAGGGCATTGTATCCAAACTCCGGATTGGTCTCCAGCTTCTCTTCAATTTTCTTCAACACATAACCATCATCTTCTCCGGAGTTTTTCGCCAACCAGCGAACCGGCTGTTCCAGCGCCTGGCGAACAATCTCCACACCAATTTTCTCTTCCTCATTTTCTGTCTCTACCTTATCCAAAGCCTTCTTTGCCCGCAAGAAAGAAACCCCTCCCCCAGGCAAAATCCCTTCCGCTAAAGCCGCTTTAGTAGCCTCAACAGCATCTTTTACCCTCTCTTGTTTTTCCTTCAACTCTACTTCTGTCGCCGCACCGACATTAATCACCGCTACCCCACCAGAGAGCTTCGCCAACCTCTCTTCCAGCTTCTCCCGATCATAATCAGAGTCGGTTTTTTCAATCGCCGTTTTAATCTGGGCAATGCGGGCTTTAATTTGGGCCGGATCTCCCTTGCCACCGATAATCTGACAGTTGTCTTTATCGGCTACCACCTTATCCGCTTGACCGCAATCAGTAGGTTCTACCGACTCTAATTTTCTCCCGGTGTCTTCGGAGATAACTGTTCCTCCGGTTAATACGGCAATATCGGCCAACATCTCTTTCCTCCGGTCACCAAATCCGGGAGCCTTTACCGCCAAAACATTAAAAGTCCCTCTTAATTTGTTCACCACTAAAGTCGCCAGCGCCTCTCCCTCAATATCGTCGGCAATAATTACAAAGTTCTTAGTCACTTTAACAATATTCTCCAAAAAGGGCAAAATCTCCTGCACTGAGGAAATCTTCTTGTCGGTAATCAAAATATATGGCTTTTCAATTACCGCTTCCATGTTCTCCGGATCGGTAACAAAATAAGGAGAGACATATCCCTGATCAAATTCCATTCCCTCCTTGTAATCAATCTCCATCTCCAAACCGCGGCCTTCCTCAACAGTAATAACCCCATCATGACCAACCTTTTGTAAGGCTTCGGCTATTTTCTCTCCGATTGCCTTATCAGCAGCAGAGATGGTCGCCACCTGGGCAATTTCCTCTTGGCCTTTGATGGGCTTGGCAATCTTCTTCAACTCCTCCACCGCTGCTTTCGTAGCTTTTTCAATCCCTCTTTTGACCATCATCGGATTGGCACCAGCGGTAACATTCTTCAATCCTTCGGCAATCATTGCCCAAGCCAAAAGAGTGGCGGTAGTCGTTCCATCTCCGGCGACATCATTGGTCTTGGAAGCCGCTTCTTTAACCAACTGAGCCCCCATATTCTCCCAGGGGTCAGCCAATTCTATTTCCTTTGCTACCGTTACCCCATCGTGGATAACATTGGGAGCGCCCCACTTGCGCTCCAGGGCAACGTTACGTCCCCGCGGACCTAAAGTAGTAACCACGGCGCGGGAAAGAATCTCCACGCCTTTGAGAAGTTTTTGTCGGGCTTGTTCAGAAAAGAGTAACTGTTTGGCCATTTTTACCTCCTTTTATTTCTCAACCGCTAACACTTCATCAAATTTAACAAATAAATATTCTTTGTCTTCATCCTCAGGTTTATATTCACTCCCTGCCCATTTTTTAAAAATAATCACATCGCCTACTTTACAAGGAGACTCAATCTTCACCCCGTATTCGGTAACCATCGTCGCTCCCAAAGCAATTACCTTCCCTTTTTGTGGCTTTTCCTCATGAGACTCGGGAAGGACAATTCCCGAAGGAGTCTTTTTCTCCTCCTCTAAAGGCTCTACTAACATATAACCTGGTGCAGGAGTTAACTTTTGAATCATTTTTCCCGCCATCTTTCTTTCCTCTCCTTTTAATCTTTAACCACTAACCGAGAAAAAAAGACTTATCAAACTCTTGATAAGTCTGCTAATATTTTAGGAATCCCCAGTGGCTTTGTCAAGAGGCAAGAACAAACTAGTCAGCGGTTCTCTTCCGGAAAAGCCCAATAACCTCTTTTTCCTTATCATGGGGATGGAAAAACGCCTGATAGAAGCTGACTTTTTTGCTCTTTGGCTTCCCCAGCATATAGAGACGTTGCAGCAAATAGGCAAAAAAATTAAAAGGTAAAAGCAACCTCCAGGGCCAAAGACGGTTTTCCTTCCGGGGGTTGGTTATTTTAAAGGCATGCGGAAGAAATTGCTTTAATCGTCGATTTTCCCAAAGGAAAACTTCATAAGTATTATGCCTATTTAATAATGGCCGGAAGAAAGCCGCCTCATAAGCAAAAAAAACATTCTGGGCGGGAAGGGAAAGCCTCTTTCTGTCCAAAAACAAATTAAAACAAAGAGCGTTCGGAGCCTTTTTTTGAAAAGGCCGACGAATTT
>JAGGVZ010000005.1 GCA_021157735.1 bacterium | reverse complement strand
GGGGGAATTGGGGTAGAAAGGAGGATAAGAATAGAAGAATGAAAAGAAAATTATCGGTGGTAATTCCCTGCTATAACGAGGAGGAGAACTTAAAAAGAGGAGTTCTGGAGGAAGTTTGGGATTATCTGAAAAAGCAAAAATATTCTTGGGAGGTAATTATTTCCGATGATGGGTCTTCGGATAAAAGTTTAATTTTGGCCCGTCAGTTTGCCCGAAAACATCCTGGTTTTAGAGTTTTGAAAAACAAACACGGGGGAAAACCTTGGGCGGTTTGGAAGGGGATTGAGGCAGCCCAAGGAGAGATTGTTCTTTTTACCGATATGGACCAGTCAACCCCAATTTATGAAGTGGCAAAATTGCTCCCTTGGTTTACAAAGGGTTATGATGTGGTGATCGGTTCCCGAGGCTTAGCAAGAGAAGGTTTTCCTTGGTATCGTCGCTTGATGTCAACCATTTTCCGATTTTTACGGGGGATTTTTCTTCTTCGGGAGATTGAGGATACTCAGTGTGGTTTTAAAGCTTTAAGAAGAAAAGTAGCTTTGGAGATTTTCCCTAAACTTCAGTTTTTTCAGGAGATAGACAAACCGGTAAAAGGGTGGCGAGTTTCTGCTTTTGACGTTGAGCTTCTTTTTATTGCCCAGAAAAGAGGCCACCGGATAAAAGAAGTAAAGGTTGCTTGGAAAGATAGAGATGTAGCGATGGGGAAAAAGAAGAATTTTCTTAAAGAATCAAAAGAAATGGCCAAAGAAATTTTGCGAGTTAAGTTTAACGACCTTAGAGGTAAGTATGCTTAATAAACTACTCCAGGGCGAGAAAAAGATTGTTGGGAGACAGAAGGTTCTTTTATGGGGAGGATTGCTCCTTTTTGGGATTTATTTTCTTACCAGAATTTATCATTTGACTGTTCTCCCTGTTTTCTGCGACGAGGCTATTTACATCCGCTGGGCACAGATTATGCGGAATGAACCTTCTTTGCGTTTTCTTCCCCTGCAAGACGGGAAACAACCTCTTTTTATGTGGCTAGTGATGCCTTTTTTAAAGGTTTTTTCTGACCCTCTTTTTGCCGGGCGGTTTGTTTCTGTTCTTGCCGGGGCAGCAACTTTAGGGGGTATTCTAGTTCTTTCTTATTTATTTTTCAAAAAAGAGACGACTGCTTTGTTAACCGGAATAATCGTTATTTTTGTTCCCTATCTTTTCTTCTTTGATAGGATGGCTCTGGTAGATAGTTTATTGAGTGCTTTTGGTGTTTGGTCGTTGGTTTTTGGTTTCCTTTTAGGAAAAACAGAGAGGTTGGATGTAGCCATGATTTTAGGGATGATTTTGGGAGGAGCTCTTCTCACTAAAAGCCCGGGAATCTTTTTTGTTTTTCTTACCCCACTGGCTGTTTTGATAGGAAAGGAAAAAGGTAAAAAAGCCAATAATTGGAAATTGGCAGGCTTGGTTTTGGTTGCTTTTGGGTTTAGTGGGGTGATTTACAATATTCTTCGCTTAGGGCCGAATTTTCAGATGATAAGAATTCGCAACAAAGACTATGTCTGGTCTGTAAAGGAGATTCTCAAACATCCCCTTTCCCCCTTTTTACCTAATCTTGGGGATATTTTCCGGTATTATCTTTTCTATCTTACTCTTCCTCTTTTTCTTCTTGGGGGAATAGGCCTTGGGAGATGGGTAAAAGAAGGGAAAAGAGAATGGCAAAAGTGGTTGGTAGTTTTGTGGTGGGTGCTGCCGCTTCTCGCCCAGGCGGCAGTAGCCAAGGTTCTCACCGCCCGATACCTTCTTTTTTCCGTTCCTATATTTATTTTATTAGTAGTTGAAGGTTGGCAGCAGGTTTTTTCTTGGTTAAAATCTCTTTCTTTACCAAAAGCAGGAAAAATTGTTTTTAGTTTTGTTTTGTTGCTTTGGGCGTTGTGTTTTGATTGGTGGTTGTGGCATAATCCCCAAAGAGCTCCTTTTCCGGCTGACGAAAGAGCGGGATATCTTGAAGATTGGACAGCGGGATGGGGGATAAAAGAAATAGCCGCCTATCTTAAGAAAAATTATCCTCACCAGCCAGTAGTCGTCGGGACAGAAGGTTTTTTTGGCACCCTGCCCCAGGGGTTACAGATTTATTTGGAAGGAAGGAGAAATATTACCGTGATAGGGGTAGGTTATCCTATCAAAGATATTCCTTCTTCTTTAGCTAATGCTTTAAAAGCAGGAGATGATGTTTATCTGGTAGTTAATGCCAGTCGGTTGGAGATTAATGATTCGGAAAGGTTAGAGTTGATAAGTGCTTACCAAAAACCAGGACAAGATAAGTTGTTATTTTTGAAATTAAAATGAAAAGATTGTCTCTTTTGTTAATTATTGGACTTGCTTTTTTGGCCGGGCGGTGGCTTTTTAAACCAGGAATTTTTCCTATTCATGACGATTTACAAGTAGCCCGTCTTTATGAGATGCATCGCTGTTGGGAGGAGAGGCAGATTCCGTGTCGATGGGTGCCAGATATGGGTTATGGGTTTGGTTATCCTCTTTTTAATTTCTACCCCCCTCTTCCTTATTATCTGGGGGAGATATTTCATCTGGCGGGAGTTAGTTTTATTAACAGCATTAAAATTGTTTTTCTTCTCGGATTGCTAGTTTCTGGAATAGGAATGTTCCTTTTAGGAAGGGAGTTTTTTGGGACAGAAGGGGGACTGTTGGCGGCGGGTTTGTATCTTTGGGCTCCTTATCACGCTGTTGATTTGTACGTTAGAGGGGCGATGAATGAGTTTTGGGCAATGGCCTTTTTCCCTTTTATTTTTTGGAGTATTTTTAAAGTTCTCAAAGAAGGCAAAAAATATGTTCCCGCTTTGGCCCTTTCTTACGCTGGGCTTTTGCTTTCCCATAACATTATGTCTATGCTTTTTGTTCCGATATCTATTCTTTGGGGAATTTTTTTGCTGCTGGTTTTTAGGCTTAAGAAGAAAAATTTGTGGTGGCTGATAATTGGAGGAGGTTGGGGGGGAGGGTTGGCAGCTTTCTTTGTCCTTCCGGCCTTTTTCGAAAAAAAATATGTTCATGTGGAGACAATGTTTATTGGGTATTTTAACTATTTGGCCCATTTTGTTTCTCTTAAGCAGTTGTTTTTTAGTCGTTTTTGGGGATACGGTCCTTCTGTATGGGGAGAAAACGATGGAATGCCTTTTCAAATCGGCCTGCCTCACTGGCCTCTTGCTTTGTTTGTTTTGGGAGGAGGGATTTTTCTGTTCTTGCGTCGGCGGTGGAAGAAAGAAAATTTGTTTTTGGTGACCTTTCTTTTTTTGTTGTTTGTAGGAAGTTTGTTTTTAACTCATCTTCGTGCCGTTTTTATCTGGAAGCATCTTTCTTTTCTTCACTATCTTCAGTTTCCTTGGCGTTTTTTAGCCTTGGCGACTTTTTTTGTTAGTTTTCTTGGCGGGGGAGTATTTCTGTTGCTTTCCCGAAGAGCCAACTGGTTGATGATTCTTTTGCTGGGGATTACTTTAATTCTTAATTATTCTTACTTTCGTCCTGAGAAGATGATTCTTTTAAGTGATGAAGAAAAACTTTTTTCTTCCCGCGGTTGGTATAAACTCCAGACAGATGCCATTTTTGACTATTTACCGAAAAGCACCTCTTTGCCTCCTTCTTCTCCTGCTCCAGAAATACCTGTAGTGAAAGAAGGAGTGGCGAGAATTAATTCTTTCAAAAAGGGAACTAATTGGATGAAAGCAGATGTGAGCGTTTTTGAAAAAACGGTTCTTTGGTTTCCTACTTTCTGTTTTCCGGGATGGAAAGCATGGGTGAATAAAGAAGAGGTGAAGATATCCTGTGTTCCCAAGTTAGGGGTGATAAGATTGTCTTTACCTGCTGGAGCCCAAAATGTTTATCTCCGTTTAGTTAATACCCCAATTCGCTCTTGGGGTAATTTTATTTCTTTAGTGAGCTGGTGGTTAATGGTGGTTTGGTGGGGAGGAGGAAGATTGTGGCGATGGATACCCAAAAAATAAAAGAAAGAACCATTTCTGGAGTAAGTGTTTTAATGTTGAGAAATTTTCTTATCCAGCCGATTTCTTCCTTTGGTTTCATCTTTCTTTCTGTTTTTTTGAAGAAGTGGGAATTGGGAGTTTTTTGGGCAGTTTCGGAAGTTGTCGGGTTTTTGGGATATTTTTCTGATATTGGTTTGGCAGCCGCGGTTATTCAAAAAAAGGAGGAACTACGAAAAGAGGAACTTCAGGCTGTTTTCACTGTTCAACAGCTGTTGGTAACGGTGACGGTGGCAATTGCTTTTTTGCTAACTCCGGTTCTAGAAAAGAGGTTTGACTTTCAAAACGGACGCTTTCTTTATTGGAGTCTTCTCTTTGGTTTCTTTACCTCCTCTTTGAAAACTCTTCCTTCGGTCCTTTTGGAAAGAAAGATGAGGTTTGAAAAGATTGCCTTAGTTGATTTAGCAGAACAGGTGATTTATACAGGCTTGGCAGTTTTTCTTGCCTGGCGGGGATTTGGTATTAACAGCTGGATGTGGGCGGTGTTGGGGCGTTCCTTAATTGGAGTAGTCTTGATGTACATCCTTTCTCCATGGCCGGTAGGAATCAATTTTCACTTGGGGACTATTCGCCATCTTTTCCGATTTGGTATTCCTTTTCAGCTAAACTCTTTTTTGGCGATGCTTAAAGATAGATTAATAAACATTTTCCTTTGGGGGATATTGGGGAGTGAGGGAGTAGGAATTTTAGGTTGGGCTAAGCGGTTGGCCCAAATACCGTTGAGGTTTATTATGGACCAGGTGATAAGAGTTACTTTTCCTGCTTATTCTCGTCTCCAAACGAACAGAGAAAAATTGCGGTTGGCGGTGGAAAGAAGTATTTTGAGTATTAATCTATTGATTTTTCCTGTTTTGGCGGGGATGGGATTTTTAATGCCCAAGGTGGTGGTAGTTTTTCCTAAATATCATAAATGGGCGGTTGGGATAGTTCCTTTTTGGTTTTATCTTGGAAATTCTGCTTTTGCAGCGGTGACTACTCCTTTAGTTAATGCTTTTAATTCTATTGGTAAAGTAAAAATTTCTTTACAGTTGATGATTATGTGGACAGTTTTGACATGGATTTTGACCCCTCTTTTAGCAAAGAAGTTTGGTCCCCAGGGAGCAGCTTTTGCCCTCTTTTTGGTTTCCAGCACTTCAATTGGAGTATGGATTTTGGCTAAGAAGGAGTTAGGTATTTCTCTGCGAAGAATTCTTTTGGTGCCATTTATTAGTGTTCTGATTATGCTTTTAGCCCTCTTTTTAGCAGAGAATTTCTTCCCGCTTTCTTTACCG
>JAGGVZ010000031.1 GCA_021157735.1 bacterium | reverse complement strand
TTAATTACCCTTTATCAAGTTTTTCGGGATTTGCTTATAAACAAAAATACGGTTACCCAAATCAACGAGCTTGTTTACTCTTTTTTACGGCTTCCTGCGGGGGCAGTTTTGCAAACTAAATTTTTTTATTTGGATTTAGCCAAACCAGACACTTTTCTTCTCGGAGGAAAACCCTTTCCAGGACTGTTTTTATGGCTGGCGGTAATTGCTCAGTTTTTCTCGGCTAAGTTATCTTTGCCCAGGGTGAAAAAAGAGGAGAAGCTGGCCGGGAAGACAGTTAGTAAAGAAGATGACTTTGCGGTTGCTTTTCAAAAGCAATCTCTTTATCTTTTTCCTTTAATGACCTTGATTTTTGGTCTTAACTTTCCTTCTGGATTGGTGGTTTACTGGGCAGTTTCTTCTTTGGCCAATCTCTTTCAGCAACTAGTTTTTCAGAAGATTAGCTGGTCAAAGGGGGGCAAAAAGAATGGATAAAAAATTATTAAAAAAGGAAGCGGAAGAGTTGTTGAAATTACTGGGAGAGGAAGATTTTTCTTTGGCAATTGAAGAAGGGGAGGATAAAGAAAAGATTTTGCGGATTACTACTGCTAGTCCGGGAAGCTTGATTGGCTATCGAGGAAGGACTCTAGAGGCTTTTCAACTAATTTTAAAGTTGATTCTTTCCCAACAAACAGGAGAGTGGTCGCCAGTTCTGGTAGAGGTAAATGATTATCGAGAGAAGCAAAAAGAAAGACTTTATCGGAAACTGCAGCGGATGGGAGAGGAAGTTTTGACCACCGGAAAACCAGTTTCTTTACCGCCGATGCCCGCTTATAAGAGAAGGTTGGTTCATTTGTTTTTTTCCGATTCAGGTAATTTGACCACGGTTTCTGAGGGAGAAGGAGAACAGCGCCACGTGATTATTAAACCAAAAGAAAATGAATAAGCTGTTGGTTTTTACCGATGGGGGAGCAAGAGGAAATCCTGGTCCAGCCGCGGCTGGGGTGGTGGTTAAAAACAGCCGGGGGGAGATTATTTTTTCTCAAAAGAAATTTTTAGGGAAAAAGACTAACAATGAAGCAGAGTATGCAGCGGTGGAGTTAGCGGTGGCTTGGTTGGAAAAGAATCTTTCTTTGTTTTCCCAGGTAGAGTTTTATTTTGACTCTTTGCTGGTAACTAAACAGTTAAAAGGAGAATGGAAAGTAAAAGCGGCCCATTTGCGTCCGCAGGTTGTCAGGATAAGAAAGAAACTGGCGGCTTTGGGAAAGCCGGTGGATTTTTTTTACCTTCCTCGGAAAAAAAATACCCTTGCCGACGCTTTAGTTAATCAGGCTTTAGATGAAGCTGGCTTTTAACCTTTCTGGGCTGAAAAAACTGGTTTTGAAAAATACTTTTATCCAAATTGTTGGTCGGGGTGGGGTAGCTTTTTTTAATTTTCTAACCACGGTAATTTTAACCAGAATTTTGGGAAGAGGGAGGTATGGAGATTATGTTTTTCTTCTTTCTTTTTGGCTTTTTTTAGTTTCTTTGGCGGACTGGGGGACTCAAATCATTGGCGTTCGAGAAATTGCCAAGGTAAAAAAAGAAAGACGAGAAAAGATAATTGGGAGTCTGTTTCAGTTAAGGTGGCTTCTTCTCGGAGGAGTTTTGCTTCTTGGCGGGATTTTGATTTTTTCCCTACCTGTTTTTCGAGAACTGCGGCTTTTGGCGGGTTTTTCTCTGTTGGCTTTGCTTTTCGTCAATTGGCAAAAGGGAGCGGAGATTGTTTTTCAGGCACTTTTCCGTTTTGATTGGCAGGTTTTAACGGAAATAATAGCTGCTGGGTCCTTTTTTTTGTTGGTTTTGTTTTTCTTCCTTCAAAAAAACCTTAATTTATCTACTGCTATTTTAAGTTTAATTTTGAGTCGTTTTTTTTCTTTTCTTTTTGCCCGTTTCCAGTTCAAAAAGCTTTATCCCAAAACAGGTAAGTCTTCTCACTGGCGGCAGTTTTTATGGAAAGAGGCTTTGCCGGTAGGAGGGTTGTTGTTGCTTTCCACCAGCTATGATCGTTTAATAGACACTACTTTTTTGAAATTTTTCCAAGGGTCAGAGGCGGTAGGGATTTATGGCCTGGCTTATAAACTTTATGGAAATTTTATTTTACCTGCTTTTTATCTTTCTCGCAGTCTTTTCCCTCTGTTTTCTGTCAAGAAAAAAACGGTTTTTCATTGGGGATTAAAGTGGGCTTTTTTAGGAGGGATAGCGGTGGCTTTAGGAGGTTGGTTGATGGCACCTTGGTTAGTACTCCTTTTGGGAGGAAAGGAGTTTTTCCTTTCTGCCACTGCCCTGCGAATTCTTTTGCTTTCCTTGCCTTTTACCTACTTGAATCATATCTTTGGTTTTATGATGATTGCTCGAGGATATCAGTGGTATAGCTTTTGGGGAGAACTGGGGGGGTTGGTTTTTAACTTTTTTGCTAATTGGTGGTTGATTCCTCTTTTTTCCTGGCGAGCCGCGGCTTGGGTAACGGTAGCGACGGAGGGATTGATTTGTCTAATTTTATTTTTCCTTCTCCGGAGAAAAGGTCTTCGCTGCTAGGTATGGTATACTATGGCGATGAATAAAAAATTATCTTCTTTTTTTAACAAAAAAACCTCTTTTTTTGGACAAAAAAATGGAAAAATATTTCTCTTGGTAATATTATTTCTTTATCTTCTTTTTGGATTGGCAAACAGTTTGTCTTCTCCTTTGGAAAAGATCCCTCTTTCTGAAGCGCTGGAGAAAATTCGGGCAGGAGAAGCAAAAGAGATTGTAGTCATTGATAATCGGGTGGAGTTAAAGCTTGAGGATGACCGGTATGTTTTCACTGAAAAAGAACCAGGGGCTAGTTTTACGGAGATTTTGCAAAACTCAGGAATAGATCCGGCAACAGTAAATTTGGAGGTTGACAACCAAAATTGGGGAAAGGTTTTGGTGAATTTAGTCAGTAGTTTGCTTCCTTTGGCTTTTACCGCTTTTCTTTTTTGGTATATCTTTAAGCAAACAAGCCGGGCCCAAAACAGTATTTTTTCTTTTGGAAAGTCAAGGGCGAGATTGTTTGTAAAAGGAAGACAAACAGTAACTTTCAAAGATGTAGCTGGATTGGAAGAAGCCAAGGAGGAACTAAAAGAAGTGGTGGATTTTCTCAAGCATCCCGAAAAATATCGCCAGATGGGAGCGAGGACTCCCAAAGGAGTGCTGTTAGTGGGTCCCAGTGGAGTAGGAAAAACACTTTTGGCCAGGGCAACCGCAGGAGAGGCTGGGGTTCCCTTCTTTTCCATGGCGGGTTCAGAATTTATGGAGATGTTGGTAGGAGTAGGTGCCAGCCGGGTAAGGGATTTGTTCGCTAATGCCAAAAAAGCGGCTCCGGCAATAATTTTTATTGACGAGATTGATGCTATTGGGAGACGGCGGGGTTTGGGAGTGATGGTTAGTCATGATGAGCGAGAGCAGACCCTTAACCAGATTCTAGTGGAAATGGACGGGTTTGAACCGACTGACAGGGTGGTAGTTATCGCCGCCACCAACAGGGGAGATTTGCTTGATCCTGCTTTACTGCGGCCAGGAAGATTTGACAGGCGGATTACTTTAACCCTGCCTGATTTTCAGGAAAGAAAGGCGATTTTAAAGCTTCATCGCCGGGGGAAACCGTTTTCCTCCCGGATTTCTTGGGAGAAGGTAGCGCGGCAAACAGTTGGTTTTTCGGGGGCAGATTTAGAAAATATGCTCAACGAGGCAGCTATTTTAGCAGCCCGGCGGCGCAAGAAGACTATTGGTTGGGCAGAAATAGAAGAAGCGGCTTTGAAAACGAAACTAGGTCCCCAAAAAAGGCGATTGCAGTCAGAGGAAGACAAAAAGATTACCGCTTATCATGAGGGAGGCCATGCCCTGTTGAGTTTTCTTTTGCCCAAAATGGATCCGGTTCAAAGAGTCTCTATTGTTTCCCGGGGAATGGCGTTGGGATATACCTTGATTCCTCCTCAAAAGGAGAGGTTTCAGGAAACAAAGACTTATCTTCTTTCTCATATCACCACTTTGCTTGGAGGGAGGGCAGCCGAGGAGATTAAATTTAAAGAGTTAACTACAGGGGCGGCGATGGATCTTCAGCAGGCAACCAGAATTGCCCGGCGGATGGTTACTGATTATGGAATGAGTCGGCTCGGCCCAGTTAATTTAGGAGTTCAGATAGATACTGAAGACTGGACCAAGGTTTATCTTGAGCCTCAAGATATTTCTCCGGAAACTCGGGCAAAAGTGGATCAGGAAGTAAAAAGAATCATTGATGATTGTTACCAGAGAGCAAAAAAGTTGCTGCGGGAAAACGAGGAGATTCTGGATCAACTGGCAGAGAAGTTAGCAAAAGAAGAAACCCTTTCTGGGGAAGAGGTGAAGAAACTTTTACAAAGAGGGAAGAGAAAGGGTAAAATTAAAAAGTAACTATGGCGGAAAAAGTTATTTTTTCTAGTCGCAAAAAAGAACCAAAGGCATCTTCAGTGGTAAACCAAGAGGCCCAAAAGAAGGTAAGAAAAAAGAAATCTTCTTTTGCTACAAAAGGAACGAGAGGAATTCGGCGGGAGATTTATCGTTTATTGAAGGATGGAGGTGAAAAAAGAGGAATTTTTGTTCCCCGACCGAGAGATTTTGCTTTTGAAAATCAAATGCCGAAAGAAAAAATCATCCTCCTCCTTCGCCGCCATTGGATTACCAATCTTTCCTGGCTTTTTGTGGTGGTTTTGATGAGTGGAGTGCCACTGCTTTTGAAAAATTTTCCTCCTTTTATTTTCTTCCCTTTCCCGTTTCGCTTGGTGGGGGTGATGATATGGTATTTATTTGTTTTTGCTGTTTTCTTGGAACATTTTTTCAGTTGGTACTTTAGCGTTAACATTATCACCGACGAGCGGATTGTAGATATCGATTTTATCAGTCTCATTCACAAACGGATTTCCGAGGCAAAGATAGAAAATATTCAGGATGTAACTTACAAAATGGGCGGTCTTTTGGGGACGGTCTTCAATTTTGGCACTGTCTATATTCAAACAGCGGCGGAGAAACCAGAATTTGAATTTGAAAAAGTGGCTAACCCTGCCTTGGTAGTTAAGGTTCTGGAAAGAATGAAGTTTGAAGAGGAAAAGGAAAAAATAGAAGGGAGGGTAAGGTAGTGATGATGTGGTGGGAAAAGCTTTTACCGTTTTCAATTTGGGCGGTTTTGAAAGGAGGATTTTTGGTTGGCTTGGGACTTTATATTCTTTTTGCCATTGTAATTGTTCGCCAAGTAGCGATGATGGCCCAAACAATTTCTTCCTCTTTGAACTGGCTTTTGCGTCTTTTTGCTTGGGTTCATCTTCTTTTTAGTTTGCTTGTCTTTGTTTTTGCCTGGGTAATTCTTTAAACCTGCCAAGGTGAAAAAGATTTGCCCCCGTTGTAAAATGTTTTGATATGGTTTATCCACTGGTAAAGGAAGTTGTTGGCTCACCAACGGGTAACAACTGGGTGCAAGTGCATCATTTTGCTGGCTTGGAGGAAAAAAGGATTAAGGAGGGGGGAGAGATGGTGTTGCTTTTGTCTCTTCAAGGAGCCGGGGAGCAGACAGCGACTGCTTTTGGCAGAGAGATAATCTCTCGCGTTTACGAAGAATACTATGTCAACTTGCCGGGAAAGCCGATGGAGAGGCTGAAGGTGATGCTGAATAAACTAGCCAAAGAGCGGCCACTTTTTTTAACCGAGAAGGTAGCTATTTCTTTGCTAGCGGCTGTTTTTTGGAAGGACTATGTTTATCTGGGAGTAAGAGGAGAAGGAACAATCATTTTAAGGCGGAAAGGGAGAGTTTTTTCTCTTCTGGAAGGAAATTCTTTGGAGGCAAAAGTAATCTCGGGAGTGCCCCAGGAGGGGGATTTGTTTGTTTTGGCCACAAAGGATTTTTGGGGAAAGATTTCTCCCGAGGTTCTAAAAAAGGCTTTGGAGGAAGACGATTTGCAAAAAAGCCAAGAGATTCTTTCCCCACTGGTTCAGTCGAATCCTCAACAGGGAAAGATGGGAGCAGCCTTGATAATGATAGAAAAGCAACAGGAAGAAAAAAAGTCTTCTTCGGAAGAAGATTTAGCCAAAAGAAAATTTTTCTCTTTCCCCCGTTTCCCTTCTAGAGAAGAGAAGGTAAAGAGGGAAAGAAAGGAGTTTTCTTTGTCTTGGCAGGGAAAGATTCCCTTGCGGGTGAATCATTGGCTGGGGGTGATGTTGGTAAGCGTGCTTTTAGGAAGTGTTTTTTGGGGATGGCAGCGGCAAAAACAAAATCTACAGAAAAGAAGACTGGCAGAGTTGATTAGTCAGGCAGAAGAAAGAATTAGAGCCGCCCAACAGGTTAAGTCTTTGGATATTAATCACAGTCTTGCGTTTATAAAAGAGGCGAACAGCTTTTTGCAAGAAGCAAAGAAAATTGCTCCCGAAGACGAAAAAGTAAAGTTATTAAAAAAGGAGACAGAGAAACTGCTTCTTCTTTGGGGAGGAGAAGAGGGGATAGCGCCGGAACTCTTTTTTGACCTTAATCTTCTTGCCGAAGGAGCGGCGGGAGAAAGGCTGGTTTGTAAAGAGAAAGAAGTTTATGTTTTTGATCCCCATCAGGGGAAGATTTTTGTTATCTCGTATCCGGAGAAACAAACCCGGGTTTTGGTAGGAGGGGAGGATATCAAAGACAAGAAATTCTTTCTTCCCGGTGAGAAAGGTTTTTACTTTCTGGATAAAGAAGGGGTGGTGTTTTGGAATAAAAAAGAAAAAAAGAGGGTGGTGGAGAAGGAATGGGGAAAGCCGGTTGCTTTTGCCCGGTGGGGGAGAAATCTTTACGTTTTGGATAAAGAAGAAGAGAAGCTTTGGAAGATGGTGCCTGTTGGCAAAGGCTTTTCTTCTCCTCGCCAGTGGTTTTCTGGTCTACCTTCCTTTTCTTGGCCAGAGGTTAAGGGGTTGGCAATTAACGGCCATGTTTGGGTCTTAACCAAAAAAGGAGTTTTTTCTTTTTGGAATGGGAAGGAGGAGAGGAGGAATTTTGATTTTGGGGGTGTAAAGGAACCTCAGCTAATTGCTGTTGCCAGCGAGGCATCTTTGGTAGTTGTCGGAGATAAAGATAACAATCTGTTTTTCTGGGATAAAAAAGGAGAGCTGAAAGCCAGGATTAAGGTAAAAAAGACCATTACTGCTATGGATATTTCTCCCCAGGGTAAGTGGTTGTTTGTTCTTGACAAAGATAAGATTTACTGGATAAATCTGGAAAAACTTTTTTCTTCTTAAGGTATAATACTTTCATGAAGAAATTTATTAATCGTCAGGCGAAACGCCGCTATCATATCTTGGCTAAATTAGAAGCGGGAATTGCTCTTTCTGGAGCGGAGACCAAATCGGTCAAAACCCGGGGGATTCAGCTCCAAGAAGCAATGGTCCAGATTAGAGACGGAGAGGCGTTTTTAGTTAATGCGGTAATTGCTCCTTATCCTTATGCTAGAAATGAGGGTTATGACCCCCGCCGTCCCCGGAAGCTGCTTTTAAAGAAAAGCCAACTGGCTTGGTTGATTAGCAAACGCAAGGAGAAATTGACAATTGTTCCCTTAAGTTGCTATACTAACCAGCGTGGGTGGATAAAGGTAGAGATTGCCTTGGCAAAGGCAAAGAAGAAGGTAGACAGAAGAAGAGAAATCAAAGAGAGAGAAATCAAAAGAGAAATTAAAAAATGGGGATGAGTTGACTCGACAGGAAGGGACTTTGAAAAGCTGCAGGCCTCCGTTGGCTCAGCGGAGTAAAACAGAGCCAAAAAACTAATGCCGAAGCTAACTACGGCTCTCTTGCTTATGCCACTGCATAAGTAAGAGCATCCACTGATTTCTTGTCTGGGGAAATCAGCTGGGTGTCAACCGACCAGACTTGTCCTTTGTTGCTGGCCACAACAAAGGAGACTTTATCTTGGCCGGGGTTGGGAAAAAGTTTGGCTGTTTTCCTTTTCCCAACATAAACCAAAAACAGCCTGTGCCTGGAGACGCTTGAGAAGTTCCTTTCTGGACCCCCGTTCGCAGCGGGGCATCTCCACCAAATTTTTCCTGTATAATGTATGTATGAGTAGAAAAACCAGCGGTAGTGTTTCTCCCCTTCCTTTGGAAGAGCTTTCTTCTCTTTCTTGGCGGTTGCGGCGGCAGGTGGTAGAGATGATTTATCAGGCAGGCTCTGGCCATTTGGCGGGTAGTCTCTCGGTAATGGATATTTTGGTAGCTCTGTTTTTTGGGGGAGTTTTAAAATACAATCCTCGTTTTCCCCAATGGCCGCAAAGAGATAGGTTTTTGCTTTCTGCCGGTCATCTTTGCCCTGCTTTGTATGCGGTCTTGTCCCAGGCGGGATTTTTCCCCTCGGAAAAATTGCTTTCTTTACGGGATTTGGGTTCTTTTCTTCAAGGTCATCCGGAAAATAACCTTCCTGGGATAGAGACGACCAGCGGTTCCCTGGGCCAAGGGTTGTCTTTAGGAGTGGGGATGGCTTTGGCGGCCCGGGAAAATCACGGCTTTGCTTATCATGTTTTTGTCCTTCTTTCTGACGGTGAACATCAGGAAGGTCAGGTGTGGGAGGCGGTAATGACTGCTGCCAAGTATAAACTCG
>JAGGVZ010000044.1 GCA_021157735.1 bacterium | reverse complement strand
TTTATCGAGTTACCGATTGCAACTACGGAGGTTTTGACGGCCAACCTCAAGGAAATTGTCAAAATGAATGTCGTCAACAATTTGATGTAGTTGCTCAAGGTGTATCTCCTTCCCCTCGGCCTTCTCCCTCGCCTTCACTCACTCCTGTTCCTACAAGAGAGCCCACAATTACTCCTACTGTTACTCCCACCTCTACTCCTTCTCCCAAGCGCTGCGACCTTCGCTGCTCCTTTGGAAAACCCCAGTGTGAAAGAGATAATGCTGGTAAAACAGGGGGGAAATGTATGATTAACCCCAACTGTCCCGGTGTTCCCGATGACAACTATCAGTCCTACTGGCGTTGGTCGTATTGCTGGTAATTTTAAAAACTTATCCAAAACTTTCTGTTCTTCCACAACTATTCACCAGTGATAAATTTAGGGCAAGTCAAAAGAAAAGGGTACCTGCGCTAATTGAGAACTGAGTTTTATCCGATTCAAGACAAGTACACTACATAGAACAGAAATTAGAAGTTGAGGTCTTAAAAAAGAGAGGGCTGTCAAAATTACTCCATGTCGCAGGTAGATTCATATTCTCTTCATCAAGAATTAGGACGACTTGGCATGGTGGATTTAAATCAAATTAATGAGCCCAAAATGTTTCAGGACTTTTTGTACGCTTCCTAAAGAACGATAGTATTCTTCAATAATTTCTAAGGATGTCTTAAGATAAATGCCGAAGTGGGGTCTTTTCTGGTTGTAGATAACTAGATACTGCTGAAACCAGCTCTGGAATTAATTAATATCTGCTGGTGATTTTTCTAATCTGAAGAAGAACTCCTCATCAGTTCCAAATAATCCTTCAATCACTGCATTCTCATTGGGAGAGTTTTTATGTTTTTACGAAGGTATTCTTCTTTGTCTTACCCAACAACCCACAGCTCTCCTATCGATTCCTAATTACCTCGCAGTTTCAGAAGCATTTTCCTCACCTTCTTTAAAATTCTCAATAACCTCCCTGATTGCTTTTCTCATTACCCCATTATTTATTGCACAAATATGGTGAAACATTAAGGAACTAAAACTGCCAGCGGGCAATTTCTCTTTTAACCCGCTGATACCACTGAAAAACAATCTCCCTTACTCTGGTTTTTAATTGTTTTTTGTCTCTTACTCGATAAAGAAAAAGAAATCCTCCCCGGGGAAGATTCTTTTTTTCCCTCTGTACCAGCTTTCTCTTCAATAAGTCCCTCACTCCTTTTTGGATAGTAGTCCGCTCCTTCCCTAGCCGACGGGAAAGAGCGGCAATAGTCATTCCCCTTTGGGAAGCCTGTTTGCTTAGAACCATCAGAATCTTGTACTCTGTTTTATCCAAATCAAATGCGCACCGAATTAATTCCTCTTTACTGATGGTCCGGCAAGCAAAAGTAATTTTCATAAAACTGTCTTTGGGTTTTGGTTATCAGGGTAAATCTCTAATGATGTTTCCTGGTGAGAAAAAATCTCTGTTATCTCCCAGGTCAAAAGGGAATCGGAAAAAGAGACAAATTTCTCCTTTTTCCCTTGGAAAAAGCAACGCAACATCCGCTGATAGGCTTTCTCGTCTTCCAAATTCTTTTTTGCCTGGTCAATTTTTAAGTAGGAAAGCTTTTGGGCGAATTTCTTTCCGGTAACAAAACGAAAACTCCTTCCCTCTGTTTGGAAACTTAAATCAACAAAAGTTTCCACCAAAGAGGGCTTTCCTAACTCTTGAGCATAACCTTGGTACTGACCACGTTTAAATTGAACTAGAGACAAATTTTTTAGCCTTTCTTTTTCAAATGGTAAAAGGCGAAAGGTAATATTTAAAAAATGGCTTTGAATCATATCTTTCAGGGCTCCTGTTTGGTCGTAATAGCTCACTCTTCCCTCCAACCCTACCTTTTCTAAAGAAACAATTTCCAAAGAGGAAAACTCCCGCGGACGAAGAGAAAAAACCGCCTTTTTAAAAAGATAATGATCAGCCAAAAAAACAGCCAGTCCCTCCTTTTCAATTAGCTTTTTGAGTTTCTTTGCCTCCTGCAAAGAGCCACCAAACGGTTTTTCCAAAAGAATCCGAAGAGCAAAACTTCTTTTCTTTAGTTCTCCCAACTGGGAAAGAACAGAAGGATAAAGAAAAGGGGGGAGGGCGATATAAACGAAATTTAATCTATCCCGGGAAAAAAGAGAAATGCAGGGTTGGCAAAAATTATCTTTTTCAAAATTAATCTTAAAGTAATGAAGCGATTCCCGAAAAGAAAGAGAGCAGTTGTTAGAGTGGCAAGCAAAATCCTGATAAGTAGCCCGGTCAAAATCCCGCCTCCCCAATCCCCAAATTTCCAACTCGGAAAAACCAAGTTTTTTGCCAATGTTTTTCTCTTCTGATAAAGAATGCAGGGCGGGAATAACCTTTCTCCTTACCAAATCTCCGGTTGAGCCAAAGATAAATAACAGGCCTTTCTTCATTGGTTCTGACGAATTTCTTCGAAAGCGGTCGTGGCGGCTACAGCCCCTTCCGCGCATGCGGTAATTGCCTGCTTAAGAGGATTGTTAGTTATATCACCGGCAGCAAAGATTCCCGGAATATTGGTTCGCTGTTTTTTGTCAACCACGATATAACCATCTTCTGTTTTTAAGCCCAGCTTTTGAGTCAATTCTTCATTCGGCGAAGAGCCAATTTCCACAAACACGCCATCCAAAGATAATTCTTTTCCGTTGTTGAGGCGAACTCCTTCAACTTTATCTTTTCCTAAAATTTCTTCAATCACCGCGTTGAAAACAGGTTCTATCTTGGGATTACTTTCTACCTGCTCAATCCAGGCCGGTTCTGCTCGGAAAAACTTCTCCCGACGATAGATGATATAAACTTTTCGGGCGAATTTAGCCAAGAGCAGAGCGGAACTCAAAGCCGCATTACCGCCCCCAACCACTGCCACCGTTTTATCTTTGAAAAAAGCAGCATCACAGGTGGCGCAATAACTCACTCCTTTTCCTGTCAGCTCTTTTTCTCCTTTAACCCCTAACTTTCTCCTTTCCGTCCCAATTGCCAAAATTACTTTTCGGGCCACAAACTCCCCTTGAGAAGCCTTCAGAAAGAACTCTTTTTTTTGGGGAACAATCTCTTCCACCTCAGCAAACTTAATTTCCACCCCTAAAGCCTCCACTTGCTTTTGAAACTTATCTGTCAGTTCTCTTCCGGTAATAACTTCATAAGTAGGAAAGTTGGCAATATCTGCGGCTTCAGAAATCAATCCGCCTATAAGTTTTCCTAAAACTAATGTTTTTAAACGATAACGAGCGGCATAAACGGCAGCCATTAGCCCTGCTGGTCCCGCTCCGACAATTATCAAATCGTAATGATTCTTTTCTTTCATGGGAAAAGTCAAACTTATAACTAGTCCCCAGCAGTTTACCGCGAGTGGCAAAATTAGTCAATAGTGAAATTTTTATTCACTAGCGGTTGAAGCAATTCTTTAATTTCTGTCTGTGTTTCTCGAAGGTCGCCTAAAAATAACCAGGGAACCTTTTCCTCTAACTCAAAAGAAATACCTAAAAGTTGTTGTTCTCCAGAAGAGAATTTTTTCCACTTTTTCCTTTCTGTTATCTCTAACCGGTTAAGTTTTTTACCCCAGAAATCCAACTCCATCAAAGGAATCTCACCTTTCAGGCAATTTCTTGTTTTGGAAACAAAAATCTCTTCCATCTTTCGAAAAGAAAAGGTTTTGAGTTTTCGTTTGTATTTTTCGATTAACTCAAAATCCAGGCGAAGCTCAGGAGGCAAATTGGCACGATAATAGGCAATCAGCCTTTTTCTCCATTCCTTTTCTTCTCTTGGAGAAATTTCTTCTTCAAGATCATCCAGGTCTAACAAAAGAGAAAACAAAGCAGTATCTCTTTCAGAAAGATCTCCTGGATTATTGATTCCCGAGTAAAGCTGGTTGGTGATAAAAAGAAAAACAGAAAAGCTAATTTCCCCAACCAGATAATCATAAATTGCCAACAGAAGTAGCATTTTCGTCCTTCTGATGTCAATTAGATTTTCCAATTTCGGTTTGCAGTAGGAAAACAGTTTCGCTTGGGCAATAAGATTACTGTCAATCTTAGCCATCTCCTTACCAGTATATTACATTAATCGTTAACTCAGAAACGATGCCTAAAAGTCTTATTTTTAATGAGTGCTTTACAATTTTGGTAAAATCAAAAAACTGCAAGAAAAATACTAAGATGAGTTTTGAAAGAAAAAACTTTATTGTTCCTGAAAGAGAGCCATTTGTTTGTGAACATTGTGGGGCAAAAGTGATGGGGGGAAGATATGTTGACCACTGCCCCCAATGTCTCTGGAGCAAACATGTTGATGAAAAAACCCCTGGTGATCGGGCTTCTTTATGTGGAGGACTGATGGAGCCGATTGGGGTAATCCAAAAACACGGTCGTTGGAGAATTACTTATAGGTGCCTGAAGTGCGGGATTGAAAGAATAGTGGATACTGCCCCAGGGGACAATTTTGTCGAGATTATCAGACTTTCTCAAATACCTTTACAGAAAGAGGGAAAAAGAAGATTAAACTCTCAACCTAGAAGATAAATTCAGGAGCTGTTCTACAAACTGCTTTGTTCTGCTGAATTAAAGGGGAAATAATACGCGTTTACTCTAAAGTATAATTTACCCATTCCAATCCCCTGGTTCGAAACAAAATGTCTTTCTTCTATCAATCTTCTTCTAACCATATCAACTTAGTAAAACAATTTCTCCCTCGAGCCCCGAGCTTTTGCGAGTGATTTTACTCAACGGCTGTCATATTCTCCGAAAGGCTAAAATTTAGTGCAACGTTCTGAGGGAAAACTTTTAAGTTTGACTCGGCGTGTTAATTAATCATAAAAATACTTAAGATATTTTTTGAATCTACTATTGGATAAAATCTCATAAATTAAACAGAAGTTTGTTCCAATAGCAAAGAAAAATAACAATTCTTCAATAGGAATTCCCGCTATGTTTATCCCAGATAATACCGCATAATTATAACTTACAACCAGTGAGGGAAACAGTTACCACAAGATTATATACATGATTAAAAGAAAACAAATGAACGGGGGTGAAAATTATTTTGATAACTTCTTTTTTGGGTTCCAATAGAACCATAAACTATTCTTTCCCAATTCAAATCCTACTTTTTGATATAAATTTATTGCTTCTTTATTCTCTTTCTCTGTTCCAACCAGGATTATTTTGGCATTCATTTTTTGTAGTTTTCTCACTGCTTCTTCAACTAACCTTTTTCCAATTCCTTTGCCACGAAATTCTTTTTTAACAAATAACTCATCGATAGAGCCATATTTAAAAAATCCATATTGAATAAAATGGGCCCATATAAATTCTACTACCTTTTTATCTTCTTCAGCGACTAAAAAAAGAGGTTTTATTCTTGATATCTCTATTGGAACTAATAACCCTTTTTCTTTGTTTTCTTTTTCTTCTATTGGGTGAAGTTCATAATATAGCTCGGAAATTTCTTTTTTATCTCTTCTTGTGGCGTTTCTAATTATCATAATTTAGCTAATGAGACGGTGGGCAAAACCCGTTAAGTTGGGTTTTGTGGGCGTGTCAGGACTCGAACCTGAGACCTCCGTCTTATCAGGACGGCGCTCTAACCAGCTGAGCTACACGCCCAAAAAATTTTAAAATTCTTGACCCCTCCCCGCAATCAAACTTCTTAAAGTACAAACACATTACATTCTAAGGACTCGAACCTGAGACCTGTCCGACGTTACGTCGGACCGCCTAACCAACTGAGCTACGCGCCCAAAACAAAACTAATTCAAGGGAAGTTTAGCAAAAAAATGGCTGATTAGCAACCTAACCCTTTACCATTTTTTCTAGTTCTTGAGCATTAAAAACGGCAAAAGCATCCGGGTCATTGTTAAAGAAAGCAAAAACTTCCTTTCCTTCTTGCAACCAGTTTCTAATCTTCCCCGCCCACTCTTGGAGCTGAGAAGAAGAATACTGATAGTTGTAAAGGACCTCTCGCCCGTGAAAACGGATGTAAACTAGCTTTCCTGGCGCCAACAAAGGCGGCTGCGGAAAAGCCTCGGCATCGTGAAAAACAACGGCTGCCGAATAGCTGCTTAGTAAATCGAAAACCTCTTTCTCAAACCAAGAGGAATGGCGAAACTCAAAAACAAAGGGGGCAGAACAATGATATTTCTTCAAAAAATTCTCCAGACAACTCATGTCTTTTTGAAAGGAAGGAGGTAATTGAAAAAGAAACACTTTAAGCTTCTCTTTTAAAAGAAATGCCCGCTTTTTAAATTCCTCCCATTCTTTCTTGACTATTTTGAGACGTTGATAGTGAGTAAAACGACGATTAACTTTCAGAGAAAAGACAAACTCTGCTGGAGTCCGTTTGTACCAGCCCAAAAAAGTAGTCGGAGAAGGAAAATGATAAAAGCTACTGTTTATTTCCAAAGCGGAAAAACGTTGCGAATAATATTCCAGCCACTGTCGGGAAGGTAAATCACGAGGATAGAATTTGCCTTTCCAGTCCTGATAAGAAAACCCTGAAGTACCAACCCAAAATTTTCCCATTTTAGGGCTTACCAATCATCTCAACTACTGTCTGGCAGGCTTCCTTTGGGGTGGCAACTATTTTGTAAACCTCCAGCTCTTCCTGGCGCAAGCGCATATTCCTGGCAAAAGCGGCAATAATCTCCTCCCACCACTTTCCAAAAAGAATCAACGGTTTGTGATGACCGAAATAAAGACGGGCTAACCCCCAGGCCATTCCAAACTCCGAAATTGTCCCTGTCCCGCCATTAAAAACAACATAAATATCTCCTAATTCCAAAAGTTTAAGGGTTCTCTCTACATAATTAGGAAGAATGATTTCTTCATCAACAGGATTTTCCTTATCTCTCCCTTCAAAATTAGTCATTCCCCGGGGATTAAAGGTTACCCCAATTACTTTTCCTCCTCCTGCTTTCGCTCCTTCTGAAGCCGCTCTCATCACCCCGGGACCAGCACCATTGACGATAACAAATCCTTCCCCAGCCAACAGCTTGGCGGTGGCGAAAGCATCTTTATACAGCTTCTCCTCTGGCCTTGCCTCAGAAAAACCAAAAATGGTCACCTTTTTCATTTTCTTCATGATATCATAACAAAAATGGGCAAACAAAAGGACCTTGTTTTTGTTCACGCTTTTGTTTTGGGACAAGTCCAAGGAGTGGGTTTCCGATTTGCCACCATTTTTCAAGCCAGAAAACTAGGCGTAAGCGGATGGGTGAGAAACCGCCGGGACGGAACAGTAGAGGTAAAGGTAATTGGCCCTTCCCCAAAAGTAGAAAAGCTGGTTTCCTGGCTTAAAGAGGGACCACCGCTAGCGCGGGTGGATCAGGTAATAATCAAAGAGAAAAAAACAGTGGCTAAAAATACTTTTGAAAACAGATTTGAAAAAAGACCTACTCTTTGATAGCTCTGGTTAGCTTTTCCCAATTTTCTTCCCAACTGTCTCCCTTCCAAATAGCGCTTCCCACATAAACTATCTCCACTCCTCTCTCTTTTAGTAAAGAAAGATTGCTGGTATTAACTCCTCCATCAACACTAATCTTAAATTCAGCGTTCAATCTCTCCCGCAGCTCCGTCAACTCGTCCAATTTTTTCCAAAACACCTTCTCTAGCTTTTGTCCAGAAAAACCTGCTTTTACTGCCAGCAACAAGACCTCATCGGCTTGAAAAAGAGCTTCCTGAGATAAAGTAGCCACCGGGGTTTTCAAATCTAAAGCCAATCCTCCCTGAATTCCCTGGCTGCGCACTCTTTCGAGAAAATCCTCTTGATTCTCCATTGTCTCCACTTGGGCAAGAATCTTTTCTGCCAACACCAACTGGCACCGAGAAACCCATCCAAAGGGATGATTAACCATTAAATGAATAGCCCAAAGAAATTGTTTATCCTGATAGCTATCCAACCACTCCAAAGGAAAAGTTTTGTTAGGAGCAAAGTAGCCATCAACAACATCAATTTGCACCCATTGCGTTTTTCCTTCTAGGAATTTTAGTTTTTTTTCTAGATCTGCCGTTGAATTGGTAAGAATGGTCGGCACCAGCTCCATATTACCGCGTTATTTTGACCGCCATTTCCAACAGTCGGCAAGAATACCCGTATTCATTATCATACCAAGCTCCCAAATGGAGCATATCATCAGAAACCACCTGAGTTAAGGGAAGGTCAACAATGGCTGAGGCGGAATTGCCAATAATGTCCTGGGAAACTAACGGCTCAAAAGAAGGCTTCACTATCCCCGCTAATTTTTCTCCGGCGGCGTTGAGAATTGCCTCGTTAACTTCATCAATGGTAGTCTTTTTTCTCAACTTAAAAACCAGCTCGGCATAGGAACCACAAGAAACCGGCACTCTCACTGCCGCGGCAGCAAATCTTCCCTCTGCCTCTGGATAGGCGGCAATCACCGCTTTAGCTGCTCCAGTACCTGTGGGAACAATGTTGTAAGCAGCCGCCCGCGCTCGGCGCAAATCTTTTTCCGAACCATCAACAATATTCTGGGTAGAAGTGTAAGCATGGATAGTAATCATCACACACTCATCAAAACCAAACTCTTCGTCAATCAATTTCACCAGAGGAGCAACACAATTGGTCGTACAAGAACCATTACTGATAAGGTTTTCTCCCTGGTAGCGAGTGTCGTTTACTCCGGCGATATAAACAGGAATGGTGGGATCTTTTGGAGGAGCGGAAATAACTACCTTTTTTGCTCCTCCTTTAAAATGCGCCTCAGCGCTGCGGTCAGTAAAAACCCCGGTGCATTCCAAAACTACTTCTGTTTGATACTTTTTCCAGGGAATTTTAGCGGGATTGCGCTGGGCTAAAACAGGAACTGACTTTCCGTCCACCCAAATCCTGCCAATTTCTCCTCCCCGCTGGGGATCAGTTACTTCTACCCTACCGGGAAACCGGCCATAAACAGAATCGTATTTTAAAAGATGCGCCCACCCCTCAGTAGGCATTGATCCGGAGGTATTAACTGCTACCACTTCTATTTCGTCCTGATATCTCTCCCACCAGGCGCGAAAAGCTACCCGACCAATCCTTCCAAATCCATTAATAGCCACCTTAACTTTCTCTTTCATTCTCAATTCCAGATTACAACTGTCTTACTTAACTGTCAACTGCAAACCTGGCAAACTTCCATCACGAAGAAATTGCAACATCGCTCCCCCTCCCACACTGACAAAATTAAACTCTCCCCAAAGCCCTGCCCAAGAAAGAACGCGGTGAGTATCACCTCCTCCGGCCACTTTAAAAGCCCCCCGGTTGGCGACAATCGCTCTGGCAACTTCCCAAGTTCCTTTTCGGTTGGTTTTTTCCTCATACACCCCCATCGGTCCTGCCCAAATAATTGTTTTGGCGAGGCTAATTACTTCTTTGAATTTAGCAATGGTTTTCTCGTTGATATCTTTTCCTTCAGTATTAGTTTTCCCCAAAACCACCTTGTCTTCTGCCAACTTCATTTTTCTTTCCTTCACCAAAGCAGGTAATCTGCCTCCTACCAAAAGCCAATCCGCCCACTCACTGAGAAAAGGAAGATAATCAACCTTCCCCGGCTTGCTTCCTCCAATGACAAACACCAAAGGAGCGGGAGCATTTTCTTTCAGCCAAGAGAGGGCTTTAACCTCCCCTTCCACTCTTATCCCCAAAAAGGAAGGAAGAACTTTTGGCAAACTGACAATAGAAGCATGGGCCCGATGACAAACACCAAAGGCATCGTTAACAAAAACATCTCCCATTTTTCCCAATTGTTGGGCAAAATCAGGGGAATTATCTTCTTCTCCCTCCCAAAAACGTAAATTCTCCATCATCACCAACTTGTCTGGAGGAGTCGTTTCTCCTAAAGAAAAAAGAGGACAGGAAGAAAGCTGCTGGGCAAACCAGTTAGCTACCGGCTCAAGGCTCAAAGAAGCAACTCTTTTTCCTTCCGGCCGTCCCAGGTGTCCCAGGAGAATAATCTTTTTTACCTGATTCTTCCGTAAAAAATGAATGGTCGGCAAAGAGCAACGGAGGCGAAAATCCTCATCAACAACAAGTTTTCCCCCCTCCTTCCTCAAGTCAACATCACTGTCAATCCGCAACAAAACTGTCTTTCCTTTTAAGTCTTCTCTTTTTGCTTCAGAAAGAAATTTCATCTTCCCCTCCCCAATTTTTCAATCTTTTTTAACCGCCGTAAATGGTGGGGAGCCCCATCAAACTCTTCTTTAAGAAAAACCGCCACTATTTTTTTGGCCCGCTTGTAGGAAAGAAAATCAGCGGGTAACGCCAGCATGTTGATATCATCATCCCGTCTGGCCGCTTTAATTTGTTGGGCAGAAAAACCCAAACCGCAGCGGATAAGAGGAAAGCGATTGGCAACAATATCCACCCCCACTCCTGACCCGCAGATAACAATCCCCACCGCCTCTTTTTCATGCTGGGAAACTTTTTCGGCGACAGCGGCGGCAAAATCGGGATAATCGTCTTTCTCTTCCCACCGGGTATTGCCTAAATCCTCAAAAGGCAACCCCCATTCTCTAAGCCAAGTTTTTATCTTTTCCTTCAGATAAAACCCCCGATGGTCTGCTCCTAGATAAATCATTTTTCCAAAAACCCTTCTGCTAATTGTAATAAAACCTTCTCTGGCCGAGAAGATTTAACCACCGCCGAACTTACCAAAATTCCCTTCGCTCCCAGTTTTACCGCCATCTTTACATCCTCAACATTTTTGATTCCCGCCCCAACCACAATTTTTTTCTTGGGAAGAATACTGACTATCCTTTGGATTACTCCTGGTTGGGCTTTGCTGACCGAGACATCACCCCCAATCAACTCTGGCGGTTCGTAAGCAATCCAATCAGCATCCAATCTCCTTACCCACTTTCTTGCCTGCCCTTGACTGCGAAAACAAACCATTGTCGCCACCTTATCCCAAGGAAGTTTTTTTCCTACCAAAGCTTCCCATTTCTTCTGCCAGCTTTTTCTTTTCAGATAAGCCAATACCTGGCTGATTTTTCCCGGAGGAAGTTTGTGTTCGGAATGATTAAGCAAAAAACCATCGGCGCCTTTTAAAATCGCCTGGAGAGGAGAAAGCCAACCTGTTTTTGCCCCTTCAAAAAAAACATCCCCATGCTGAAGCCAAACTTCTTTTTGGAACTTTTCTTTAATTGCCACCAAATCAAAAGGAGAGACAATGGGAATAATTTTTATCCCGCTTTTTTGGGCCGCCCGATAACATGCTTCTGCCAAAAACAAAGCGCCGTCTCCGAAGGTCTCTTTGTAGATTTTAAAATTAACCCAAATCATACTTCATTCTATCACAACTTCTTTATCCCAATCCCATCCTTTCATAAACTTTTTTCAAAGTCGCCTCAGAAATGGGCTTTACTTTCCTCAACCCTTCCTGGAAAAGAGACTCCAGATAGTCTTCTTCCTTCCTTATTTTCTGATAGCGCTCTTGAATAGGGCGCAAAGTTTCCACAATTAAGTCCGCCAAATCCGTCTTAAATTCCCCATAACCTTTACCCTGATACTCCTCCTCTAACTTCTCTATCTTTTTTCCGGAAAGATTGGCATAAATTGCCAACAAATTACTAATTCCTGGTTTGTTTTCCCTGTCAAAAACGATCTCTCTTCCTGAATCAGTTACCGCCGATTTCACTTTTCTGACGATTTCCTCCGGAGAATCAAGTAAATCAATTGTCCCGTTGGGATCCTCGGCTGATTTACTCATCTTTTTTGAAGGATTCTGTAAAGACATCACCCGCGCTCCTACCTGAAGAATTTTTACCTCTGGCAATTTAAAAGTCTCGCCAAAACGAGCGTTAAACTTCTCTGCCAAATCCCGAGTTAATTCCACATGTTGCTTTTGGTCTTCTCCAACCGGAACAACATCGGTTTGATAAAGAAGAATATCCGCCGCCATTAAGGCGGGATAATTAAAAAGACCCACGGTAACCTTTTCTTTGAGCTTTTCTGCCTTGGCTTTATATTGGGTCATTCTCCTTAGCTGCCCCATAGAAGCAACGCAATCAAGGAGCCAGGCCAAGACGGGATGATCAGGGTTGTGAGATTGAACAAAAACCACTGCCTTTTGCGGGTCAATTCCGCAAGCTAAATATAAAGCCGCCAACCTCCTTATCCGTTCTTTAAGTAAAGCAGGATCATAGGGAACCGTAATGGCATGCAAGTCGACAATACTAAAAATACACTCATACTCATCTTGAAGGGCAACCCATTGTTTAATTGCTCCCACATAGTTTCCCAGGTGAAGATCACCGCTGGGTTGGATTCCAGAAAAAACTCTTTTTTTATTTCTTTCCATATAAAAGAATTATAGCAAAAGTTTAAACTCTTTTATTTTTGTATACTGAGGACCACGGGAAGTCAATTGACTAGAATAAAGAACCAGACTTTTTACCCTTACCGGGGGAATCTTTCTAATCAGTGTTGTCAGTTTTTTGTTCTCCCTATCCAGTCCTATCTTTCCCCTTTTAACTCTTCCCAAAGTAACATGGGGAACAAACTCTCTTTGGGGGAAAGAAAACTTCTCTTTCACTAAAAACGCCACTTTTTCTGCTAGTTTTTTCCAAGGAAAGGCTGGCGCCATTCCCAGCCAAATAATCCGGCAATTTTGGGCATCGGGAAATCCCCCTAAAGAAGAAAAGGTGGTGGAAAAAGAAAAAAAGGAAAGCTCTTTTAATCTGTTCTTTAACCACTCCAGCTCTTTCTCTGACAAATCACCGGCAAAAAACAAAGTAAGATGAAGGTTCTCTCTCTTTACCCACTTTACCCGAGAAAAAAACTTTCTTTGCAGAGTTCCCTGTATTTCCCCCAAAAGCTGCTTTGTCTCTTTAGGAAAATCAACGGCAAGAAAAACTCGGGAAATCATTTTTGCCATCTTCCGGGAATTTTTTCTCCACAAACCGAACAACGCCCTTTTTGCAAATCTAATTTTTCTATTTCTACCTGATAACCATCCCTTCTAATTAACTCGGCTCCACAGGCAGGACAAAAGGTGGTGCTTCTTTGGGAATCGGCAATATTCCCGACATAAACAAATTTCAACCCCTCTTCTTTACCAATTTCCCAAGCTTTCCAAAGAGTCTCTGGAGAAGTAGGGGGAAGGTGGGTCATTTTATACTGAGGATAAAAGGCGGTTATATGCCAGGGAATATCGGGGGAAATATCTTTTAGAAACTTAGCTATCTGTTTTAACTCCCGAGAGGAGCTGTTTTTTCCGGGAATTACTAAAGTAGTCACCTCTATCCACACCCCGGCGCGGAAAAATCGCTTAATGTTCTCTAAAACCGGCTTGAGCTGTCCTCCGCAAATTTCCTGATAAAATTCCTCCCGAAAACTCTTCAAGTCAATATTAATTCCATCAATTAGCTCTTTCACCCGGGCAAAACTTTCCCTACTTAAAAACCCATTGGACACCCAAATATTTTTAATCCCTTTTTTCTTCGCCAGGGTCATTGTCTCCAGGGCATATTCAATAAAAACCGTTGGCTCATTGTAGGTGTAGGCAATACTGGAAATACCATTCTCCACTGCCAAAGAAACAATCTCTTGAGGCGAAAATGGTTGGGAATACTGGTCAATCAAAAGCCTCCTTTCTTCCCGGGTTTTTCCTTTAGGTGATTGCGACTGAAACCAATTTTGACAAAAAAGACAGCGAAAGTTGCACCCTAAAGTGCCAAAAGAAAGAACCTGACTGCCAGGAAGAAAATGAAAAAGCGGTTTTTTCTCCACCGGGTCCAAACCCATTCCTACCGCTTTTCCTGCCACCAAAGAAACCAGCTTTCCTCCTTGATTTTCCCGAACCCCACATATTCCCACTTGTCCCGGAGCAAGATGACAATAATGGGAACATGCCAAGCACTTTATCTTTTTTTCCTTTAGTTTCTGAAACAAAGGTTCCATCAATTAATTTTACAATTTTTTCTCCCTTTTATTCACGGGAAGTTTTTTCATCCAGAAGGGCATCAATTTTCTCTTTAATCCCTTCCTTTGGTTGAACACCAATCATCTGGGAAATCAACACCCCATTTTTGAAGATTATCAAAGTGGGAATACTCATTACCCCGTACTGGGCGGCAATCATTTGATTCTCATCAACATTGAGCTTTCCCACTTTTACCTCCTTCCCTTTATACTCCTCGGCTAACTCCTCAATAATTGGTCCCATCACCAGGCAGGGACCACACCAAGGGGCCCAAAAATCAACCAACACTACCCCTTTGTAATCCAAAACCTCCTTTTGGAAGTTCTCCTGATTAAATTCCATTTTTTCCTCCTTTTGGAACTATTTAACTTTTAAAATTCCATCAATTATTCTAGCAATTTCTTCTTTATTTTTTCCTCTCAATTGTCGGCAAGCTTTTTCTTTTAACAAAGCAACCGCTGCTTTACTAAAAGCAGATTTAACGGCCAACAGCTGCTGGATAATCTCCTCACAAGGTCGTTGAGCCTGATACATCTTTATCAACCCTTCCACTTGGCCGGCAATTCTTTTCATTCTAACGACAAACAAATCCTGCTTCTCCTCCATAGGATACACAGTATAGTATATAAAAGGACCTTTAAAGTCAAGGGGATTTTGGCCTTATTCGTAACGAAGGGCTTCTATTGGTGACAAGCGGGCTGCTTTTCGCGCCGGGGCGACGCCAAAAATTATCCCAATCAAACTGGAAACCCCAAAAGCCAACCCCACCGCCCACCAGGTTATTTGGGCGGGGAAAACTTTCCTCATCAAACTTACCACCCCAGCGGCGAAAACAATTCCTATCACTCCCCCCAAAGCAGCCAAAACCGTTGACTCCAAAAGAAATTGAACAAGGATGTGGCGGGAGGTAGCCCCAACGGCTTTGCGCAAACCAATTTCTTTTATCCTTTCGGTAACAGAGATAAACATCACATTCATTATTCCCACCCCTCCCACAAGCAAAGAGATAGCCGCTATCCCCGCCAGCGCCAGGGTTAAAACCCCCAACACACTGTTGACGGTGGAGAGAATTTCTGCCTGGTCGACAACAGAAAAGTCTTCTTCTTGATATCTTTTGAGCATCACCGCAGTCACTTTTTCTTTGACCCTCTCAATCATTCCCTTGTCACTCACCGCCAACAAAATCAAGGGAAACTCTTTTTTACCATTTATCTTAAAAAGGTTTTTGTAGGGAACATAAATCCGTGAATCAAACCCTCCTCCCATGCTCCCTAAACCACCAATTTTATCCACCACCCCCACCACCCGATACTTGTTTCCATGAAGAGTTATCTTCTTTCCCAAAGGAGAGCTTTCCCCAAAAATATCCTTCCAAGCTTGATAACCCAATACCGCCACCCGCGTAGCTGCTTGAGTTTCTCGGGGTTGAAGAAACCTTCCCTTAAGAAGATCCAGCTTTCTCACCTCAATAAACTGGCTATCTACCCCTACCATCTCCACCAAAATTTCTTTCCCTCCCTTGCTTACTGATTCTGAACGAGAGATAAGAGGAGAAACCGCCACCACCCCGGGAATTTTGCGAATTCTTTTAACGTCGTCTTCATCAAAGTTTATCCCTCCCATCGCTGATAAATCCGAATGGCGGTATTTTCCCTTTTCGAATACCTGACCGGGCATAATAAAAATCATATTTGCCCCCAAATCTTCAAATTCCTTTTGGATATATAACTTAAGACCATTACCAATCGCCACCAAAAGAATCACGCTGGAAACACCGATAATAATTCCCAACATAGTTAAAAAGGCTCGCCCCTTGTTTCGGTTAAGCTGAGAAAAGGCAACTTTCAGAAAGCCAAGAAAAGTCAACTTCATTTTCTTTTCTCCTTGATTATTTTCCCATCTTTTAAGTAAAGGCGATGGTCGCCTACCTGAGCTAATTGATTGTCATGGGTAACAATAACCAAAGTCTTACCCCATTTTTTATTTAATTGCAAAAGCAATTTTATGATCTCCTGGCCGGTTTTAGAATCCAAATTTCCGGTTGGTTCGTCAGCAAGAATTATCTGCGGGTCACAAATTAAGGCTCGGGCAATCGCTGTTCGCTGCTGCTCCCCTCCCGAAAGTTGGTTGGGAAAATGGTTTAGTCTCTCTCCTAAGCCAAATTCTTTCAGTAACTCCCGCGCTTTTTTTGTTGCCGAAGAAAATTCCAAAGAAGGATGATACCAGACCGGCAACAAAACATTCTCCAAAACGCTGGTTCGGGGAAGAAGATTAAACTGTTGAAAAACAAAACCAATTGTTTGGTTGCGGAACCTAGCCAAGCGGTAATCGTCAAAGCGGCTGGTAGCTTTCCCGTTGAAAAAGATTTCCCCCCGAGTAGGCTTATCCAAAAGTCCCAAAAGATGAAGTAAAGTAGATTTTCCCGAACCAGAGGGACCAACAATGGTAACAATCTCCGCCGGGAAGATTTGAAAAGAAACCTCACGGAGGGCTTTCACCGTTACCCCATCCATAAAATATTTCTTTTCCACCTGACGGAATTCCACCAAGGGCTTTTTCATTTTTCTCTTAATCTAAAACTACTTTTTCTCCTTCCTGCAAACCGGAAAGAACCTCCACTGCTTCCTCGGAAGAAATTCCTATTTTTACCTCCCTTTTTTCCTTACCTCTCTCCGTCATCACCCAAACCCACAGATTCTCCTCTCCATGGAGAGCCTCGAGAGGAATGGTCAAAACATCTTTTTCTTGGGCAATTTCAATCGTCGCTTCTCCCTCCATTCCTAACTTAAACTTCATTTCCTTGTTGTCCAAATGGAGAAACTCTATTCTCACCGGATAAGATGGTCCTCCGCTTCCAGAGGTAGGAGCAAAATCAACTCTTCCTACTTCTCCGGAAAAAGTTTCTCCCGGAAAAGCATCCAAAGAAATCGTCACCTTCATCCCTTTTTGAATTTTCACCACGTCTTCCTCATCCGCTTCGGCATAAAAATAAATTGTCTGGGGGTTAACCACCTCAAACTCTGCTTCAGAAGGGGAAATATTTACTCCCGGGAACGGTGCTTCCACCCGGGTAACTATTCCCTCAATGGGGGTAGTAATTGTTGCTAAACGGACCGCCAAATCAGCAATTTCTACATCGGCAACGGCGTTGTCTAAATTATACTGATACTCGGCAAGAATTCTCTTCTCTTCATCAGAAAGCTCAAACCACCGCTGCCAATATTGATAGTCATCTCTTTTTTGCTCCCAGTCCAAGCGGGCTTTTAAATAATCATTCATCTCTTTTTTAAGACGCTTTTTCAACTCCCGTTTATCCAGCGAGGCAATGGCTTGATACTTCTTTACCCAATCACCTTCTTTTACTCCTACCCAAGTAAGTAATCCTCCGGTTTTGAACTTAAGAGTTACTTTCTCATGGGCTTCCAGATGACCATCTAAAGAAACTGTTTCTCTCAAATCTTTTCTGGTTACTACTGCTGTTTTTACCTTTGTTGTCCGGGAAGATTGGCGGCGAGAAAGAACCACCTTCCCTCCTCCCAAAAGAATCACCAGCAAAACTACCCACCAAAATTTTTTTAACCAAACCAGGCTTTTTCTAAAGATTTTCTTCATGGCGGTCTAATATTATATCACCAAAAAATTTTTTGTCTGTCTTTAAGGACAAACAAATCCCAAACTCTGGACTGCCCGGCGAATTTCTTGCCGGTCAGGAGACAAGCGACAAGCTTTCTGGGCGGCTAGTTTTGCCTTTTGGATATCATTTTCTTCTTTCCATAAAATCGCCAGCGCCAACCAGCCGTCGGAAAAATTAGGAGTCTCTCCTAATTGTTTTTTCCAAAAAAGAATCTCTTTTTTTCTCAACTGGGGATTTTTTTGCTTGAGAAGAGAAAAACTCTCTTGAGGGAAATATCTTTCCACCAATTGATATTTTCCCTCCCGCAAGAAACATTGCCCCAATTTCTCTTTAAGAAGAGGGACAGAAGAGAAAAAAAGTTTTCTCCTTGTCCATTCACAATCGTTAACTTTTTTAAACAAGAAAAAAAGGTTAAAAATAATTAAAGCGAATACTGTCCCTTCCCAATACCAACCTTTTCTCCTAGGGGAAGAGAAAATTATTTTGCGAATTTTTCTTTTGGCCATGGCGAAACAATCAAGTAGTCCTTTTCAAACCCAAACTTTCCTTTCAAGTGGGCAACAAACAGCTGATAAATGGCTTCGGAAACAAAGGGGGCAAAAGGATGCAAAAGACGCAAAGAGACAGAAAGGACCTTCAGAAGAACCGGCAAGGCTTCTTGGCGGCGATTTTTGATTTTTTCCAAATAAACATCACAAAACTCATGCCAGAAAAATTGATAAAAGCTTTCCAGCGCTTGGCCAAAGCGATAATTTTCTATATCACCGGTAACTTGAGCAATTGTGGCAGAAAGTTCTTCCAAAATTTCCTTATCCTCCTGACTCTTCTTGCCTTCTTTTATTTGCCACCTTTCTGCTTCACAACTAAGATAGATAAAACGAGAAGCATTCCAAATCTTATTGGCAAAATTTCTCATCGCCTCAATTTTTTTCTCATCAACAACGACATCATTGCCAGCACTGCTTCCATAAAGAAGGGCCATTCGCAAGGCATCGGCACCGTATTTCTTGACTGTTTCCTGGGGGTCAACACAGGTTTCTGGCCGGGATTTGCTCATCGGCTGGCCAAAAACATCTCGCACCATTCCATGAAGATAAACCACTCGAAAAGGAACCTTTTTGGTGCGGTACAACCCCAACATAATCATCCTCGCCACCCAGAAAAACAAAATATCATAACCCGTTTCCATTACCGCGGTGGGATAAAAGTAAAGATAATCTTTTCCCTTGGGAAAACCAAGGGTAGAAAATGGCCACTGTCCTGAGGAAAACCAGGTATCAAAAGTGTCTGGATCACGAATAAAACGGGTATTGCCACAAACAGGACACCGGGAAGGCGGTTTTTCTCCCACAAAAACTTTGCCGCATCCTTCCGGCTGCCCCTTGACTATTTCAGGATTCATTATCTTCTGTAGTTCAGAAAGTCCCTTGGTTCCGCAGTACCAAATCGGCAGCTGGTGCCCCCACCACAGCTGTCGGGAAATACACCAATCACGGATATTTTCCAACCAGCGAAAATAAGTCTTTTCAAAACGCCGGGGGATAATTTTAATCTTCCCCTTCTTCACCACCTCCACTGCCTTCTTGGCCAAAGGTTTTGTTTTCACAAACCACTGCAAAGAAACCAGCGGCTCCACCGTGGTTTTACAGCGCTCACAATGACCAACCCGATGAGAATAACTTTTCACCTTCTTTAAAAATCCTTGCTTTTTCAGGGCGCCAACTACTTTTTCCCTTGCTTCCTTCACCGGTAAGTCAGCAAATTCCTCTCCTGCGGCCGCAGTCATTTTTCCGTCAAAGCCGATTACCTGAATAAAAGGCAGGTGGTGTCTTTTTCCTACCACAAAATCATCAGGGTCATGAGCAGGAGTAATCTTTACCGCTCCCGTGCCAAATTGAGGATCAACCATTTCATCAGCAATCAAAGGGATCTCCCTGTTTACCAACGGCAACCGGAGTTTCTTTCCCACCAAACGGCGGTAACGTTTATCTTGAGGATTAACGGCCACGGCCGTATCTCCCAACATCGTCTCCGGACGGGTGGTTGCCACCACGATCTCCCCTTTCCCGTCAACAAAGGGGTAGGCAATATACCAAAGCTTTCCTTTTTCTTCCTTGTAAACTACTTCCAAATCAGAAAGCGCGGTTGCGCAACGCGGGCACCAAGAAACCATTCGCCAATCACGATAGACAAGCCCTTCTTGGTAAAGATGGTAAAAAGTGTCGTAAACAATTTTGGTTACCTCCTTATCAAGGGTAAACTTAGCTCGAGTCCAATCACAAGAAGCCCCCAAAGCCCGCAGTTGAGAAAACATCTTCTCTTTATTTTTCTGGGTAAAATCAAAACAAGCCTGGAAAAATTTTTCTCTTCCTAAATCAAACCTCGTCTTTCCTTTTTTGGCTAGCTCTCTTTCAAAAACAACTTGGGTAAGAATGCCGGCATGGTCTGCCCCGGGAAGCCACAAAACGGCTCTCCCTCTCATGCGCTGGTAACGGATAATCAAATCTTCTACGGCAACAAACAACGCATGGCCGATATGAAGAGAACCGTTGGCGTTGGGAGGAGGCATAATAATACAGAAAGGTTCCTTTTTCTTGTCTATCTTTGGGGTAAAAAACCCTTTTTCTTCCCACTTTTGATAAATTTTTCCTTCAACTTGGTCCGGTCGATATCGTTTTTCCATTGCTGCTTATTTTAGCAAACAAAAGCTTCTTTTAAAATTACTCTCCTTTCACCACCACCCCGACAATCTCCCTTTCCCGGGGGCGATTATCAAAATCCACCAAAACAATCTGCTGCCATGTTCCCAAAACCAACTGACCTTTTTCGAGAGGAACTACCAGAGAAGGTCCTATCAGCGAAGCGCGCAGATGAGCAAAACCATTACCATCTCCCCATTTTTGGTTATGATAGTAATCCTTATTTTCGGGAATTAACTGGTTAATGATTTCCTGAAAATCTTTTTTTAACCCTGGTTCATATTCAATTGTGGTTAAGGCTGCCGTTGACCCGGTAACGAACAAACAAACTACCCCTTCTTTGATTTTTTCTTTTTCAATTTGACTTTTTACCAAAGAGGTAATATCAATAATATCAGTGAAACCGCGGGTAGAAACGTGTATTTTAAACATTTTTTAATTTTAACATGGAAGACAACGACTCCCTGGCAAAAATTGCCGCCGAGATTAAAGCCTGCCGCAAATGTCCTTTAGGAAAAACCGCCCACCGGGCTGTTCCCGGCGAAGGAAATCCCCGGGCAAAAATTGTCTTTATCGGCGAAGCGCCGGGATACTGGGAAGACCAACGGGGAATTCCTTTCTGTGGCGCGGCGGGTAACCTTCTCAACGAACTTCTGGCAAGTATTAATCTTAAAAGAGAAGATATTTTTATTACCAATATCCTTAAACACCGTCCTCCCAACAATCGCGATCCCCTTCCCGGAGAGATAAAACTCTGTTCTCCCTTTTTAAAAAGGCAGCTGCTGGTAATAAAACCAAAAGTGGTGATTACTTT
>JAGGVZ010000033.1 GCA_021157735.1 bacterium | reverse complement strand
TAAGGGAAGAAATCATAGAGAAGTTGAAGTTAAAAGAAGGGAATTCAAGGGAGAGCAATGGAGAGAAGGACATTGTTGCATATTGGATTCCGAGAAAAAACTTCTTTTTGGGAAGATGGTTGAGGAAGACTGGTCAATATCCTGATCCTGTAATTCGGCTTTTTAAAAGAGGGAAAGCGCGATTACCTTGTAAATCGGTTCATGAACAGATGGAAGTTAAGGGAAAGGTTGGCTGGTTGCAGGGACACTTGCTTCATTATCCTTACCCTAGTTTTTCTGAGTATCTAAAGAAATCTAATCGATATACGAGTTTAACTGCTCAAGAACTTCTTCAAGAAGAAAAAAAGCCTACTTTTTGGAGCTTTCTCAAAGCTTATTTCCGTTTTGAGAGAGATTTTTGGATTAGATTTCTTCGCTGCAAAGGTTTTCTGGACGGTTTTCCGGGTTTTGTATTCTCCCTGTATTCGGGATTGCATCATATTACCGCCTGGGTAAAGTTTTGGGAACTTTATCGAATGGGGCGGGAAATTGATATAAAAAAGGATTGGGAATGAAAAACTCTTACCAGATAACCGTTGGTTTTGACACATCACCTTTGTATTCGGGGCATAGAGTAAGGGGAGTAGGGTTTTACACTAAAAGGTTGCTGGAAGCATTGGGAAAAATTGGTGGTTTGAAGATAAAGGAATTGAGGAACGAAAAGGAAATCAGGAAAGCCGATTACGATTTGCTTCATATTCCTTATTTTCATCCATACTTCCTCACTTTACCCTTTGTTAAGAGGAAACCTTTGGTGATTACTATTCACGATCTAATTCCAGTTAAATATCCCGAGCATTTTCCCCCAGGAATAAAAGGAAGATTGCGTTGGGAAGTGCAGAAAAAGTTACTGAGAAGAGCAGATGCGGTTATTACTGATTCTTTTGCCTCAAAAAAAGATATTGTTAAGCTGACAGGGTATCCAAAAGAAAAGGTTCATGTAATCTATTTAGCAAGCGGGGAAGAGTTTAAAGAACTTAATAACTTAAAAGAACAAAAGTTCAAGGAGAAGATTAGAGAAAAATACAATTTACCGCGAAAGTTTATCCTTTATGTGGGAGACATTAATTGGAACAAAAACGTTCCTTCTTTAGTGAAAGCAGCTTGGGAACTGGAAATGCCCCTGGTCATTGTCGGGAAGCAGGCAACTAGTAAAAATTTTGACCGTTGCCATCCGGAGAATCAGGATTTGGTTTGGTTGCAAGAAAATATTGATGGAGAAAAAGTTATTGCTTTAGGTTTTCTTTCTACAGAGGACTTGGTCGCTGTTTACAACCTAGCGGCAGTTTATTGCCAACCCTCTTTTGACGAAGGTTTTGGTTTGCCAGTTTTGGAAGCAATGCAGTGCGGATGTCCGGCGGTGGTTAGCAAGAGAGGGTCATTACCAGAGATTGCTGACAAAGCGGCAGTTTTGGTGAAGCCCACCAAAAGAGATATTGCCCGGGGAATAAAAGAGGCGATAAAAGAAGAGAAAAAGTTGAGAAAGAAAGCTTTTTCTTGGGTCAAGAAATTTTCCTGGCAAAAGACTGCTCAAGAAACAGTTTCTGTTTACCGGCGAGTTCTTTCTGGAAATTAGCAGGAAAATTAATATTCCCATCCGTGAGGGTGGGAGCGATACCATTTAACGAGGGCTTTAATACTGTCTTTAAGAGTTCGTTTTGGTTGCCAGTTAAGGAGTTTTTTTGCCTTGCTAATATCAGCGTAGATTTTGGCATATTCTCCTTTGCGTGTTTCTCCTTTTTTTATGGGGAATTGGACACCGGTGACCTTTTGAACCGTTTTGACTACCTCCAAAACAGAATTTCCTTTTCCAGTGCCCAAATTAAATATCTCACTTTTTTTACCTTTTTGGAGATAATCCAGAGCTTTCAGATGTGCCTCGACCAAGTCCTCAACGTTTATATAATCTCTGATTGGAGTTCCATCAGGAGTATTAACTGTGGGACAGGTGAGTCTGAAAGGCTCTATTCCTAATGCGCCTCGAACAGCGTTTTGGACTAAGAGTTGGGAAGGCTTTTTACTATCGCCGATAAGCCCATCACTGGCGGCTCCCGAAACATTAAAATAACGAAGGATTACATACCTTAATTGATGAATTTTTCCAAGCCAGAAAAGTATTTTTTCTACCATAAGTTTGGATTCTCCGTAAGGGTTAGTAGGGGAAAGAGGATGGTTTTCGTCAACCGGAAGATATTGGCTTTCTCCATAAACAGCACAGGTTGAAGAAAAAATCAGATAGTTACTTTTGGTTTCAATCATCGCTTTAAAAAGATTGAGGCTTCCGCAGACATTATTTTCAAAATAACGTTCTGGTTTCTCCATCGATTCGTTAACCAGACATAAAGCGGCAAAATGCATTACTCCGGCTGGCTTTTCTTTTTTGAAGATTTCTTTTAGTTTTTTGCCATCGGTAAGATCGGTTTGATAAAACTTTAAGTTTTTCTTGTCAAATTTATTTTGAAGAGTTTCAATTGGTTGTTTATAGCCTCGGTATAAGTTATCGATAACTACAACTGAATGACCCTTTTCTAAAAGAAGTTTGACGGCGTGAGAACCAATATAACCAGCCCCTCCGGTAACAAGGACTTTCATTACTTTATCATATCACATTTAATTTGCATTGTTGTTTCTATCTTTTTATAATCAATATCAATGGGGAAATACGTATTAAAATTGGTGGCGTTTTTGGAAGGAGTATTGCTAGTTGCTTGGGCAGTGGGGGAAAAGATTGTTTCTTTTAGAGAAAGATTTTTGGGAAAAGGACTAGGAGAGAAGGTTAGTTCCCTTTTTTGGAGTCGAGCCAACTTTGATGGTTTTCATTATACCAAGATAGCTCGAGACGGTTACCAATATGCTCAACAGGCTTTTTTTCCTTTATATCCCCAGTTAATTAAATTTTTCTCTCGTTTTTTTAAAAGTTATATTATTTCTGGATTATTTATCTCTCATCTTGCCTTTTTCCTTTTACTTTGGTTTCTCTTTAAGCTTTTTAAAGAAGAAGGAATAGAGGAGAGTAGGATAAAACAAGCTCTTTTTCTCTTGGTAATTTTCCCAACATCTTTTTACTTTCTTAGTGTTTACAGCGAGTCTTTGTTTTTGTTTTTTGTTATTCTAAGTTTTTATTTAGCCAGAAAAGGAAAATTTTTGGCGGCGGGATTGGTGGGAGGGTTGGCTTCTTACACGCGTCCGGTAGGAGTTTTTCTTTTCCCGGCTCTTTTAGTTGAGTATTATCAGATAGCTAGTCGACGAAAGATGAAAGATCGCCTTTTGGCCCTGAAGGAAAGATTAACCCATCCGCGGCGTAATCATTTTTTGTATCTTCTTCAAACTCGTCTTCCTCATTTAAAAAATTTCTTTTTTATCTCCCTTTCTTTGTGGGGACTAGGGAAATATATGTTTTTTTTGAAAAAGACCCAAAACGATTGGCTTTATTTTGCTCACGTCCAACCTAGTTTTGGCGCTCAAAGGACAGTCAATAGAATCATTCTCTTATATCAGGTTTTTTGGCGTTATTTAAAAATGGTTGTTACGGTTTATCCAAAACAGTGGCTTTATTTTAATGTTTGGTTTGAATTGATAATTTCCTCTTTGTTTCTATTTTTGTTAGTTTGGGGGTGGTACAAAAGAAAAGAGTATAAAATAAGAAGTTCTTGGTTGGTATTTGCTACAGCAGCATATCTTTTGCCGACTTTGACAGGAACGTTTTCTTCTATGCCTCGCTATGTTTTAGTTTGTTTTCCTTGTTTTTTGGTGTTGAGTAGGATAACGGAACAACTGTTGCTTTCATTTAAAGATAATAAGAAAAAGCGCGTCCTTCGGTGGGGTTATATCCTAATAAGTACTAGTATTTTGGTGATTGTTTCAACAGCCTTTTTCTGTGGCTATTGGGTTGCTTAGACTGATTAACCAGGAAAGGTTGTTTAGATTAAGTTAATTGGGTTAATCAGAAAGTTTAGAGTAGGGGACAAAATTTGACTTTTTAATAATAATTTCAAGGAGATGATGCTAAAAAATAGAAAAATTTTTTTTATTTTGTTAGTTGGGATTTTTATAAGAGTTTTATTAATGCCCTTTTTTGCTCATGGTGATATTATTGCTGTTCATCGTAGAGTTGGGAAAATTGTTTGCCAGGGGGATAGTCTTTTAAATTATTCTGCTCCTGGAGCCCATCTTTTTGAAGCAGTTTTTGCCAAACTTTTTACTCCTTTTGTGTCCTGTCATTTATTGGCCGGTTTACAAACGAATTTTTACCAGCCGCCATTTTTAAACAGGATGCTTTTTTTCTTTAAACTACCCTATCTTCTTTTTGAATTAGGATTTTGGTGGGTAGTTTTTGAGATTTTTAAAAATAAGAACGAAAAGGTTAAAAAAAGACTGGCCGTATTTTTAGCCTTTAATCCTGTGATTATTTATTCTGTATATCTTTTTGGTCGCTTTGAAACATATCAAATATTTTTCTCGATGGTATTAATTTGGACTTTGAATAAGTTGAAACAACTAAGCTGGAAAAAAGGATTAACTATTACAGGATTGATGTTCTTAATTTTAACAATCAGACCTTCTTATATTTATATCGTTCCTGCTTTGATTTTGACTTTATTGCCTTGGAAAACAAAGGGAATTTTTTGGGGGTTGTTGCCGTCTGGCTTGTTTGGTATTTTAACCTTTTTACCCAAGTTTTTATCTAACTCACCGATTGTTGACAAGCAACTCGAATGGCTGAAGACAGGTACACATCCTAATTATGTTTTTCAGGCAGCAGTGAATATTGGGCAAGAGAGAAAAATTTTTTTCTTTTTCTTGATTACGGGAATGATTTTTCTTTGGTGGTGGGAGAGACGGAGTCAATTTTTTAAACAAAATCCGGCTAAAACCTTTTCTTTGCTGTCTTCTTTGATATGGCTTACTTTTTATGGAACCTCTATTTTTCATCCTCAGTATTTTTCTTGGTTTTTACCCTTTTTCTTAGTTTTGTTAGTGGATGACCAGAAGGATTTTCTCTGGCAGTCTTTTTGGCTAGGAGTGCCTTTTTATTTTCTTACCATTTTAGCATGGGGCAATTACACTACTTTTGGCCTGCTTTTTCCAGTTTCTTTGGCTTTTAGGCAGATAGAACCTGGCTGGTACTTGCCCCTTTTTCCTACAATTAAATGGGCTAACATAGGTCGAAGTATTTTTTCTGCTTTCTGCTTTTATTGGATTTATTATTTAATTAGGAATTTTTCTAGTGATGGGGAAAACCGCTAAGTTACTGTTTTGGCAGTTATTAATCATTTTTTTCTGCCTTGCCAAGCCTGTTTTTGGTTTAATGACGCCGGTTTTGGAAATCAAATCGGAGCAAGAAGAAAAACGACCGGTTTTAGCTCGAGATACTTGGCGGCAGTCCTTCGTGGCTCCGGTTGACAAATTTGGTGCGGTTGGGATTAAAGTAACAAACAACAACCGTTTAAACGACGATTTTTGGATTTTTCGCATCAAAGAGGCAGATCAGGATAGTTGGTATTTTGAAACAAGGAAATATATCACCGACTTTCGCGATGGCTTCTATTATCCTTTTGGTTTTCCTAGCGTTGACCATGCTTTAGGAAAAAAGTTTATTTTTGAAATAGAATCCGATAAGGGGCGAGAGAAAAATTTTGCCTCAGTTTTTTTCTCGCGAAAAGATGTTTATTTAGATGGAGAGGCGTATTTAAACGGGCATAAAACAGGGGGAGATCTTGTTTTTGCTGTTTATCAAGAAAAACCTGCTGAGCAGTTGATTAAAACTGATTTTTTAAGCCGAGTTCATCAGGATTCTTGTTTTTTTGCTTTTTATTTTGGTAGCATTCTAACCTTATTTTTCTTGCTTGTTTTTTTGATTTTAAAATAATGGTTTTTTTTAAAGACTTATCCTCAGCAGTTTTAGTGTCGGTGATAACTATTATTAGCTACATTCTTTTAATTATTCCGTTGGAGTATTTTTTGACGGAATATTTTTTGTTGATTCCGGAAATTTCTTCCCGGGTAAAAACTTTTATTTTTTTAGTTGTCTTTTTAGTAGTTAATTTTCTGACAATACGGTTTCAAAGAAAGAATAGAAAACTGAATGCAAAAGAAATTTTCTTAATTGGAGTGATTTTGATAATGTCTCTTTTGGTGTTCAAAAGATATCAGAGTTTTTACCAGACATTGCAGGAATACCCAAGGATTTATCAGGTTTCGCCGAGTTGGGGAATACAAGGAAGTTTGATAACGATTAAGGGGAAAAATTTTGGTCCTCCTTGGAAGCCGGGTAGAGTATTGGTAAATCAAGTAGAGCTCAATATTAAAAGGTGGCAACCAAAGGAAGTAATAGTGGAGTTGCCAGTAACTTCTCCTAACCCTGATGGAAAACTTTATTTAATTAATGATAAAAATAAAAAAAGTAATTTGGTTGATTTTCAAATTAAAGATCCTGATGATTTGTTGAATTAATCAGCAATGAAGCAGAGAATTAGAAACCTTTTAAAGATTATCGTTTTGAATTTTATCATTACCTTAGGATTAATCTCTTTGGTTAATCTCTTTGGCCTCTCTCTTAACCTAGAGAAATCTTTTCTGTTTAGGATTTTGTGGCTAACTTTACTTTGTCTTTTTGTGGTTAGTTTTTCAGAGATTAAAGCTTTTTATTTAAAAAGTGCTTTGGCGAAAAAATTCATTCTTCTTTCTTTGCTGAATATATTTTTGTTCAGTTTAGTTTTCCTTTTTTACTCAATTTTCCGTTCGGGTAGCCCTTTAATTTGGGAAGATCGGTTGAGCAATTTTAGACCAACTAGAAAGATAGCAATTAGTTCTGATAAACCGATTATTCAAACTTTTACAGCTAAGTCGAATAATTTGGGAACTATTGGGGTAAAAATTTTAGTTAAGGAAAAGAAGGATGAGAGAGAGTCTGTTGAGGAGGGGTCAGGGGAGATTAGGGATAAAGTTGTTTTTCGAATTAAAGAAAAACAAGCCAAAGATTGGTTTTACGAAAATACTTACGAATTTGGCCAGTATTTTCAGTCTGGATTTTTCCCTTTTGGTTTTCCCCTTCAGGAAAATTCTAAGGGTAAGGAATATATTTTTGAATTAGAAAGAATTGGGGCTGGAAGCGGAAGGGTGTTTTTAGTGGAAAAAGACAAGGACGGAATTTTGAATTTTTACCCTCGCTATGTTTACAACTTGGCTTCATTAAAAACCAGTTGGCAGACAGTTTTGCCGTCTATATGGAAAAATATTGGCCGTAAAGTTTTCCAGTTTCTAGGTCTAAGAACTACTCAGATTAATTTACTATTTGTCTTCCTTTTTATTGAATCTTTGATTTTTGTTTTTCTTAAAAAAAATGATGTGGACTTTATTAATCGCTTTCTTTCTCTTCTTCGCTATTTTTTCATAATTAGCTTTTTATTGGCAACAACAATTTCTTTTAACTTTAATCGGGACGGAAGCTTGAGAAGCTCATTTTTCGAGGGAATACTTTATAATTTGTCTGGATTTAGTCCTTTGTTAAGCTTGCTAGCAGTAAGTTTTGGGGTTTTATTTTTCTATTTTAAAAAAAAGACTTTAGAGAAACTTAGAGGAAAAGCGAGCTACGAGAAAGTGAAAAAAGAAGGTGCAAGAGAATTAATTGATTCTAAAGTAGTCTATTTTTTCCTTTTCATAATAATAATTTGGGCTAGCGTGCTAAGGCTTTATAATATTGGCAGGTTGGATATTCATCATGATGAATATTGGTATGCGTCGGCAATAAAATCTTATATTCACACCGGAAGTACTAATCTTTGGAATTATGCAACTAAAGAACCATCAGCACGCTCTTACCCAAAGTTTATTACTATTTTAGTGGGAAATTTTGTAAAACTATTCGGATATAATGAAACAAATTTGAGGCTTCCATTTGCGTTTGCCGGTGTTGTTTCGGTAGTGCTCCTTTTTTTCTTGACAAAAGAGGTGACCGATTCAAATATAATTTCTTTATGTGCCTCTTTGATGCTTGCACTAGATGACGTTTCTATTTATTTATCTAGATTTATAAGACAATATTCGATTTTGAGTTTGATATCAATTTTACTAGCTTTTTGTATAGTTAAGGATATTAAAAAAGCCGAGTCTAATAGAATTAGGTGGATAAACTCCTTGTTCTTATTTCTTGTGATAGTTTTTTCTTTTAAATATATTTCTCCTCTTTCGCTATCATTTTTACCGATTTATTTTTTCTATCTTTTGGTGCTTTTTTTGAAAATTAAGAATTCCAAGATTAAGATATACTTTATTGTTCTACTTTCTTTTTTTCTTTTCATAACTATCTTAGATTATTTTTCGCTTATTAAGTTAATAAATATTCGTCACGTATTTAAAAATAATCTGTTATTCGGTTTTGACTTACAGAGATCAAAGGATTATTTTGCTTGGACCTTTGGAGTATTTAAACTATCGCCTTTAGTTACACTTTTGCTTTGCGTTCTTTCTTCAATAATTTTTCTCATTAGAAGGAGAGAAGTTGGTTTGTTGATAGTAAGTTTTTTTTGGTTTCCGTATTTTATTTTAAATTTTAATCTCTATCACAGTCATGATTTTCGATATGTTTCTTATTTGTTACCCTTTTTATTTATTATTTTCTCTTATATCTTACACTTGATTTACAAAATTGGTCTTTTTCCAAGGAGTTTGATATTATGCTTTTTAATTTTATTAATTTTTATCCTCAGACCATCTTTGCCGGGAATAAATATCCCTCCGGTAACAATTAAAGCCCAGGGTGACTGGAGTGAAAACGAAGGGGGGAGAATTCATAGGAGAGCAGTAGCGCCAGAATATAAAAAAGTTTTTTTCTATCTAAACAAAATTCAAGAAGCGGGAGACAATGTAATTATTGTTGATGGAATTCAATATCTTGATTCTAAAGAAGGGATTAATTATTTTTTGCTTAATCCGTGGGGACGTAATGATTGGGTTTTAGATCTGAGAAAAGGGACTAAAAGAAACTTTTTAGATTTAGTTGCCAATAACCAAGGGAGGGTATTTGTGGTTGGTGCCTATTTTCATATGTTAAAATCTGAAATAGTTGATTATTTAACTAAAAATTGTCGAAATCTTTCTCCTTCCCTTTCTGTTAAGAGTTTTACTTATAATAGCTTTTATATCGGAAAAAATCTTTACTGGCCGAATTTATTTGTTTGCCCTTCTAACTAGGATGGTATACAAAAGAGCTCTGTTTAACATTAGAAGTACCAAAGTGTCCGTAAGAGAGCTAATTAAATTTTTATTTTCGAACGATGGATCTTTAAAGAAAAAGGTTCTTCGTGGTGGAGTTTGGGTGTTTATTTTAAGAATATTTCAACGAGGGCTTGAATTTATCAGAACCATTATTCTTGCCCGACTGCTTGTCCCAAAAGACTTCGGTTTAATGGGAATAGCAATGTTGACCATGTCGGCGCTGAATAGTTTTTCTCAAACCGGCATTAAGGAGGCATTGATTCAGAAGCAGGGAGGTATTAAAGATTATCTTAATACAGCTTGGACAATTCAAGTAATAAGAGGACTAACAATCTCAGCAATTTTGTTTTTTGGTGCACCATTGGTGGGCAGTTTCTTTGCTGAACCAGGTGCAGTACCCCTAACTCGTGCTTTAGCATTATCTGAACTTTTTAAAGCGTTTACCCACATAGGGGTAGTTTACTTTCAAAAAGAGTTAGAATTTCAAAAACAGTTTCTATACCAAATAGTCGGGGTAGCAGCCGATTTACTAATATCTGTCTCCACGGCGATTGTTCTTAGAAGTCCATGGGCTATGGTTTATGGTCTTATTGGAGGAAATTTTGTAAGATGTTTGCTTTCTTACGTGATCATTCCATCTAAGCTAAAAATTTCTCTAGATCAAAGGCAGGCACAAGAGCTGTGGAATTTTGGTAAGTGGATTTTTGGTTCGGGTGCATTAATTTTTCTCATAACGCAAGGAGACGATATTTTTGTTGGAAAAGTACTCGGAGCAACAATGTTGGGTTTCTACCAAATGGCCTATAGGATTTCTAATTTACCAGCTACGGAAATAACTCACGTAATTTCGCAAATAACTTTTCCAGCGTATGCAAAGCTACAAGATAATAAAATAAAATTACAAAAAGCCTATTTAAAGGTTTTGAAAACTACGGCTTTTCTATCGTTCCCAATGGCGGGACTGATTTTCATTTTAGCGCCTGATTTTACTAGAATATTTCTGGGAGACAAATGGATGCCTATGGTCCCAGTAATACAGATACTGACCCTCTGGGGTCTTATAAGGTCAATAGGTGCAACAACGACTCCAGTTATTAGCGCTACGGGAAGACCAGAGGTATTAACTAAATATCAACTTTTTCAATTAGTAATGTTGTCCTTTTTAATTTATCCTCTCTCTGCACGTTTTGGTATAATTGGGACTTCTTTGGCGGTTGTTTTTGCTTCTATTGGTGCGAATTCACTGGCTTGTTACACAGCAGTTCAGATTACAAGTTGTAGTATAAAGAGGTTTATTGTGACAATCTTTTTTCCTTTGGTAGACTCTTTGCTTACGGTTTTGTTCGCACTTTTTCTAAAAACATACTGTATTAACTCGATGGTAATGTTATTGGTATTATTTACTTTGTGTATAATGTTTTATGGATTAGTTCATTCTGGGACGAGTTATCTATTAGATAAAGCCTTGGCATATAAGGCGCGAAAATCGATGAAGGAATTGTTTTAATCACAAAGATTGTAAAAATGGCTAGAAAAGCGAACACTCAGTTTACGGGCGAGAAGGTTATCGAAGGGGAAACTCCTGAGCGGGTATGGCTAGATCATATCGAGCGCTATAGATTTGCAAGCAAATATGTTGGGGGAAAAGAAGTTTTAGATATATCTTGCGGAACCGGTTATGGTTCGCGCATCCTTTACGACAGTGGAGCTAAAAGGGTTGTAGGAGTAGATATTTCAAGTACAACAATAAAGTTTGCGCGTGCTAAATATGGCGCGGATAAATTAGAGTTTAGAGTAGGCAATATATTAGACATTGGTTTTCCGGGAAATTATTTCGATATCGTCGTTTGCTTTGAAACCATTGAACACGTTTGGGATTCAGAAAAAGCTATTATGGAACTAAGAAGAGTTTTAAAGCCTCAGGGCCTACTTATTATTTCAACCCCAAATCGAAAGTTAACTTCGCCTGGCAAATCTATCAACGATCCTCCGAATAACCCCTTCCATAAGAAAGAATATTCAACAGGGGAATTTATTTTGGTACTAAGACGTTATCTAAAAATTTTGGAAATTTATGGCCAGAGACCCATAAGCAAGGTTTTCTTTTTGCCCGGTTTTGAAAAAATAGCAAGGAAATTGTTACCTATGATATATAGTCCCGATAGAGGAGGTCCAGAATTAGAACTGCTTTTATCTAAAAAAGAGTATCGTTACATCACTGTTGTTTGTAAAAAATTAGAGAGTGACGGGATATGAAGATTTCCATTTTAGCTCCCGACCTATCTCATAATTGTCTTGGCAGGGCATACTTGTTAGCGAAAGCTCTTCAGGAACATTATATGGTGGAAGTTGTCGGTCCTCTTTTAGGCGATAAAATTTGGGGACCTGTTGCCAACGACAGAGGAATAAAATATAAATTTGTTAGGCTTTCCAACGGCCTGAAGGTTTACTGGCAATTCAAAAGGTTACTTGAAATAATAGAGGGGGACGTGATTTATGCCTCGAAACCCCTTTTTACCAGTTTTGGAATAGGATTATTAAAAAAAAAGCTCGATAAAAAGAAGTTGGTCTTAGATATAGACGACTGGCAAATGGGATTTATAAAGTGGAGATACAGTAGTTTAAATGTTTCTCAGCGCCTTAAATTTTTAAGTGCCTCTCTTCTTAAACCATATAGTGTAAGCTCTTATTGGAATAATCTGTTTGGCGAGAATATGCTACGTTTTGTTGATGAAATTACTGTTTCCAATCGTTTTTTACAAAGAAAATTCGGAGGCACAATAGTTTGGCATGCTAGAGATACGGAGGCTTTTGATCCAAGCAAATTTAATGGAAAGTTAATAAGAGAAAAGTACCAAATAAAAAAGAGTAAGAAAGTAGTAATGTTTTTTGGTACCCCAAGACCTTACAAAGGGGTTGAAGACTTAATAAAAGCTGTGAGTTTGATCAGGGCTTCTAATATTATCTTAGTTATCGTGGGAGTTGATCATAGAGATTTTTATTGTTCAAACTTAGTTAAAACTGGAAGAGAATTATTAAAGGAGAGATTTAAATGGTTTGGTTTTCAGCCTTTTAACAAGGTTCCCGAGTTTTTAGCAATGGCAGATGTTGTGGTAATTCCCCAGAGAAAAAACCTCGCAACGGTCGGGCAAGTCCCTGCAAAGGTTTTCGATGCAATGGCTATGGCGAAGCCGATTATAGCGACTCAAGTTTCCGATCTTCCAGAAATTTTAGATGGATGCGGTTTGGTTGTAGAGCCTGGAAACCCAAAGCAATTATCTCGGGCTATTCTGCGTGTTTTGAGCGAGTTAGCAAAAGCTCAGAAAATGGGCAACAGAGCCCGAAAAAAATGTATAGAGAGGTACAGCCTAGATAGAATGAAAGATATTTTGATAAAGGTATTCGAAAGAGTAAATAAGAAGAGACAGAAGTAAAACGGGTTTTAATAAATACATGATAGGAACAAAGCAGGAGCCTTATAAGAAGTTCAAAAGAAAGATTGTGTAGAAAAGATAGAGAGCAAAATCTAGATCCACTTAGAAAAATTTTATGTATTAAGATATTGATCTATTATCTTGACTGTCTCAACCGCCGTTTTTTTCCAGCTATATCTCTTAGCTAATTTAATACATTTTTTAGGATCGTATTTGTCTGGGTCTTTTAAGTAATCATAAATTTTCTCCTTAATTTCATCTAGGTTGTTTGGATTAAATGTTGCTCCCACCTTACTATTTAGTATTTCACTTGCCCCGCAGAAATTTGAGCTTGAGACCAGTACTGGCGTTCCGCAGGCCAGAGATTCTAAGACAACATTGCCAAAGCTTTCATACCTAGCAGGGTGTATTAAAGCCAACGCTCTTTTATATTCCTTTTTAATTCTATTTCTAGATAGAAAGCCGAGAATTCTGATATTGTCTGGTATTCTTGATCTTGAGAGTTTGCTTAGAAACCCACTTCTTGTGCAACCACAGACTTTAAATAATTGGTTAGGAAATAGCTTTGCCAAAGCAACTAGAATGTCTGCCCCTTTTCTTTTTTTATTCCCTCCCACAAATAAAAAACCCTCTTTTCTATACTTTTTTTTGCTTCCTGATTGGAATTCTTTATAGTTTACGCCATTATAGATTACTACACTTTCAAAATTTTTTCCGTAAATACTTTCACTAATTTTTTTGGATAATTTACTGTTATAGATAACGAGATTGCTATTTTCAAAACTCTTCTTTATTGAAAATCTCATTTTTATTGTTTTTATTTTTTTGAAATAAAAGGCCTCCAAAAGATTGTTGAAGGCTTCAAGTTGATAACCATATGTTGGATTTATGTGTACCTTCTGAATTTTTAAAGCGGGGGTTTTTACTTTTGAATAATCTAAAAAATTATGGGCATGAATAACATGGTAGTAGGGGTTATTGTTGATGTATTCAATGGCTGACTTTAAAAATCCCTCTCTGGAGTTTGGAAATACCGAGTGGCTTAAGCGGATTATTTTTAGATGTTCAAATTTAAATTCCTTTTTACTGAAAGACCGAGGGGTATTCTTGGAGGTAAGTATTGAGACTTCTTGTCCTAGTTTTGCCAACTCTATTGCTAAATTATAGGCATGTATACCCATTCCTCCAATTATATTTGGGGGAAATTCATGTGTGACAAGAAGTATTTTGTATGTTTTCATGTATGTTAAATTCCGAGTAATAATTTATATAAACTAAGCGCGCTCTTGTCCCAACTAAATTTTTTAATTTGTCTATATCCTCTTCGGACAAGTTTTTCTCTTAAGCCTTTATCTTTTAATAATCTATTGATTTTTCTAGCGATGTCCCTTGGATTATAAGGATTAAATTTTATTGCCGCATTTCCACAGGTTTCATTAAAAATTGGAAGGTTACTCACAGCCGTAGCGGTACCGCAAGCCATTGCTTCGAGAGGAGGCAGTCCAAACCCTTCATAAACAGAAGGATAGACAAAGACTGATGCTTTTTTATATTTTCTTACTAGTTCTTCAAGGCTAAGACGTTCGGTTTGGATAATTCTTCTAGAAAGATTGGCTTCCCGTATTAATTGGTTAAGTTTTTTAGGTAATTTATTTTTCGCCCCACAGAGTATTAGTTTATATTTTCTATTAATATATGGAAGTGCTTTGATTAGATTTTCAACATTTTTTCTTGCTCTATATCCACCTACATAAAGAATATAGTTTTCCTTTTGTTTTGCTGTCCTTTTGTTGATTTGCTTTTTATAGATAGGATGAATATCTGGATAAACTACCTTAATCTTAGAACTTTCCGTATTATATTTATTGATAATTTCTTTTTTGATAGTTTTGCTGATGGTTATTATTCTTATAGATCTTCGAATACATGTATTTATAGTAAGTCTAAAATAAAGCTTTTCTAGTAGAGAATGGCTTTCGGGCGATTTAATTGGAGAAAAATCAAAAATTGTGCCAACCTCCTTAGAGGAATAAATTTTTAAAAATGGAAGTTTCCATGTTGGGAAAAAGACTATTTTTGTATTAACTCTTCTTAGCTTAACAGGAAGAATCAGTTGGTCCCATATAAAACCGAGAAGATTGGTCTTTACCAAAAGTGTTTTTAGCCATTTTGGTTTGACATCCTTGCATATATTCTTAAAATAGATGCATAACTTCATTTGATCAGCATTGTTTCTTTTCGCGATTTTTTTCAGATTATCAATTAAGTACTTGTTATAGTATGAAAGCCCCCCACTTGTTTTTGAAGAAAAAGCTTTAATCCAGATTAAGACCTTCTTTTTATCTTTTTTCATTTTTTATTGTCTATAAAATTCTTCTAGTATTCTTTTTGCTGCTTTTTTCCAGGAGAATCTTTTGGCATTTTGATAGCCTTTTCTGATTAGTTTGGCTCGTAGCTTTTTGTTGGATAACACTCTAATAATTCCTTCAGCAATATCTTTTTCTTTAAGGGGATTAACATAGTAGACACTATCTTTTCCAACTTCGGGAAGACTACTACTATGACTGCAGATTACTGGGCAGCCACAAGCTTGAGCTTCTAAAATTGGTAGGCCAAAGCCTTCATAGAGTGAGGGATAGAGATATAAAAGAGCAAGATTATATAGTCCTGGCATATCTTTATCTTCAATAAAGCCCGTTTTTATAATGTGTTCATTTTCTTCAATAAGGGCTAACTCTTTTTCATTTTTCCAGCTCTTTGGTCCGGTGATAACAAAATAGAGATCTTTTAATTTCTTTTTTGCCAGTACAAAAGCTCTAATCGCTCTTGTTAGGTTTTTACGAGGGGTTACTCCTCCAGTAAATAAAATAAATTTCCGAGGAAGTTTATATTTTTGTTTAATCTTTTCCAACATTTCTTTATTAGATATTTTTTTATAGTCGTCTCTAGCTGCCTCGGGAATGACCACTATTTTAGTGGAAGGGATGTTTAAAATTTTAACAAGATCTTCTTTGGTATTTAAGGAGGGAACAATCACTTTATCAGCTTTTTTACAGGAGTTAGTAATCATAATTCTCATATATAATGTGTCTAAAACG
>JAGGVZ010000002.1 GCA_021157735.1 bacterium | reverse complement strand
TTCCTGCGGGAGCATCAATCAGCACCAACTCTTTTTCTTTTACCTTTTCAGCTTCTTTTTTCAACTCATCCACCAACTTTCCTGACCCTGTCTCTCCGGGATAAAGCTGAGCAGAAATTAAAGAAAACCCCGCCAATCTTTTTGTTCTTATCTCTCCATTAACAACTTTTTTTAATTTCACCACTCCCGGTGGAAAGACTGCCTCGCAAGCACCACACCCTTCGCACAAGAAAGGATTAATTGTTACCTTGCCCTTTGCCACCTGTAAAGCTCCAAATTGACAAATATCCTGCCATTTTTGGCACTCTGGGCAATTCTCCTTCAAAACCACTGCCTTTTCCGAAAGGGAAACTTTTCTTTTTGTATCCCACTTTTTTACTCCCCCCAGCCAAAGATGAAGATTGGGCGCGTCAACATCAGCATCAATCGCCACCAGTTTTTTCTTTCGAGAAAGGAAAAAAGTCAGGGTAGAGGCAATCATTGATTTGCCTACTCCTCCTTTCCCGGAAGCAACAACAATTGTCTTCATTGACAAAAGTTAAAATCCAACTTAAAATCTAACTCCGCTAGCTTTCCCCGGGCATAAGCTTGGGCTAATTGGCGGGAATAGGGAATCTTTTTCTCTACTTTAACCTGATATTCTCGGGCAACTTGCAAAATCCCCTTCTTTTTTCCCAAATCCGCTTGATTAATTACCACTACCGCGGGCAGGCCAAGTTTTTTTCCTAAAGAAAGAATTAGCCCTAAATCATGCTCTCCCAAGGGAGTTGGCTCAGTTACCGCCACCAGCTTGTCAGCCCCCAAAAGAGCTTGAATGACACTGCAGTGAGTTCCTGCAGCAGTATCAATAATAACCCTCTTAGCTCCCCATTTCTTTGCTTTAGCCAAAGCATACTTTTTTAGTTCTTTTACAATCGGCCCGGTCTCCTCCACTATCCCTAAACTTTTTCCCGTTATCAGCAGTAAATTTCTGTTGATTTTGTTTTGGTAAACAACCCCTCTTTTTTTCTTCACCGTCTTAATTGCCCCGAAAGGACAAAGATGCCAGCACAAACCACAATTGCTGCACAAGTCATGGAGAAAAACCGGATATTGACCGGGAGGAGCAAAAATGGCATGAAAACGGCATTTTTGGGCGCAAAGGCCACAACGGCGGCATTTGCTTTTTATCAAACGAGGGAAAAGAGCAAAAATTGTCTTTACCGGAGAAGAAAGTTTCTTTCCCAAAAGCAAATAATCATTGGGGCATTCTACATCAGCATCTACCAAAACCACTTTTTCTTTCTTTGCCAAACTCAAGGCAGAAAGAACGGCCACTGTTGACTTTCCTACCCCTCCCTTACCCCCAGAAACAGCAATTATTTTCATAAATTTACAATCTATTTTTCAAACATTAACAGCCGCTGACCCGTCAAGAGACAAAGAGAGAAAGCGAAATCTTTTAACAAGTTCTTTCCAAACAATCTCATCCTTTAAATATGGCTTAGAAAGTTTGATAAAGTAGTCCATCTTTTGAAGTAGTCTTTGGAACACTTGTTTGTTTTCCGCTAAAGGATAATAGAAGCTATTGTCTAATATGTCGGCAGCCTTAATTAGTAGAGCAGGCTTGCCCTCTTTTACGCATCGACTAAAACAGTCTTTGTACTTTATTTCTTCACTTTTGCCCCTTTTGGCAAAAGTGTTGGCCTGAACTAAATCGGCAATCCTCTTGCCAAAAATTTGTTCTATTTCCTCAGCCGTAGTTGCAGAATCTTCAAGAAGATCGTGAAGAAAACCACCGATGACTGTTTCTTGATCGCAGCCCATATTATAAAGATAGAAACCTACTTTAAGAGAATGAAGAATTATGGGTTTAGGATTATTGCTCGATTTCATCATCGCCAAGACTAAGAATTTAATCGCCTTTTCCACTTGCCGATCAAATGTAATATCAGGACGACCAAAATTCTTATTCATCCTTTTAATTTGAAAACCGAAAGTTGTAAATTAACTCTTAATCTCTTTTCCTCTTTCTACCAATCTAAGTTTCCCGGCAAGAAAGTTCCCCACCACCTCTTTTGCTGTTTTTCCTTTTAGACGATAAACGTCTACCAAATTGCTTCTTAAAACATGAAAAGCAATTTCTCCAATTTCCGGAGTTAAGAGGATATCGCTTTTTTGTTTGACCACCAATTTTGCCAAAGCCAAGCCTACTCTTACTTTCTGGCTAAGATAAGGATTTTTGAGGAAATAAAAACCTTTTACTTTGTCTTTCTTTAAATTGACAAAAAGTAAAAAGGGAGCTTTACCAAACCGCTCGGCCACCGGAACATCCAAACCATCTTTTTTCTTAACGGGAATTACCAGGTGACGATAATCGCTAACGAATGGCTCCACCGAAACAGCCAAAGAAGTAATTTGGGGTACGGCCTCTTTTATCTTCTTCTGAAGCTGGTTAGTTATTTGATGCACCTGAGCGGTAGGAATCTGTCTCCTTACTCCCACTACCAATTCTCCTAAAACAAAAGGCCCTGTTTTCCGCAACCGTAAAGACAAAACTTCTTCTATTCCCGGAAACTCAGTGGCAATCTTTCTCACCTTTTTTTCCATTTCCTCCCCTGGAGAAACATCCATCAAAGCAAAAGCTGCCTCTTTTAAATTCTCCAAACCAATTTTCAAAATTAAAAAGGCAATTAGGAGAGTTACCCCTCCTTCAAGATAGGGAATCTTTTTCCATGAGGCTAAAATTCCCAAAAATACTGCCAAGGAAGAAAACAGATGAGTTCGGTTTTCCTCTCCCATGGCAATTAGACTCCGGGCGTTCACTTCTTTTCCTATCTTCACCTCATACTGGCCGAAGAAGAAAAGAATAATGGCATCGGCCAAAGAAACTCCCAAAGCCAAAAGAGGAATTTCCAGTTGGGAAAAGGAAAACAACCGTTGCCAACCGTGAAGAAACATCTCCCAGCTGGTGTAGATAATCAAAAAGGAAACCAAAAGTGTCCCCAGATTCTCCGCCTTATAGTATCCAAAAGGAAATTTCTCGTCGGGACGGCGGCCGGCAATTTTCAAACCCAACCAAGAGGTTAAAACATTAACCAAATCAGAAAGGCTGTGGAAAGCATCGGAAAGCAAAACGGTGCTATGGGAAAAAAAGCCCACGATTAACTTGGCCAAAGCCAAACCTGTTTCCAGAAAAACAGCCTTTTGCGCTAATGCTTGGCCTTTCTGAAGATTAACTTCTCCACTCATTTTCCTTGTTCTCCAAAACACCTCCCTCTTTGAGGAGTGGTAATTTCGGGAAGTTCGCCTTTTTGATACTTCTCCCAAGCCTCTTTCACTGTCATTCCCCCTCCCTGATAAACCTTTATTCCCTGTTGGTTAAGAACCAAAAAGGCATTCGGGCCAATATTTCCGCTTACCACTGCTTCCGCTCCCTTCTCCACCACTGTTTGCGCCGCCAACACCCCTGCCCCTCGAAAAGCATCGCCGGCGGGGTTTTTTATTGCTTCCACTATTTCTCCCTTCTCGTCAACGATAACAAACCATGGACAACGGCCAAAACGCCAATCTACCGCTGAAGACAAACTATTACCAGTAGCAGAAAAGCAAATTTTCATTTTTATTTATTATATATGTATATTTAACCTTTAACTTTATCTTTTCCGAATCATCGGACTCCCGCATTTAGGACATTTTTGGGTATAACAAGGTACTCCCGCTTGATGAGGAGCCTCATACCCACACTCAGGATTAGTACACACACATACTCCTCCTGGTCCTGCTCCAAATCCTCCCATTCTTCCCCGTCCTCCTGCACCGCGTCCAGCTCCTCGACCAAAACCTCGACCACGGCCAAAAACCATCTCTTCCTCACCTCCTTTCAAAATAATTGCTTTACCTAATATTAACCCTTCGGTAACTTTTTTTCTCGCCTTGGTTAAAATTCGCTGAAAAGTGCTTTGGGAAATACCCATTTTCTCGGCTGCCACTGTTTGTTCCTTCCCCTCAAAATCTGCCAGACGTAAGGCTTCTACCTCATCGTTTTCCAAAATCACCTCTTCCAGATGAGAAAGGGGCATTCCCAAAGGCTTGAAATAGGTAACCTCGGGGAAGAATTCTACCCGGCGTGGTATTCGTCTTCTGGGCATCTCATTTTGAATATATACCCAAAACAAAAATTTGTCAAGAGGTTAAAAGAAAAACAGGTAAAACCCATTGAAGAGTTCTTTCCACCAAAAAGCAAATTATTCCGAAGAAAAGAGCTCCCCAATCAAAAATTTAATCTATCTTTCCCCATCTTTAATGGGTAGTAAAAGAGCTGAGATTGACAAAATTGACTCCCGCCGGCGGGACAAATTCGCTATCAGCTACCCTTTTGGCTTTGCATCGATACTGATACCTCTCCCATTCTTTTTCTAGCTTTTCCAAAGAAAAATCCGTTTCTGTGGTTGCTCCTTCCTCATTCTCCCCTTCCTTTTTCTCTATTTTATACTTAATTCCCTCCTCTCCTGCCCAAATATAGACCCACTCCCCATCATTTATCATCATTCCCGGCTTTTCCTCTCCGTTTAAAGGAACTTTTTGCCCTTCTATCTTAAATTTATTCCCTTTGGCAATTACTTTTATCGTCCCATCTTCGGTGGTTAGCTGACATTCAACCCCTGTCTTTTTCATCAACCAATCCCGCAACCCTTCCTTTACCTTTTCCTCCACCACCTCTTTTTTCTCTTCTGTTTTCTCTGAAGAAAATCCTCTGTTCTTCAACTTCCAAACTATTCCCCCTCCGATAACAACCAGCGCTACTACCAATAACAAAAGGAAAGATTTTTTAATTTTCATTTTAATACTCCTCGCATTTTAACTGATAAAAAGCCCGCGGATGACCGCAGGAAGGACAAGTTTCTGGGGGTTCTTTACCAAAGTGAACATAACCGCACTCGCGGCAAACCCACCAGACTTCTTTTGCTTTCTTAAAGATTGTGCCTTTCTCCAACTGCTCCAAAAGCTTTTTGTATCTTTCCTCGTGGTGTCTTTCGGCAGTAGCTATCGCTTTTAATCTCCGGGCAATCTCCGCCAAGCCCTCCTCCTCAGCTATTCGGGCAAATTCGGGGTACATTTGCTCCCACTCGTAATTCTCCCCGTCAATAGCTGTTTTTAAGTTAGTCACTGTATCTCCCAAAACTGCCGGCACTTCCATCTCCGTCTTTATCTTTTCAATTTCCTCGCCATTTTCCGCCAACTGGTTGAGCATTTTTAGCATCCAACTGGCATGCTCTTTTTCTTGATCAGCGGTCTCCAAAAATATCCCGGCAATCTGTCCATAACCTTCCTTTTTTGCTTGTTTAGCATAAAAAATATATCTGTTTCTCGCCATGCTTTCTCCGGCAAAAGCCGCGGCAAGATTTTTGACTGTCTGCTTCATCATCCTCCCCAAAAAATTTAACTATCCCAGTATACAGGGTTACCAATTAATTAGCAATCTATCCTCAAGCAAAAATCTAACTCAACTTATGCTATAATCTCTTTGTAAACCTTGACAATCCCCGGTAGCTCAGTTGGTAGAGCGCCCGCCTGTTAAGCGGTTGGTCGGAGGTTCGAGTCCTCCCCGGGGAGCCAAGCTTGACGAGAAGCACAAAAGAGAATGCTATCAAATGGTTTTTTTAGGGTAAATTGGAGTTTTCTGCCTTTTAGAGTGCAGTTCTGAAGAACAAGTTTCAAAAGTTGCCTTTTTTCTTCGGCTTCAGAACTCTTAAATAACTCATAAGCCCGATTAGCCAGCTCTAGCAGGTAATTTGCCGTAATGTAATATTCATCTTCTGCTTTTTGGAGGCTGGCTAGCTTACCGTCAATTTCGTTTATTTTCTCTCTAAATCTGGTATAGAATTTGTTATATTCATCTTCAGTAATACTTCCGTCAAGTTTATCAAGATAGAGGTTTTCAAGCCTTTTGGTGTATTTTTCTTTTTCTTTGTTCAGCTGTTGAGCATATTGTTTTCTGAATTCAACTTTTCCTTTATGAACGCTTTTTAGCGTTTTGGTTATTTCTTTTAATACTGTTTTTGGAATTTTTATTCTTTTAAACAAGTTGGCAAATTGCTCTGTTAGTTCTTCCTCTCTTATCCATTGAGCCCCATGTTTACCGTGATATTGAGTACAGTGATAATAGTGATAAACTCTACCGCTTGGTTTAATTTTTCTCTCAGGAGTGATAATACAACCGCAATCAGCACACCGGATTAATCCTCGGTATAAGAAGGGTAAGCCAGCAAATTTATAACCCCTCTTTTTGTTATAGCTCGCTTTAATTTTTTGAACCTTATCAAATAGCTCTTTAGTGATGATCGGCTTGTATTTATGAGGATAAAGTTTGTCTTTAGATCTCATTATGCCGTAATAAAATGTCCTCTTCAGGATACTGTCAATACAACCTAAGGAGAGATTTATATCATAATCTTTTTTAAGTTTATCTCTGATTAATCTTATAGAATAAGCTCCCGTTGCATACCATTCGTATATTTTCTTGACAATTTTTGATTTATATTCGTCCAACTCAATATCTTTTTTACCATTTTCTCTGGTAATATTCCTATAGCCGTAAGGGGCTTTACCAGGCCACTCGCCATTCTTTAACTTTTGTTCAATACTTCTTTTGACATTATCCGAGAGTTGTAGGACGTAACTTCTGGCAAACATTACGCCCATATCCCAACGTAAGAGCTCAGAACTATTAGAGTTAACTGAGATGATAAGATTTTCTCTGAGAAAGTGGATTTCTACCTTGTCTTGCTTTCTTAACTCATCCAAAATGACGGACTCTCTAAAACTTCTTTGAAGTCTATCAATTGTTTCTACAACAAGGGCTAGTTTTTCTTTTGATTTTTTGATTTCCTCTAGGACCTTCTCAAACTTTTCTCGGTGATCTTTTGAAGAAGATTCATTAAATTGATATTCGCTTTTTATTTCAAGTCCTTTTCTTTGGCAATATTCTCTTGCTCGTCTTAACTGGGCGGGAATAGATTGACCTTCTTTTAGCTGTTCTTCAGTTGATACTCTGGCCAAAATTATGGCTTTCATACTTTTCCCTTAAGCAATTTATTCCACGATCTAATGTGTTCTTTTGACACAAAAGGACTCTGTTTATAAATCTTCATTAAGTTTTTGCTGTAAGAATTAATAAATTCTATAGGAGTGTCAATTAATCTTAAGTAGTATTTTAAAGTCGGAAATACGCCGTTTATCACTATCTCGCATCCGTCTTCTTTTCTGAAACTTTTGACCTTTTTAAAGAGTTTATCTTGTTCTTTCTCCTTAATTTCAGGATGTGCAGTGGTCAAAATGTAGTATCTTTTAACACCCTTTCCCCTTATTTTCCTAATAACATCAATCAGTATATATTCATCAATTTTTATATTGTGTTTTACCTCAACACACTCAAAACGACTTCCATCTTTATTTACAACCTCAATATCTCCTAGAGATCCGGATTTAACATCTGCTGTTGTGTGACTTTTAAGTGCGAGAAGCCTCTTTCCTTTATATCTGGAGACCTCTTTTACTATTAACTGATACATTGAATAAATAGCAAGAACTGGTAAAAATGATGACCTCTTGCACTTAAAGTGTGTTCTAAGCATTTCTATAATTTCTAGAATCATTTCGGCTTTGTCTGTCATTCTTCTTGGGGATATTTTTATTACCCCTTCATTTAAATGTTTAATAAGCCCGCTCAACAGTGTCTCAAGTATAATTTCTGGATTTACTTCCTTTTGTTCAACCTTTTCTAGTAAGAATAAGAAGGCTTCCTTAACATCACTCTTCTTGATTTTCCCAGGAAAATTACGGTCAAATGGGTGCGGTTGTTCAATAGAACGAGTGAGCCACCCACTTTCTTTCATTGCAATTCTGGGCAAATGTTTTTTAAGAAAGGGGGTTATATAATGAGTGTCATAAGTTCTGGCAGAATATCCACCTTCAAATTCGGTTTTATGGAGCCTAATATCTTGTTTTGGATTTTCTATTTTCTTGACAAGAGATGTTATCAAGGCAGTAACTACAGCTCTCTGGTTAGTACTGTTTTTGATTAGTGTTTGAATTCTGCTGTCAATCTCTTTATGGCCAACAACCGGATTTTTGCCAGCCTTTACATTGGCTATCGCACTTTTATATTTTTCCTCCAAGATGGATCGTGGTGTTTTTTTATTTTTCATAGTAGTGTTTTCTGATAATGTAGGTTTTTAATTCTTTCTTTTGCATACTCGCAATATTTTTTTCTAATATCTATACCTATAAATTTCCTGTCTAATTGTAATGCTGCTATAGCTGTGGTTCCCGAGCCAACAAAAGGGTCTAATACAATATCGCCTCTGTTTGATAAAAGTTTTACAATTTCTTTTACTAAATCTAGAGGAAAAATAGCCGGATGTTTTGCCCCCTTGATTGTTGCCACAGAATTAATCATATAGTCAGGTTTCAGACTGTTTCCATGTATTTTTATAATTGTAAAGCCTTTGTTTTTGATATGGTATAATCTTCCTCCATTCTGGCCGCCGAATGGGAGAGCATGGATGCCTCTTATCTTCATTCTAAAACTGTATATTTCTCCAGTCTTGACCTGTTCTATTGCTTTAATTAGTTCTAATTTAGCTTGTTTTTTTTCCTCTTCTTTTAGATCTGATTTATCTATTAACTCAAAATATTTTTCCCCTATCCTAGTATGTCTGCGATTTATATTAGCTCTCTTTTTGGTTTTATTAAATTCATCCAGGTTAAAGATATAGTCTCTCGACTTTACGAAAATGAAGAATGGCTCGTATGCATTTACCAACCTTTTTTTGAACTGGCGAGGTGTTGGATTAGGTTTAATCCATAATAACGAGTTGATGAGTTTTAAATTACATTTATTAATCGCCTCTTGAGCAAATTTGTAAGGGACTAATAATAATCCACCATCATCGTCATACTTATCCCCTAAATTGAATACTATACTTCCATTATTTTTTGTTATCCTGACAATTTCTTTAAGAATTGAAATAAGTTTATCTATATATTCCTCAACAGACTTTTCATTACCAATACCACCATTCTCGTATTCTCTTTGTTGAAAATAGGGGGGACTGGTTACAGTGAGCGTTACTGTTTCGCTCGGTATTTCTTTTAAGAGCTTAAGAGCATCACCACACACAATTTTGTTGATATATTTAGTCTGCCAGTTTTTCATTTTTTCTTCCCCATAAACTTATTTATATCCTGCTTTCTAATACGATACTGTTTGCCTACTTTATAAGCCCCCAATTTGCCCGCTTGTATCCAGCGATAGACTGTAAGGTAGGCAACTTTTAGCATCTCAGCCACTTCTTTTATGGTGTAGTATTGTTCTTTTACCATCCTATTCATTTTTATCATTATTTAACATTCTCTCTTGAAAGTCAACTAACTTTACAGGCTTGAATTCGGTTAATGCTTGTTCAAGCTTAGTAAAGGCGGGAAAAGAAACCTGAGAAAATCGTATTTTTTTAATGAATTTGTATAGCCTATACCAGTTTGCCTTGCCGAATTTTTTAATCATCTCCCGATACTCTCTGATACCTAATTCATCAACGGCATTTTTAAAACCCAAAACTTGATTGATTTGTCTTAATTTTAGCTTGGGATTATTTATTATCAATTCAGCTAACAACTCCTTGTTGCTTTTTGGTTTGTATCCCAAAATGGGGGGGTAGCTGTTCTTGAGTTGTTGGAAATAGAAAAGAAGGATTGCTTGGGAAATTTCTTTTTTAAATATCTCACGGAAAATTGGCTCCGCCTTTATTCCAAGCTTTCCAAAGATTTGCCTTATTTTTTGTCCTCTATTTAGCCTGACCTCCATCCTTAAAACTTCTAGCGGTTTACGTGTTTGAAGTTTTTCAAAAAGATTCAATTGAATAGCGTTGTCGTGCTCTATCGTTCGTTTTTCACTGATTTTGGCTTTTTGCAAATCTTTGAGTTTGTCGTAAAAAACTACTTCAAAGGAATTGGTTCTAAATTTTAAGCTATGCCCTTCATTTCTGAAGTCTGTCTGATTTAAATCCAGTCTTTGGTTAAGATTCGCTTTGCTGAATTCTTTGAGGTACATATATGGGGTTGACCCGTCTGTTAAGAGGATGTTCTTGGAATAATGGATTGCAGATACGGGTGCAGTCGTTAGGCAAGAAGTAAAAACTAATACTCCCATTTCTTTTAATTTTTCCTGGAGAGTAGAAATCACTAGGCCAAAATTGTCATCTACAACTTCGTCAAAGTTGTTATTAAATATCAGCTTCGGAATAGAAAATTCTATTTTTAGGGTTACTTGAAAACGATTGTTGCTTATTCTCTTGGTTACCGAAAGACGTGGCTTGTATATGCCGTTCTTTAATTCTGTGGTGGTGGGATTCTGCTTACAAACGATGTTGGCTCTGCTGCCAAGCCTGTAAAATTCACCCCTATAGAGACCTTCAGTAGAGGGGCTAAATTTCTGATGATCAATAATGGTAAACATATCTTGGTTAAGAGTTAGAACTACTGTATCTATCATTTGATTTTTTCATTACTTCCTCAACCCTTTTAACCACTGCCTGTTCAATTCTTTGGGCAAATTTCTTGTTAATAGGGTGAAAAATGTTAATGTTTTTGCTTCCAACCTTTTTAGTGGGATAGGTAAGCCGATAGCCTCCGTTGGGACGAGTCATAATACCAATTGAGCCGAGATACAAATTGTTGTCCAAAACAAAACTGGCAAAAGCTACTAAACCATCTTTAGGCTTTATGGGTACTATTTGGATTTCAGATATTGTTGGCTTTTTCATATTCTTCACCTTTCTTAAAATTTAAACGTCTATCGACTTCCATAAGAATGGAAAAGAAATCTATCAGTTGTCTTTTTTCTTCAGGCGTTAAAACTAGATCATTCGGCTTAAGCTCTTCTTGATTGGTGGGAATAACGACTTTGCTCGGTTTCATCAAGCAAAGTTTCCCACCTCAAGAAGAGTTGAGGTCAAGGTTTAGGAGATTTAGGTTTGAAGGCTAAAAATGAAATCTCTATAGAGGAATAAACCTAGAGGGGGTTTAGGTTATAATTGGACTTTAATTCTATAGGCTCCTACATTGGGTTTTTTTCCAAAGTCATCTTCTTGGGTAGAAACAATTTTGACGTGTTTTTTGACTTCTTTGGGAAATCTATCTTCAATTTGTTTTATGGTTGAGCGGACGTAACTGGCATTTTTGCCATTCATAAGTTCTCTTATTGTAGCCCACCCCCCCTTCTTGCTAGTGAGGACTTTAAAGATGCGCTCTCTATCCTTGCTTTTAAAGCTGATGCTGCCGTATTTACCAAAAACAAAGTTTTTACCTTCCCATCTAAAATCATCAGGCCATACACCCTTCTCCTCGGCAATTTGGGCTTTGCCTGTGGGCGCTTTTAATTCCTTTTTCTTTTTAACAGTCTTTTTACGTTTTTTAAACTCGTTTTGAGCCCTTTTGTAGAAATCGTCAAACTTGACAGGATCAACTCTTACTATGATATTGCTATACTCCAACACACTTTTTCTTTCATAACTAGCGTCTAGAATTACTTCTTGCTTCAGCAGATATTGAATCCCTTCCTGCCGATATTTTTGATAGCTTTTTCTTGTTCCAATGCTGTCGTAGGGAAATAGCTCTGTAAATCTGCCTATATAGGGATAAGGGAATGAGGGGATGATCACAGTAGTCTTTCCAGTAATTTGTAATTGTTGGTCAATATCAGAACAAACGTCGAGAACCTTCAGAAGATTAAGCCAATCAAGGTTTTCGACCTTTGATTTTTGTTTTAGTAGGTAGTTTGCGTACCATTCATCAAAGTTCTCGTTTACTTCTATGAATATTATTTTCGCTTTTCCACAGTCATTATCAATAGATGGTTTAGTAATTTGTTCTAGTGAGATCGTTTCAGCGGGCTCCAAAATATCTATTATCTCAATAACGCCTTCGTCATCCTGAAGCTTAAGAAGAATTTTACAAATGCTTTCGAAATCTATTCCCGTATCGTTTTCGTAATAGGAGAACGTAAGTTTAGTTTTGTGCCCCTTTCTTGTTAGCTTCCTTTCTTCGGCGATTTTCTCGAGAATAATATCGAGTTTTTCTTCGTATTTCATTTCACTACATTTTTAATCTTGTTTAACAAATTTTATCAAATTCTGATAGAATGACTTTAATGAAAAACCAAACCATAAGATACCGAGGTTTTCTTCTTAACCCTTGTTCCTATCAGTTAGCTGATTCAAAAAAGTGGATACCGAAATTGGTGCTAGATAACGGCGGGCTGGATAGGACTATACAGACTCCCTTAGTCTGGAATAAAAAGTTTGATACTGAAAAAGAGGCTAATACTTATGCTATTTTGCAAGGCAAGATGTTTATTGATAAAAACTCAAGAAGTCAAAACCCAACCTTGAGGGGAAAGAAGGTCAAGATTGCGAAGTAAGATTTTTTAGATCATTTATACTTAAGTCAAACTCAACTTTTTGGTTGATGAATAAGTCCTTTAGGGGGAGCCAGGCTGAACGGGAAGAGTGAAAGAGGATGCTGTCAAACGGTTTTTTCAGGGTATATTGGAGTTTTTTACCTTTCAACTTACAGTTCTGAAGAACAAGTTTCAAAAGTTGTCTTTTTTCTTCAGCTTCAGAACTCTTAAATAACTCATAAGCCCGATCAGCCAGTTCCAATAGGTAATTTGCCGTAATGTAATACTCATCTTCTGCTTTTTGGAGGCTGGTTAGCTTACTGTCAATTCCGTTTATTTTCTCTCTAAATCTGGTATAGAACTTGTTATATTCGTCTTCAGTAATCCACCGGTGAGATCCTTCCGGGCGCACTCGCAAAATGCTATAATCTTTTTGTGGATTTGAAATTAAAACTTC
>JAGGVZ010000047.1 GCA_021157735.1 bacterium | reverse complement strand
GCGATAAATTGAATGTCATCAATTATCAAAACATCTGGTTGACGATATTTTTGTTTAAACTGGGTCATATTTTTACTTCTAATTGCTTCCACCAAATCATTGGTGAAATTTTCGGCGGTAGCATAAAAAACCTTTTTTCCGGGATGAAGTTTTAAGATTTCGTGACCAATAGCCTGAACAAGATGGGTTTTTCCCACCCCTACTCCTCCCCACACAAAGAAAGGATTGTAGGCTGCTCCGGGGTTTTTAACAATTCCTTGGGCAGCGGCATAGGCAAAACTATTGGCGTTTCCGACGACAAAGGTCTTAAAGGTAAAGCGGGGGTGAAGGCCGGTTTTAGGGTCATAATGATTGGTTTCTTTTTCTTGGGGAGAAGAAACCAAAGAGGGCTTTTCAAAAAGAGGACCGGCAGGAGAAGAGGAAGATTTTTCTTTTTCTGTTTCAAAACGAATTTTTTGCCAGGAAGCTTTGGTTTGATTTCTTAACACGTTGATAATGGTTTCTTGATGACGGCGACTAAGGAGATCAGCGATATAAGAACTGGGACAGGAAAGAACAATGGTTTTTTCTTTAGGAAGAAGTTTTTTTAATTTCGTGCTTTTAAAAAGGGTTTGAAAAACAGCGGGACTGACTATTAGCTGAATTTCCGCAAGAGCATTTTCCCAAATAGTATTAATGTCTTTTTTCATGGTTTCACTCGTGGTGGCTTTTTAAACCGGGCAGAGGGAAAATGGACAGTGTCTACATTTTAACGCAGTTTTCCACAATAGACAAGGGGTATAATTAAGAAGAAATGAGACCAGAACGACAAATTTTCTCTTCTTTTTATTTTATTAACACGAGAAATGGCGAGGATGTTTTAATAGTTCCTAAAGAAGGAGAAACGGCAAAACGAATTTTTATAGAAGGAAGAGTTAGGGTAATTTCTCTTCCTTCTGGGGTAAGAGAGGTAGGATTATCTGTTTTTGGTTTGGAAAGAATTATTGGAGGAGGAAAGAGACATCCGGGAATTAAAACGCTGGTAGTTAAAGCTTTTCCTGGATCTTCGGGGGTAAGAATAGAAGAGTTATCTTTGGGAGGTGGAGGAGGATTAAATTTGGAAGGACACAGACTGGGAATGTTAAAGTTTAGTCTTCCTCTTAGATTAGAAAAGTTTTCACTTTATTTTTCAAATTTATTAATTTACGGAGGAAGGTTAGAAGTTGTTGTCTGTAATCGGGGAGGAATAACTCAAGTAAAAGTAGTTGACAGTATTTTTGTAAAAGGAGGAGGAATTGATATTTATAATGGGGAAAACCTCCGAAAAATTTCGGAAAATGGTGAATTCTTGATAAAATAAGGCGGAGAGGTGCCGGAGTGGACAAACGGAATCGCCTCGAAAGCGATAGCCCTTGATGGGCTGCGCGGGTTCGAATCCCGCCCTCTCCGCTTGGAAAGAGAAGTTAGTTTAAAATTTGACTACTTAAGCAATGAAGTTGGGAGTTTATGGTGGAGGTGGGAAAAAGGTGATAAAAACGTTATTTTAGTAAAAGAAGGAGATGGTGTTGCGATTTACATTACTTCTCGGGATCAAGAAAAGATTATTTGGACATATGGGATGAAGAGTTGTTTTGTTTGTTTAGTGGTTATTCAGCGGAGTGATAAAAGAAGGATTTTTCTTTTTACCCATTTTCCTCCTGAAGGGATAATTAGTTGGAGGGAAAAGATGAGAAATTTGACGAGGAGGGTTAACTTTGAAAAACAAGAAAGGTTTGTTAATAGAACAAAAAGCTTAATTTTTGCCTCTGGTGAAACAAGAGAGAAAAGGTTAAGGAATATAGAGTCTAGCTTAAGAGAGATTTTTGAGGGAATAGTTGTTAGACTAGAAAGATATCCTGTTTTAAATAAAAACGGAGGAGTTAATCAAGGAGTTTTCTGGGTTAATTGTTCACCTTTTCCTAAAAAGGTGAGTTATCAAAGTTGGGTTGCTCAGGGAGAAATTAGCTTTTAAAGATGCAAGACAAAAAAGAGGAAGAAACTATTCTTATTTTTCAAACAACCAATATTTGCCCAGTGACGGGGTGGCCGTACGAGATACCTTTGGTAAGAAGAACAATCATCAGAACAATAGAAGAAGCCTTAAGGGAGAAGATGGCGGTAGTACTTCTTTTTTGGGATTTGGATAACCTCAAGGGAATGAATGATGCTTTGGGAAAGAAGAGGGTAAATAAGGCGATAAAAGCAGTTGGAGAAGATAAAAAAGAAAAGTTGGCGCGGATAAGAGGGATAAGGAAAATTTTTTCTTGGCGTCCTCAAGCAGGAGGGGATGAGTTTAACCATTTATTACTAGTTAGGAGGGCTGATTTGGCAAAAACAGAAAGAAGAATTCAACAAATAATTCATTCCTCGTTTTTATTCCAAGGTTGGCCGGTTACCGCCAGTTTAGGAATTGCCAGAGTTAAACAAAAAGACAACAAAACCGGGGGGAAGATTTTACAACAGCTGGAAAAGCAAGCAGAAAGGGAACTGAACAGAGAAAAAATGGAAAAAGCAATTTTGGCTTACCGGGCTTTGAAGAGAAAAATGGACAAAGAAAAAGAAATTGAAAAGATTGTAGAGATTTTAACAGAGGAATATGGCCCCCGTCGGCCAGGAAAGAGTATAATGAGAATGGTACTGGAGTATCTTTGGCAGCGAATAGAAGATGAAAAATAAAAACAACCTGCCTCATCGCTTTAAGGTTTTTTGCACTTTGTCTTTTGTTTTGTTCTTCTTGGTAGTTTCAACTTCGAGATGGTAAAGAAAAGCCTTTTTTTCCGGGGGATTTTTCTTTTGTTGGGAACAGCAATTGGGGCGGGGATTTTTTCTCTTCCTTATGTTT
>JAGGVZ010000009.1 GCA_021157735.1 bacterium | reverse complement strand
CACGACTAATTTTGCTCTTTTTTTTCTGATGACGCATCTTACTCCTCCAAAGTAACTCCCTTTTTCTTTAAAACAGCAATCAGCTGCTTAACTGATTTTTCGCCAACATTTTTAATTTTTAACAGCTCACTTTTCTTCATCCCTTCAAAATCAGCCAGTTTTTTATAGCCTGCCTTCTTTAAAGCATTAACTAAACGCAAAGGTAAATCCAACTCTTCCAGATAAAGAGAAAGGTTATGATTGTCGTTTTTCTCTTCGCTCTTTTCCTCCTTGTGCCGCCGCGGATGGGCCACCATCAAAAAGGCCGAAGAAAGAATTTCGGCTGCCTTCTTTAAAGCGGCAAAAGGAGTCACTGTTCCGTCGGTCCAAACTTCCATTGTCAGTTCATTCATATCCTTCTTCTTTCCTACCCGAATTTCTTTCACCAAATAGTTAGCCTTTACCACCGGGCTGAAAATAGCATCAACAGCAATTATGCCCATTTTGCCGGTTTTGTGGTCCTCAGCCAAAGAATAACCAACCCCTCTTTCAACGGTAAAGGAAATTTTTAAAACACTCTTTTTATCGGCTAAATTAGCAATTACCAGCTCTGGATTTTTAATCGTTACCCCCGGAACTGTTTGGATATCCCCGGCTTTTACGGGACCAGGGCCTTTTTTCTCCAACTGCAACTTGACAGGCTTCTCTTTGTCGTAGGCAATTCTAATCTGCTTAATGTTCATTATGATATCAATTAAATCTTCTCTAACCCCTTTTAAAGTAGCAAAAGGGTGATTGGCCCCTTTAACTTTAATCTGGGTAACGGCCGCTCCCGGCATATAACCTAAAAGCACTCGCCGGAGAGCATTTCCTAAAGTAACCCCAAATCCTTGGGGCAAGGGAGAGATAATGAATCTCCCGTAGTTTCCGCTTTCTTTATCTTTTTTAATCCAAAATTGAAATTTCTCCATTGCCATTCCTCCTTTTTTAAATTTTTAACGAGAATAGAATTCAATCACTAAACTGGTATCAATATCATTGGGAAAATGCTCCTTTTTAGGTAAAGAAACTACCTGACCAATTAGTCCTTTTCTCTTCAACCAATCGGGAATCTCTACCTCCCTTTTAAGCCACTTGTCAATATAGGGAATTTTTTCTACTCGGGAAGAAACTTCAATAACGTCTTTTTCTTTTACTTGATAAGAAGGAATGGTGACCTTATTTCCGTTCACCTTGACAAAACCATGACTAACTAATTGGCGGGCAGTTCGCCGTGAAGGCGCCAAGCCCAGACGGTAAATAACATTATCTAGCCTGGTTTCCAACAAACGCGCCAAATTTTCTCCCACATCGCCTCCCAGTTTGGCGGCGCGGCGGAAATAATTTTTAAACTGGGTTTCCCTTACCCCATAAAAACGCTTCATCTTTTGTTTTTCGCGAAGCTGTAATCCATAGTCAGAAAGACGGGCACTACTCTTTAAACCATGCACCCCCGGAGGTACTGCTCCCTTCCTTTCCAAAGGACATTTAGGAGAGAAACATCTCTCTCCTTTCAAAAATAATTTAGTTTTCTCTCGGCGACAAAGACGGCACTTTTTCAACATTTCTTTTTATGCTCTTCTTCTTTTGGGTGGTCGGGGGCCATTGTGAGGAATGGGTGTAACATCAGAGATAGAAAGGATATCTATCTCCTTTTTTGCTCCCAAAACCTTTAAAACCGCATCCCGACCAGGCCCGGGACCTTTTATATAAACCTTAACCTTTTTTATCCCTAAATTTTTTACCTCTTCAATAGCTGCCTCCACGGTTGTGGTTGCTGCATAGGGAGTTGATTTTCTTGTCCCCTTAAAGCCTAACCTTCCGCAAGAAGTCCATGCCAAAGGCTTTCCTTTATCATCAGTAATGGTAACAATCGTATTGTTAAATGTTGCTGTCACATAAATCCTTCCCTCGCTTACCAAACGAGGTGCTTCTTGCTTTTTTGTTTTCCTGGTTGTTTTTTTCTCTCTGGCCATTGCTTTTCTTAATAATTAGCTAATTTATCTCTTACGTCTTTCCTAAAGCTTCTTTCTGTTGGGCTTCAATCTTGGCCCACATCTCCTTTGACAATGCTCCTACTGTCTTTCTCTTCCCTCGCTTTGTTCGGGCATTGGTTCTGGTTCGTTGTCCTCTTACCGGTAAATTGAGAATATGGCGAATCCCCCGATAGCAACGGATTCTCTTCAACCTCTCGATGTTCCCCCGAATTTCTGCCCGCAAATCCCCTTCAATCTTAAATTTTTCCAAGGCGCCGATAATTCTTCTTATCTCCTCCGGGGTAAGCTCCCTGGCTCTTTTGTCAGGATCCAGCTTCGTCATTGCCAACAGCTGATGAACATTCCTCCGCCCAATTCCATAGATCCTGGTAAGGGCAATTTCCAGTCTTTCATTATCAGGAACATCAATTCCGCTTATTCTCATCCTTGTCTTTGCTTATGTCGTTTATTTTTACAAATAACCCATAACCGTCCTCGACGGCGAACAATTTTACAGTTTCGGCATCTTTTCTTTACACTGGCTTTAACCTTCATTGTTATTTCTCGCGGTAGATTATCCTTCCCCGGTGAGGATCTACCGCATCAATTTCCACTTTAACCTTATCACCCGGCACCACCCTGATATAATGTAATCTCATTTTTCCCGCCAAATAGGCAAAAATCTCCTCTCCGTTGTCTAATTTTACCCGAAAAGTTGTATCGGGTAAAGCTTTAACAACGATGCCACTAAAAACCTTTTTGTTTTGCTTGGACATCTTCCTCCCAGATAAACGGGGTAACTACTTCCGCCTTCTCTTTGCCGACCAAAATCGTCTTCTCAAAAAGCGCTGCTATTTTACCATCTCTGGTTTCGATTGTCCAGCCATCTTCTCTCACTACCAGCTCTGGTCTTCCGGCCATATAAATTACTTCAATTGCCAGACTCATTCCCTCTTTTAAAACAGGCGTATTTTCTTTTTTCCCCATCAATAAACAAGGAATATAGGGGTCTTCGTGAAGTTTCTTTCCTACCCCATGACCGGTCAAATCTCGGCTACAACTAAATCCTCCCTCTTCTTCAACTACCTTTTCAATCGCCGCAGAAATATCCCCCACTCGGTTGCCAGCTTTGGCAACTGCAATTGCCTTCGTTAAAGCTTTTTTCCCTACTTTTAAAAACGCTTCTCTTTTTTTCCTCTCTTTTCCTTCGCCTCCGGGGACTAAAAAAGAAAAAGCCATATCAGTATGAAATCCCCGATAATAAACTCCCGCATCAATACTAACTAAATCCCCCGGGAAAATCTTCCCTTTTTCGGGAATTCCATGAACTACTCCTTGATTACGATTAATACAAGTTGTCCAAAAATAGCCAGGGACCATTTTGAAAGAAGGTTTTCCCCCTTTTTCTTCTATTTTCTTAGTCACCACTTTTTCGATAAACTCGAAGGAAACCCCGGGAGCAGTTGCCTCTATCCCTGCTTTTAACGCCTCCGCCAAAATCAATCCTCCCTGCCGCATCGCTGTTCTTTTATCCATTGGCCAACTCCAGAAGACGATTTTTCAAATCATTAAAAATTTCCTCAATACTTCTTTCCCCATCAACAACCATCAATTTCCCCCGCCTCTGATAAAAATCAACAATCGGACCAATTGTTTCTTGATAAGCTTGAAGCCTGTTTTTAAGAATGTCTAAACGGTCGTCATCTCTCCCTGGTTGAAATCTTTCTCCCTGAGCAACTTTAGCTTTCCAACGGCGAATTATCTCCTCAGGACTAACTTTCAGAAGAATCACCTTGTCCAAAGAGCAATTTTCTTTTTGCAAAAGTTCTTCTAGCATCTTTGCCTGCTGAAGAGTGCGGGGCGAGCCATCAAGAATAAATCCTTGTTTTTTGGCTTTTTTCAGATGGGGAACCAAAACTTGAAAAACAACCTCGTCGGGAACCCACTTTCCTTCTGCCACCAGATTGGCAATTTTTATTCCCAAAGGAGTTTTTTTAGCTACCTCTTTTCTCAACAAATCTCCGGTAGAAAAATGCTTCAAACCAAACTCTTTGGCAATCAATTTTGCCTGTGTTCCTTTCCCCCCTCCGGAGGGACCAATAATTACCAACCTTAACGGCTTTTTTAAAACTGAGTCTGATATCGCCATGTTTGAACCAGGTTTTCCACTAACCGATGTAATTCTAAAACCACGGAAACAACAATTAAAATTCCTGTTCCCCCAATAGAAATTGTCGAAATTCCCGTCAGGCGCTGAATGAAAGAAGGAAGAATTGCTACCAAAGCAAGAAACACGGCACCGGCAGCGGTTATTCGGGAAAGTAAAAACCTCAACCGTTCTTCTGTGCTTGCTCCCGGGCGAACACCAGGAATAAACCCTCCTGATTTTCGCAAATTATCAGCCACCTCTTGGGGATTAAAAACTACCGTAGTATAAACATAGGCAAAAGCCACCACCAAAAGAAAATACAAGAGATTATAAACTGTCCCCCCCACCGCAAAATGGGTGGCTAAAAACTCCCCTAATAGCGAGAGACGGGGGTTGCTTATTTGAGAAAGAAATCTGCCGGCAACTTGGGGAATAGAGACTAAAGAAAGAGCAAAAATAATCGGCATTACCCCGGCGGTGTTAATCTTCAACGGCAAATAGCTTTCTTGAGCAGCCACCCTTCCTCCCACTCTCCTGGCATAACGAATAGGAACCTTCAAATAAGCCTCATCTACAAAGGTAACCCCGGCAATAACCCCTAAAGCCATAACGAGAAAAATCAACAAACCAAAACTGTTGTTTCCCGAAACCACAGAAAAGGTTTTTACTAAAGATACCGGATAACGACTGACTATTCCGGCAAAAATCATCAAAGAAATCCCGTTGCCAATACCATATTGATTAATTAATTCTCCCAAAAATACCGCCAACATTGTTCCGGCCGTCATCGTCAGAACAAAAGCAAGCAGATACCAAGGGGAGAGGTTGCCAATAATATGCTGATTCCGGAGTAATCCATACATTACTATCGATTGAAGAGCAGCCAAGGGAACGGTCAACAGGCGGGTATAACGGGTGAGTTTTTGCCGCCCATATTCTCCTTCTTTTCGCAATTCGGCAATCTGGGGAAAAACGAAACCTAAAAGCTGAAAAATCACCGAGGCATTAATGTAAGGATTAAGACCTAAAGCACAAATAGAAAAGTTAGCTAAAGTCCCTCCAGAAAACATATCCAGCAAAGCGAAAATCTGATTTTGGGAGAAAAACGCTTTCAGGGTTGCTAACTTAACCCCCGGAACAGGGATATGAACGATAAGACGAAAAAAAAGAAGAATCAAAAAGGTAACGATAATTTTCTTTCTTACCTGAGGAATGCGCAAGGAGTCTTTATAAGTGGCTAAAACCTCCTCCAGTTCCTTTTTCATTTCTCTGTTTTGCCGCCCGCGGCTTTAATTTTCTCCGCTGCTTTTTTGGAACAGGGCAGAGAAACAACAATTAGTTTTTTAGTTAACTTCCCCTTCCCCAGAATTTTTACTCTCTTTTTCTCTTTCTTGTCAACAAGACCTTTTCTTACTAAAGCTTCCACAGTTACCCTCTCGCCGGAACGGAAAAATTTATCCAAAACTCCTACATTAACTACCACTGGTTTCAGGGAAGATTTAAATCTCCCCTTTCCCCGCCACAACGGCAATCGCTTAAACCACGATTTTTTCCCTTTTGTTCCCGTAAAAAGAATATCTATTTTTCCTCTTGCCTTCTGGCCCTTACTTCCTCTCCCGACTGTATGTCCTCCTTTCCCCGAACCATAGCCTCTTCCCCTTCTTTTCTTAGGTTTTTTCGTTTTGACCTTCGTTAACTGATGTAGGGTAATCATTTTTTCAACAAAGAGAAACCTTTAAAAACCGCCTGAACATTAGCATATTTATTATTAGTTCCTAAAATCTTGGCCGTTAAATCCTCAATTCCTGCTACCTCGGCAATCGTTCTCACTACACTCCCGGCAATCAAACCGGTTCCCTTTCTTCCTGGTTTCATCATCACCCTAGCCGCCTTAAATTTCACCTCTACCTGATGGGGAATAGTCCTGCTTTCTTTAAGGGGAATAACAATGGTATTTTTCTTCGCCTTTCTCATTGCTTTTTTAATTGCCGAAGCCACATCCCGCGCTTTTTCCAAAGCAAATCCCACCTTTCCCTTACCATCTCCTACCACCACCAAGGCAGTAAAACCAATCCTGTTTCCTCCTTTTGTCTTTTTAGAAGTCCTTTTAATCTCCACCACTCTTTCTTCCCATTCTTCCTGTTGATTATTATTGGTCTGGTTTAATTTATTCTTTTCTTCGGCCATCTTTATCTTTAAAACTTTAACCCTCCTTCTCGAGCTCCTTCCGCCAGGGCTTTCACCCGGCCGTGATATTTATAACCTCGTCTGTCAAAAACAACTCTTTTGATTCCCTTTTTTAAAGCCTCTTCTGCCAACTTTTTTCCGGTTAGAAAAGCAACCTCTGTCTTGGTTTTCTTTCCTTTTGGTTTAATTGTTTTACTAAAAACCGTCAGTAGAGTCTTGCCGCTGACAATATCAACAATCTGGGCGAGAATATGGCGGTTGGACCGGAAAACAACAATTTTTCTTCCCCTTCCGGTACTTTTGATTTTTAGACTAATTCTCCTTTTTCTTCTCTCTGATCCAAAAATAGGCTTTACCTTCATCCTTCACCTCCTGTTTTTGCCATCTTACCCGGCTTTAACCTAATTTCTTCATCGGTATAGCGAATTCCCCTCTCCTTGTAAGCATCAGGAGGACAAATCGCCCTCACTTGGGCGGCAAACAACCCCACCCGCTGTTTATCCACCCCGCTGACAATAATTTTGTTTTCCTGAACATCAACGGTTAAATCCTGAGGGATATCCACCTCCACGGGATGAGAAAATCCCAGAGTTAAAACCAGTTTCTCTCCTTGTTTTGCCACCCGATAACCAACACCCATCACTTCCAACTCCTTCTTCCATCCCTCGGTTACCCCCAAAACGGCGTTCTGGAGAAGACTCCTGACAGTTCCATGACAAGCACGCGTCTTTTTATCGTTTCGCCAGCGGGTAACCAGTAATTTCCCCTCTTTGCTCTCCACCTTAATTCCGTCTGGAACGGAAATATTCACTTCTCCCTTGTTTCCCCTAACAGTGACCGTCCCGTTTTGAACCTCCACGGTAACTCCTTCGGGAATTAAAACCGGTTTTTTGCCTATCTTGGACATTTTTCTTACCAGATATGGGCAATCAACTCCCCACCAATCTTCTTTTTTCTCGCTTCTTTTCCCAACATTACTCCTTGGGGAGTGGAAACAATAACCACCGCTCCTTTTCCTTGAGGAAAAGGAATTTCTCTAACAGAAACATAATATCTCCTCCCCGGTTTGGAAAAGAGCTTTACCTCTACTCTTCCTTTTTCTGGAGAAAGCTCCACCGCCAAAAACTGTTTTTTCCCCTCTTTTTTCATTTTCACTTCTTTTAAGAATTTTGCTTTTTTAAGTAATTTTGCTACCGCTTCTTTCTGTTTTGACCATGGCACTACCACCTGGCTTTTTTCCGCCAGATAAGCATTCTTAATAGCAATTAGAAAATCTCCAAGTGGATACATCTTCACCAACTCGCCTTCTTTACCCCCGGAAGCAGCCCTTCCCGAGCCAGTTTCCGGAAGCAGAGACGGCACAAACCAAAGTAACGAATATAGCCTCTTGGCCGCCCGCAAAGCTGACAGCGGTTGCGATAGCGGATTTTATATTTTAACTTTTTCTTTTCCCGGACAATTTTTGCTTTTACAGCCATTTTTAATTATACCTATTAATTGGCAAAATGTAAACCTAAAGATTTTAATAATTCCTTTGCTTCCTCTTTGTCGTTGGTGGAAGTAACAATGGTTATCCCCACTCCCTTAACTTTTTTGACATCCTCCACTTTTATTTCTGGAAAAACTGTTTGCTCGGGAACGCCAAAACTATAATTAGCGCTTTTATCAAACTTTTCCTCTGGTAAACCCCGGAAATCTCGCAAGCGAGGTAAAACCAGATGAAAAAGTTTTTCTAAAAAGTCATACATTCTTCTTCCCCGCAAAGTTACTTGTAAACCAATAATTTCTCCTTTTCTTAATTTAAAGCCAGAAACAGACTTTTTGGCCCGACAAATCTTTGGTTTCTGGCCGGTAATTAAAGCCAGTTGTTTGGCAAACTGACTGATTGCTTCCTGATCATCCTTTTCTGCCGCTATTCCCATATGAACAATAACCTTTTCCACTCTAGGAACTGCCATCACGTTGGCTAATTTTAGTTTCTTTTGCAAATCAAAAATTATTTTTTTTCGCCAATCTTCAAACAACATCTTACTTTCCTCCTTCATCAATCAACCCTTGACAACGACGACAAACGCGGTGTTTATCGCCATTTTTCCCTATCTGAAAACCAACCCGGGTGGGTTTTTTACAGTGCGGGCAAACTACCGCTACTGCCGCCGCCCAGATTGGTTTCTCTATCTCGACAATTCCTCCCGGCTGTTTTGGCCCTCGGGCTTTAACATGCTTTTTAACCTTGTTGACACCCTCCACCAATACTTTTCCCTTTTTGGGCAAAACAGCCAATACCTTCCCCTGTTTGCCTTTATCTTTTCCTCTTAATACCTGAACCAGATCGCCTTTTTTAATCTTTTTTATCTTCATCTCAGATTAACTCCTTTGCCATGGAGGCAATTTTATTAAACCCTTTCTCTTTAACTTCCCTCGCTACGGGACCAAAAATTCGTGTTCCCCGTGGTTCTCCTTGATTATTAATAATCACCAAAGCATTATCGTCAAAGCGAATGTAAGATCCGTCAGGGCGGCGATAGGCTCTCTTGGTTCTCACAATCACCCCTTTAACTTTCTCTCCCTTCTTCACCATGCCGTTGGGAACTGCCTGTTTGACAACGGCTACAACCGTGTCTCCCAAACGGCCAAATTTTCTCTTCCAGCCGCCTCGGACCTGAATAACCATCAGCTTTTTTGCGCCGGTATTATCAGCTGCTTTCAGCATCGACCTTAGTTGAATCATTTCTCCTCCTTTCGGACAATCTCCACCACCACAAACCTCTTCAGTTTACTTAACGGTCGTGTTTCTCTAATTCTCACCCAATCTCCCATTTTGGCTCCCTTCTCATCATGGGCATAAAATTTCTTTCTCCTTCGAACCACCTTTCGGTAAAGAGGATGTGGCTTGGCCCGAATTACTTCCACGACTACTGTTTTCTCCATTTTGTCGGAGATAACTTTTCCCACAAATTCTTTTGGTCCTGGTCCTTTGGTTACTTTCTTTTTCATTTTTCTCCGCTTAATTCTTTTTCACGAATAATTGTTTTAATAACTGCAATTTCGTCGCGAATTTTAGCCACTATTTTAACATCTTTCTTCTTCCCCTGCTCTTTTTCCACCCTTGCCTTCACCAACTCTTTACTTTTTTCTCCCAAAATTTTCCTTAACTCCGCAATACTTTTCTGGTGTAGCTCTTGTTTTTCTTTTTTCTTCATTCTTCCTCCCTTTTAACAATTTTGGTAGCAAAAGGTATTTTATCAGCCGCTCTCCTTAACGCTTCCAAGGCAATTTTTTCGGGAACTCCTCCCAACTCAAAGAGAATCTTGCCTGGCCTCACAACAGCCACATAAGTGTCAATATCTCCTTTTCCGGCTCCCATCGGTGCTCCCGGTGGTTTTTTAGTTATTGGCTTGTCGGGAAACACTCTAATCCACACTTTACCAGCCCGCTTGGTATAACCAGTAATTACTCGCCGGGCTGCCTCAATTTGATTGCTCGTAAACCACCCTCGACTCAAACTCTTCAGACCAAAATCACCAAAAGCCAATTTAGCACCTCTTCCCGAAACCCCCTTCATTCTTCCCCGAAAACTCTTCCGGTATTTAACCTTTTTAGGTTGCAAAGGCATTATTTCTCTCCTCGATTAATATAAACCTTAACGCCTACATATCCTGACCGGGTCAGGGCAGGAATTTCCGCATAATCAATATCACTTCGTAGAGAACTCAAAGATACTCTCCCGGCAAAAAACTTTTCTGTCCGACCAATTTCCGCCCCATTGATTCGTCCCGACAAAACCACCTTCACTCCTGTTGCCCCCGCACTCATCACCCTCTCAATTGCCTTGGTTACTACCCTTCTAGCCGGCATTCTTTTCTCCAGTTGGGTAGCAATTCTTTGGGCAACAATTCTTGCCGACAAATCTGGATTTTTAAATTCCTCCACCTCCAACTCAAGATTTTTCTCTCCATTCTCCAAAGAAATAATTTTCAAAAGAGACTTCTTCAGCTCCTCCAATCCCTTCCCTCCTCGACCAATTACCAATCCCGGCCGGCTAACTATCAAAACAATTCTCAATTTTTTGTTAATCCTTTCTATCCTTATCGAAACCAGACCCGCTGTTTTTAATCTCTCCTCCAAAAAGCGACGGATTTTGATATCCTCCATTAGGAGACGAGAGTACTCCTTCTTGTCACTAAACCACTTAGAATTCCAGTCTAAATTGGTTCCTTTAGCTGCCAGACGAAAAGCAATTGGGTGTGTCTTTTGTCCCATTTTTTAACTCTCCTTTATTCCGGAAACAACAACCTTTAAATGACTCGATCTTTTCTTTCTTGTCCCTGAGTAAAACCTCGCCCCGTGAAAACGATCAAAACGCTTCAAAGCCGGCCCCTCGTTAACCACTATCTCCTCAAACTTCAAAGTCTCTTTTTTCAAACCAAAATTATTCTCGGCATTAGCCAGAACAGAACGAATAACTTTCAAAAGCAACCGGGCTCCTTTCTTGTTCCACACGCTCAGATGATTAATAGCCTCCTGGGGAGACATCTTCCCAACTGCCTCCACCACCAAACGCAATTTTCGCGGTGAAATCCGCAGATACTTACCTTCCGCTTTCACGGTAATCTTTTCTTTTTTAGAACCAGTATTTTTCCTTTTGGTAGCCATTTTAGGTCTTTTCAATAATCCTCTTAACCACCCGCCCATGGCCACGAAAAGTTCGGGTAGGAGCAAACTCTCCCAAACGGTGGCCAATCATTTCTTCGGTCACGTAAACTTTAATAAACTTTCTTCCATTGTGAACTTCAAAAGTATGACCCACAAACTCTGGGGGGATTTGACTATCCCGAGCCCAGGTTTTGATAGGAGATTTCTTTCCCTCCTTTTTTTGGGCCATAACTTTCTTCATTAACTTCTCATCAATATATGGTCCCTTTTTGCTTGACCGTCCCATTTTTATTTTCTCCGTTGAATTATTAACTTATCCGAATATTTATTTTTCTTTCTGGTTTTCTTACCCAAAGCAATCTTTCCCCACGGTGTCTTCGGCGCTTTCATTCCAATACCGCTTCTCCCTTCTCCACCTCCATGAGGGTGGGAGTCAGGGTGTTGTGCCACTCCTCTTACTGTTGGTCTAATTCCCCGGTGTCTTTTATCTCCTGCTTTTCTCAGCTTCTTGGCGCCCCATTCACTATTACTTACTTGACCAATAGTCGCCCGACACTCACCTAAAAATTTCCTTACTTCTCCTGAAGGTAATTTTACCACTACCCACTTTCCTTCTTTGGCTTGGATTAAAGCCGCGGTCCCTGCCCCTCTTACCATCTGCCCTCCTTTACCGGGAACAATCTCTAGATTATGAATAGGCACTCCCGAGGGGATATTAGCCATTTTCATCGTATTTCCCGGTTTTACCTCTGTTTTCTCCGCAGAAATTACCTCATCTCCCGGCTTAAGTCCTTCAGGAGCAAGGATATAGCGCTTTTCTCCATCAGGATAAACTACTAACGCAATATTGGCAGTCCTATTTGGGTCATACTCAATACTCTTTACCCGACCAGGAATATCTAATTTATCTCTTTTCCAATCAATAATCCGCAAAAAGCGCTTATGTTCCCCGCCGCGATGGCGGACACTAATGTGGCCCTTCGAATCCCGGCCACCTTTTTTCTTTCTTATCTTCAGTAGTTTTTTGATTTTTTTCTTCTTCATTTTTATTTCTCCTTACTCAAAACAATCTCTTTTATCTTCTCCCCTTCGGGAAGCCAAACCAAAGCTTTCTTCTGCCTGTTTTTAAGCACTTCCCGCCTTTGTCGCCAAAGAAATCTCTTTTTGGGTTTGAGATTAATAATTCTTATCTTTACCGGATGAACGCCAAAAAATTCTTCCAACGCCTTTTTCACTAACCCTTTAGTCGCTTTGGGATGAACAAAAAAACTCCACACTCCCTTCTCTTGAAGGGCAGCTGCCTTTTCCGTCAAAACCGGTCTCAAAATCACCCAAGAAAGTTCCATCTTATCCTGTCTTGTTTAAAACTTCTAACGCCTTTTTCTGAAAAAGCAACCAGTGGGCATTCACCACCTGGTAAGTATTAAGATTTTTGACATCGGTAATCGTCGCCGTAGGTAAATTTCCAAAAGCTCTTTTTACCTTCTCCATCCCCGGTTTTTCGGTGATAATCATCACTTTCTTCAACTCCTCTTTTTTATTCTTACTAATAGCCGCCAGCAAAGAGGCCGCCGCCTTTGTCTTCGGCTGAATTTTTTCCAAACTACTCACCGCCAAAACTCTTCCTTCTTTTGCTTTATCTCCTAAGGCAGAGAAAAGGGCCTTTCTTTTCATTTTCTTGGGCATCTGCAGGTGCCAATTTTCTTTTCCGGTTGGCCCATGGGCAACACCTCCGCCTACAAAAATTGGGGCGTAGCGGTCACCATGACGGGCTCTTCCTGTTCCCTTCTGAGCCCAAATTTTTCTCGTTGACCCTTTAACCTCTCCTCTTTTTTTGGTTTTCGCGTGGGAACGGCGTTGATTGGCAAGAAAAACCCTCACCGCTTGGGCAATTAATTGCTCGTTGGGTTTAGGAAGAAAGACGGTTTCGGAAAGGGAAACCTTTCCTGTTTTTTCTCCCTGCAAAGAAAATACCTCTGCCCAGAGTTTATTTTCCTTCTTGCTTGTCTTTTGGCTGGTTTTCTTGGCCATTGTCTTTCTCCGCTAAACCTTTAAACCGCTTGCTTTTCTCCCCTGTCTTTACCACCAAAACCCATCCCTTTTTCGGTCCCGGCACTGCTCCCTTAACCCAAATCTCGCCTTCCTTCACCTTCACCACGGTAAGATTTCTCACCGTTACCTTCTGATTTCCATAATGTCCAGGCATCTTCTTTCCCTTCCAAACCCTTCCTGGGGTTTGGGCTCCAATTGAACCCGGCGCTCTTTCCCGGTCTGATTGACCATGAGTTTTGGGCTGAGTAGCAAATCCCCACCTCTTAACCACGCCAGCAAACCCTCTTCCTTTACTGGTCCCCGTCACCTTTACTAAATCTCCCGGAGAAAAAACCTCCTGGGGAGAGATCACCTTGCCTGCCTTCAACTCTTTTTCTCCCTCGTCTACCCTGACTTCTCTTAAAATTTGCAGGTTTTCTTTAATTCCTGCTTTTTTCAGGTGTCCCCGAACAGGTTTGGGAAGGCGCTTTTTTTCTCCGGCGCCAATTTGGACGGCCTGATAACCATCTTTTTTCTTATCTTTTATTTGCACGACAAAATTTGCCGGAATTTTCAAAATCGTTACCGGCAAAATTCGGCCTTCGCTATCGAAGACCTGTTGCATTTTTACTTTTTGTCCTAAAAGACCTTGAATCATTTTTAGACATTAAAAAAGGGGCCGAAGCCCCTTCTCTTTTTAATCTTTATCGGCTTCGTACCTACATTTTTATTTCGACATCAACACCTGCTGGCAGCTCCAAATGTTGAAGGCTATCGATAACCCGCAGGTTAGCACCGATAATATCAATTAGACGTTTGTGAACCGTCACTTCAAAATGTTCACGCGCGTCTTTGTCGGTATGGGGACTGGTAGTAACCACAAAAAGCCGCCTTTTAGTGGGAAGCGGCACTGGCCCTACCACCCGCGCCCCGCTGGTTACCGCTGCCTCAATAATTTTTGCTGCCGCTTCATCGATAATTCGATGATCGTATGATTTTAAACGTACCCTTATTCTGTCAGTAGACATAAGACCAAAATTTTTCCCTCCCGTTTTTGGCGGGAGGGAAAAACTCTTAATTTAAAACTTACTTAACAATCTCTGTAACTACTCCCGCACCAACTGTCAATCCTCCTTCTCTGATAGCAAAGTGTTGTCCTTTCTCCAAAGCTACCGGCTTAATCAGTTTAATCTCGACGTTAGCGTT
>JAGGVZ010000003.1 GCA_021157735.1 bacterium | reverse complement strand
TCCACCACAATGATTTCCCAACCACCTTTCCTTCTCCTTCCTCTTTGAGAAGAAAGAAGAGAAGTGAGACATTGATGAAGAAGAGCTTTAGTGTTGTAGTTAACAATGATGATGGAGAGAAGGGGAACAGCCATTTTTATTTAAAAAGATTAATTATCTGAATATCACTCCTCTTTCCCCCGAAGGCTTTTGGTCTTCCTAGTTTGCAATACTGTTTCCACGCATACCAAACTACTTTTAAATAGTTGGGGCCCAAAAGACAGCGAAATATCATTCCAAAAAGATTGGCAATCCGCCACCACTTTACCTCAATGTTTTTCCAAATGAACAAAAGTTGATTTCTCTCTTTAATAATCGTTACATATTCCTTATCTAACTTAGAAATCGTTGACTCATGACGATGTTCTACTATCGCCTTTGGCTCCCAAATTATTTTATAACCCGCTTTCCAGGCTCGATATCCTAAGTCAAAATCCTCCCAATAAAAAGGATGATAAAGAGGGTCAAATCCTCCCAGTTCTTCCCAAATTGATTTCCGGTAAACAGCGCTTCCTCCCGAAGCCCAAGCAGAAATATGAGGTTTATTTGGCCTTCCTCCTACGCCGTGATGAATAAACCCTCCCCGCCACCAAATTTTTGCCCAGCCAAACTGTTGTTCATTAAAAGAAACGGCAAAAACTTTGGGATTTTCAAAATGTTTTAGCGCCGGCTTAAGAAATCCTTTTTGGGGAATGACGTCATTGTTTAGAAGAATAATAAAGTCTCCCTTCGCTTCTTTAACTCCCCGATTGCAGCTGTAAATGAAACCGCGATTTTGTTTATTTAAAATAACTTTCAACCTTTTGCTTTTCTTCAATTTCTCTAGGTACTCTCTACTCCCATCAGTTGATCCGTCATCAACTATAATCACCTCTGTCCCCTTAGGCAAAGCCCGCAAAATCAAGGGAATATTCTTCCTCAGCAATCTCTCTCCGTTCCAATTAGGAATAACAACAGAAATTTTCATATGTCTAAAATTTTATTACCACCTTCCAAAAACTTCTAATCATTTCCGAGTGTTTCTATCTCTCCCGTGAAACCAAAGAAAAAATAAACTGGATCCTGCCAACACACTTCTTAACATGCTTTTTACCTTGAAAGCATCAAAAGCCGCCGGCATTATTTCCGCCAAACCCTTCTGGTCAGCCAGTTCAGGGATTAAAGGAGAAAACAATCCTATTGATAAACTGGGTTCAAAAAGAAGAGTTATTCCCAGCCAAGCAAGAAAGATACTCAAAACTACTGGCCACACCTTTTCCCCGTCTTTTCCCAGCTCGATTATTAAAAAGGGCGTAACCCATAAAAACCACTGAGGATGAAAATGCGTTACCGAAAAGATAAGAAGAAGGATGGCTAAAAAATAAAAATCAACTTCTTTTTCTTTGTAGTGAAACCAAGCAAGATAAAAGATAAAAACCAAGAATAACAAAAACGGATAAACCACCTCTGCGCCCGAAACAGGCCAACCCATAAACAACATTTTTTGCGATTTAGGACAAAAAAGAACCATTCCTCTAAAAGAAGGAGAGCCCAAAAAAGGAGCAATTGTCAAAAAGAAGGGAAACAGACCTACCAAAATCAACCAAATCTTCCGCCAAAACTTTTTTGCTAGTAAAAATGCTGCTGGAAAAATTAAAAACAAGGGAAACATTTTATAAGCAGCTGCTACTCCCAAAGATAGCATTCCTTCCTTCACTTTCTTCTTCGCGAAAAACCAGATCGCCAAGACAACAAAAAAAGTAGGAAGCACATCCAGCTGACCAATCATAAAAGTGGCGTAAATAGCCACTGGATTAAGCATCCAAAGCCAAAAAACAAGTTTTTTCTTCCTGGCTTCTTGGAAAAGAGAAGCTAATAGAAACGCAATTCCCACATCAAAGGGCAGATAAAAAAACTTATACCAAAAAAGGATTTTAAATAAATGAGGATACTGGGTAATTTTATCCAAATTACTCCATGCCCACGGGACAAAATCGCTGGAAACAAAAGGTTTTGCCAAAATTCTAAAAATTCCCAAAGTGAAATAGCTTAAAGGCGGATAAATAAAAATATCTCCCACCCCAAAATTTTTCACCAAAGGATGGGTTTGGGGAAGTGACCAAAGATACTCATAGATTTTAAATATCCTCTTTTCTGAAAAGAAATAAACTACAAAAGAATGACCCAACAAATCAGGATGCAAAGTAAAAGGAGCAACTAAAAGTCTTATTGCTACTCCTACCAGAAGCGGCCAGAAAAACCACTTTTTAACTATTTTCTTCATCTTTAATTATTCTCTCTAAAGACTGAAAAAAATTTTTCTTACTAAATTTTACACTTTCTTGTTGCGCTTTTAAAGAGTAGCGCCGCCAAAGTTTACTGTCTTGAATAACCTTAAAGGTTGCCTTCTCAAGTTCGGCTATTGTCCTCCACCTTTCCCCTACTCCACGTCGCACAATTTCACGCAAGCCTCCTTTATCGATGACAATAGGAACACAACCAGCGGCCATTGCCTCCACCGTCGTCATCCCAAAATGCTCCACTCGATAAGGATATTTCTCCTCTTCTATCCCAAACCCTGCCGCATGCCAAAAAATTTTTGCCTTTCCATAATAGGTCTTAAGAACTTCAAAAGGAACATTAACTAAAAACTCCACCGGCAACCCCCGGGCTTTTTCTTTTAACTGAGCGAGATAATCATTCTTTTTCCCTAGCGACCCCCCAATCAAAACCAACCGCCAATTTCTCAACCCCTTCTTTACCATCTGGGAAAAAGCTTCAATTAGAACATCTTGCCTTTTTGCCTGCATTGTTTCCTCAAATCTCCCCACCCCTAAAATAATGTTCTCTTTCTTTAGAGGGGCAAATTTTTCTACATCAACAGGGGGGTACAAAACAACAGAGTTTACCCCAAATTCTCGGTCCACAAAACTTTTTGTAAACCGGGAGTTGCAAACTATTTTATCAACTAATTTAAGTTTTATTTTATTAAGCAAATTTTTTCCTCGAACTCTCACAAAAGGCACTTGGAAATGGAGAAAGTTCTTTCTGCCAAAAAGAAAAGGAATACTGCCGTCAGAAACCCAAAAAATTAAATCAAATTGTCTTTCTGTTCTAAATTTTTGTTCAAAAGAAAGCCGTTCTAATTTTTTGTTCAAAATCTTTAACCCCTCCAGATTGAGATTAAAACGCTCTTGGGCTTTTTTAATTACCTCCTTGTCTTTCCAGACAACAAACACTTCCCATTTCTTTTTCAAAAAATATTCTCCCACAGTTAAACAATACCTTTCTCCTCCGCCAAGAGTATCAAGATAAGGATTATAGATTAAAGCTTTCATAATAAGAACAAATCCTAAATTCCTTAAATCCTAAACTCTAATATCTAAACTCTAAACAATATCAAAATTCAAATTTTCCAAAATACTTACAGAATTTTTCGGGATTTGTAAAATAAATTGTCTTACTTGCTGAGCAAAATTAAATGTTCTCTCTTCTAAATCGTATCGTTTAGAGCTTTGAGTTTTACTCATTTGAAATTGTTTAGGATTTAGGTAATTATGATTTAGAATTTATTTGTTGCAACTCCCATAACCTCGCATAAGTAACAAAACGGCTAAACATTTGAAAAATCACTTCAATTACTCCCACTGTGCCATCACGAAACCCCTGCTTTTTTATCCCTCTTTCCCAAAGCTCAGTCAACATTATCCTAAAAAACCGCCACCAAGTCATCGGTGGATGACCTGCTTCATAAAGAGCCTCCGCTTCTAGTTGAGACCAACCAATAGTTTTGTTAAGCATAGAAGTCAAATCACGATGGGTATAATGTCTCATGGGGCTTTCCAACAGCCCCATTTCTCCCTTAAAAACCGGTTCCTCATGCAACTTTCCCCGCCAACGTTTTAAAGTTTCTTTCCAAAAAAGTCTTTTTACATAATCAGGCCACGCCCCTCCCCACCGAACTCTTTTCCCTAAATAAAAATTCTCCCGAGGAATGGCATAAGCGGTAACCAATTGCCCGTTTTTTCTTTCTTTAGGAGAACTGCTAGTTATTTTTTTCATCTCTTTTTTCAAAGCCGGTAAACATTCCTCGTCAGCATCTAGATAAAAAATCCATCTCCCTCTGGCATGTTTTATTCCCGCCGTCCGCCATCGGGAAAAAGCCAGCCTCGTGGTAGGCATCTTCACCACCCGCGCTCCTAATTTCCTGGCAATCCGAGGAGTCTTGTCCACTGAGCCAGTATCCAAAACAACTACTTCGTCTGCCCAAGACACTGATTTAATCGCCCGCCCAATTAATTTCTCCTCGTTTTTAGCAATAATTACCACGCTGAGATTTATCTTTGCCAACTTCCTTTTCCCCATCTTTGCAAATAGAAATCTTTAACTCCCCGCTTCTGCCACTCTCTTCCCTTTTTCAAAATTCTTAAGCTCTCCCTAAGCAGGGCTATTTTAGTGCGCCAAGAAGCCCAACGGATTCCAAATAATAATCGATTTCGGGTAATAAAATAATCCTGAAGACTTCCTCCCACTTTTGAGGAACCGGCGTTAAAGTGCCAAATTTTTCCCCCGGGAACATAAAAAACTCGGTAGCCGTGTCTTTTTACCTGCTGGCAAAAATCAGCATCTTCATAGTACATAAAATATTTTTCATCCAAAAATCCCGCTTTTTTCCAAACCTCTGTTTTGGCCATCAGGCAACAACCGCTAACAAAATCTACTTCCTTCGCCTCCTCAAACTGTCCTTTATCTACCTCATCAACCCCGCGATTTTTTCCATAGACGTTTCTCCAATCGATTTCTCCCCCCACCGCCCAAATAACCTTTCCCCTATCTTTAGGCGAATAACGATTTTTATGAAACTCCCAACCGGGGGCAAAATAAATCTTGGTAGTCGCCACCCCGACTTTTTTTCTTTTCTCCATAAACTCTACCATTGGCTGCCAAAACTGATTCAAAACAACCGTATCGCTGTTAAGAAGACAAATATACTTTGCTTTTCTTTTTATTGCCTCTCTTATGCCAATATTATTCCCTGCCGCAAAACCAAGATTTTGTTTGTTAAAAATTACTTTTATTTTTGGCTTTTTAACCTTTAGTTTCTCAAGATATTCCCTGCTCCCATCGGTAGAATTATTATCGACTACAATTAGTTCTATTTCCAAGCCGGGAGGCTGCTTGCTTTTACCAATAACGGCAGAAAAACTTTCCAGACATTGTTTAAGAAGCTTTTTGGTGTTGTAGGAAAGGATAATAATCGCTACTTTTATCATGAAAAAAATTTCAGCAACCAACTCCTAATTTTCAAACCAAACTTTGTCAATCTCTTTCTTTGTCCTTCCTGCCTTCCCAACCGCCATTGAGAATACCAATAGTCTATCTCGTACACCAAACGTCCAAACGTTTCTTTGAGCTTTTTATCTTCTAACTTTCTTTTCCGGTAATGCTGTTTCTCCCACACCCGAAGATAAACAAGAGCAGTGGTAAACGCCTGAAGAACTCCCAGGGCCAATCCATGAAGACCGTCTTTATACCCCTCGCCGGCAAAAAACCGGCTAAGGAATTCTCCTGTTGGTTTCAAAATTAAATCGGCAGGATTAAGTTGATAATTCTTCTCTTTTACTAACTCCTCCGCCTGAATTCTTGCATACCGTGAAGCTCTTTCTAAAAATTGATCCAGAGAATCATAGTTATAATGAACAATTGCATATCTGGCTTCATCAGGAAGAGTATAAATAGTTCCCTTCAGCTCTGGCTGTTTATGAATCTGTTTGGGCCACTTTACCTTTCCCTTTCTAAAAAACCGGGGTAAGTAATCCGGCCACCAGCGAGAATTTTGAATCCATTTGCCAAAGATAATATTTTTCCGCGGGATAAGGACGTAGTCAATTTCTTCTCTTCCCTGGGCAATTTCTTTTAACTTTTTTGCTAAAGATCGGGAAATTTTCTCATCGGCATCTAAAACAAGAATCCATTCTCCCCGGGCTTTATTAATTGCAAAATTGCGCGCCGGTTCTACATATCCCATCCTTTTGTGAAGAAAGACTTTGGCCCCAAATTCTCTGGCAATTTTCCGGGTTTTATCTTCACTGTACATATCCACCACAATGATTTCGTCAGCAAAATTCTTCACCGAAGAAAGGCAACGGGGAAGATTTCTTTCTTCATTAAGAGTGTTAACAACAACAGAAATTAACGGTTTTTTCATAATTTCTTTACCTTAACACTTTATATATTCTAACCCCTCCTTTATTAAAAATCACTTTTAACCCCAATTTTTCTGGTGGTAAAGGTAGTTTCTCTTCCGCCACTAAATAAATATAATCTATCTGATTATTCACCAGGAAACCCCGCGCCCAGAACTCATCCCGAGAGGAGAAAAATTTTTCTATTTCTCTCTTTCTTTCTCTCCAAGGGTAACCGGTAATTTCCAAATTCATCTCATCTTCAAGAAAAGAAATTTTTCCGGTTAGGGCAGAAACATAAGCGGTTGTTTCGTAGAAACGCAAAGGAACCAAAACGCCATTTCTCTTTTTTTCTTTTTGATAAGGAAAAGTTAACACCACTCCCTCCGGCTGATTTCTCAAAAACTTCAAAGCCACAACTTCAGAGGAAGGAATCACCGCGGGAGGGAACCTACCCAGATAGTCTCTTAAAGTAGAAAAACTGGTGGGGATAGTGATAATTAAAAGCACGCCAAGAAAAATTTTCTCTTTCAAAGACGCCGTTTTTGTCAAATCGGCCAAAAAGGCAGCAAAATAAAAGTTCATCAAAAAAAGAAAATAGTAAAAAAATTGAATTGTATTCCAAGCGGTTCCTTTTTGAATAAATAAAAGAGGGAGGAAAAGAGAAACAAGCATTCCTCCTCCCAAAAAGCTATCCAGAGAAGTTACTCTTTTTTGCCAAAGTCTTTTTCCCAAAGCCAGCAAACCAAAAATCCGTCCTCCCAAATTACCCACTAAAAATAGACCCAAACCAATCACTTCTATCAAAATCAATTTTGGCCCTAAGGATGAGGCAAGCAAGGCGTATCTTGCCAGAGCTAAACGAGGAAGAAAAAGACGATCTCTTGCTTCAAGCATCGTGTGAATAAACCAGAAAGGCTTGAAGATAAAGAGACTTGCTCCCGAACGATTAGTAAGGAAAAAAATTAGCGAACTGACTACTGTTGCTGTTAAAAATACTTTTCCCTCCCCCAACCGACCCTTTCGGAAGGCAAAAAAAGCGAGACTAGCCAACCCCGCCAGGGCAACTACCCCTCCATAAGCTTTAATATTAATAATCACCCCAAAAATAACTCCTCCCAGCAAAACTTCTTTCCAACTTTTTCCTTTACAAGAAAGAAGAAAAAGCATTCCTCCTAAAAGAAAAATTAAAGACAAAGCAAAAGGGGGATTAAGAAGAGTAGAAATAGACTGCATTGACCAAAAGAGCGACTCTCCTCCAATTCGCCCCTCTCTTGCTAAAGTCACTATCCAGCCAAAAGATCCAGCAAAATAGTTCAAGAAACAAAGCCAAAAGCCAGTCCAAAAATCCCTCCGCCAAAGATAACCTACCATAAACGACAGCACCCCTAACAAAAAAGCAAACAGAACAGGATAAAAACGAAAATGAAGAGTAAAAAGGGAAACCTTCGTTAGTTGTCCACTTAAAGCCAGCAGTAAATCATAAAAAAAGTGGTAATTGGTTAATTTAAATCCAGAAAAAACTGGGCAAGGAGGAGGAAACGATTTTAAAGACTGATTAGCCAAAGCAATATGCCAAATACCATCGTGTCCATTGGGTCCCCAAAAAGCTATTCCTTCTTCCTGTTCTCTTCCACTCCGAAAAGTGGTCAATGATAAGCAAATAGTCCCTAAAAAAATCAAAACAAACAGGAAAAGTTTTTGAAAACTGGTTATTTCCGTAAACCTTTTACCCATAAAAGCAAAGAGTCAAACAGCCAACGAATATCGTCCTTGGCAAAAAGAAACATCGCCCCTCCGTAAACCCCTGCTCCTACCAAAACCAATCCTAAAATACCCGGTAAAGAAAGCGGGAAGAAATTCTCTGCTAAAAAGAGGGCTAAAAGCATAATCAGAACACTAATAAATGGCACCAAAAGAATTCTTCGCAGAGAAATACCTAACTCCTTCTTAGCCAAAATCCAT
>JAGGVZ010000043.1 GCA_021157735.1 bacterium | reverse complement strand
TCCACCACAATGATTTCCCAACCACCTTTCCTTCTCCTTCCTCTTTGAGAAGAAAGAAGAGAAGTGAGACATTGATGAAGAAGAGCTTTAGTGTTGTAGTTAACAATGATGATGGAGAGAAGGGGAATCATGGAGATTTCAATATCCTCCAAACAAAAATATTATTAACTATCAACCCAAATATCTCACTTATAATCATTCCCCAAACTCCCCCAATTGCTCCGATTTTAGTTATCAACCACCAACAACTAACCACTGCTACTAGAAAGTTCAAAAAAGCAAAAGGAACAAAATTCTTTAAATAAGAAGAAGATTGAATAACATTCCCCGCCAGACTATTAACAAAAAACAAAACCATTAAAACTCCCATTAAAGAAAAAATAGGCACAGCGGGTAAATACTGTTCTCCGTAAAGCATCGGGATAATCCACTTTCCTCCAAAAAACATTACTCCCCCCACTGGAAGAGAGAGCAAAAACAAAAGAAAAACCCCTTTCCGATAAACATTTCTCATTTTTTCCTTATCCTCTTTTACCAAACGAGAGGTGAGGGGAAAAAAGGCTAAAGCAACTGAACTGGGAAGAAGAATCCCTGCCTCAATAAACTTAGAAGCGACTCCATAAATCCCCGCCCAAAAATCACCCAACAACCAACCCACACTCAAGAGTCCTACCCGCAAGTAAAATACAGCTAAAGTAGAAATTACCCCTATCGGCCAAATTTCCCGAAAAAGCTTCTTCCAAAAATCAATTTTTATCTTCCAGGAGAAGGCTTTTTCTTTAATTAGTAAAAAGAGGGCAAGAAAAAAAAGAATCAAAACTTGGGAAAGGAAAAGAAAAACCAGTTCCTTTCGCCAATGAATTACCAAATATCCTCCTCCAAAATTCAACAAAGAAATCAAAATGGTCAACAAACCATAAAAGCCCATTTTCTCGGCCGCATTTTTAGCCGCGGCATAGAGAAAAAGAAGATTGTAAGGAATAATCGTTAAGGCGAAAACAAAAAGATAAAAAAGTTTTTCTCTTCCCACTCCCAAAATTACCCCTGTTGTTAAAACTAAAAAAAGAGAAAAGAGAGAAAGAAAAAAAGAAAAAGGAAAAGCTTTCCTTAAAAAAACTTTTTCTTTCTGGGGAGACCGAGCAAGATCTCTCACCGTCAAGCGCTGGAGGCCAAAATCAGCAAGGGGGTAAAAGTTATAGACAAAGCCCAACACCCAAACATAAATTCCCAACTGCTTTACTGTTAAATTTCTTGCTAAAAAAACAAAATAGGCAAAGCCCACTAATCTTGCCAAAATCTGCGAGGAAAATAAAACAGCACTATTGCTCAGTATCTTCTTTGTCACTCTGGTTTATTACATCACATATACCCCAAAGCCCGCAAGTCCTCCATCAGCTCTTCTTTATCCAAAGCCCTTCCTCCCCTTTCTTCCAAAGAATCTTTGGGAACAGGTTTGGTGCAAGGCCAACAGCCTATACTTCGAAAAACCAAATTGCCATGTTCCACTCGATCGTAAAGAGGATTATAAGGAACTTTGTTCCTTTTCAGATAATTCCAAATCTCTTTTTCCGACCAATTCAACATTGGATGAACGCGCATATGGGAAGGATTTTCCCGCCAGGAAAAATAACTCTCTTTTCCTCTCACTCCATGCTCATCCCATCTGATTCCTACCAAAATAGCGTCAAACTTATATTTTTTAATTGTCATCTTTAAAGCCGCAGTCTTTAAAGCATTACAACATTCAAAATGACTAACACTAAAAGGATTTATCCCTTTTTTTAAAGCCTTTTCGTTTTTGGCTCGGATAAGTTTCAACTTCCATACTTCGGCGTATTTTTCTATGTATTCGTAAGTCTCTTTAAACTGATACCCTGTATCAATAAAAATAACCGGAAAGGGAAATTCCTCCAATTGAGCAAAGGCTCGACGGGCAATATCGAGCATTGTCGTACTATCTTTTCCTCCTGCCCAAAGAAGAGCAGGATTTTTAAATCTCGCTTTGGCTTCCTTGATTATAAATTCTGTTTGGCTAACCAGCGGATTTTGCATTCTTTACCTCCTTCAGAATAGCAAAAAATAAGTCTTCGTGTTTATTGATAGGATAATCTATTCCCCTAGTAATCAAAATTGCCTCTTGGTGATGATCGCCTTTCAGCTCTTCTCCCTTATCGTTTTTCTCGGGAAGAGTTCTCGTCCTTGCCTCACCAATCCCGCAAAAACCGTGATCAGAAACAACAATCAATTTTTCCGCGTATTTTTCTAAAACGCCCAAAATTTTATCCATCTTCTCATACCAAGAGATAACCAGCGGTTCTCCCCAGTGAAAATGCTGAACTCTATCTAAAGCAGTAAAAACAACAATAAAAACCTCCGGTGGCTTTTTCAAAATTTCTACTGCCTTAAAAAAAACTCCATCAGTATCTTCCTCTAACTCTTTTAAATCGTAGGAAGCACCATAACCAACCGGCTCATAATGACAATGGAAGTTAAAAGGAGGCATTACAAAAGGTATTTGGAGGGCAACTACAGATATTCCCTTTCTGTCAAGAACATCCCAAACAAAATCCACTTTAATATCTTTTCTTTTAACCAAATGGTTGTTTACTACATATCGGAGGTGACCATGTTCTTCTTGTGTCTTCCCAGAGAACATGGAACACCAAATAGGGGGAGAAAGAATCTCTTCTTTATCAGGAACAATCAAAGTCTTCGCTTTCCCTTGTTTTATCAAAGTAGCAAAATGAGGTAACCTCTTTAAATTAGGGGTAATTATCTTCCAGGTGGCAGCATCTAAACCAATTGTTATTAATTTTGCTTTTCTATTCATCTATTACCTCCAAGCAAATACCCATTCCAATAATTTGTTCTCCCTGTTTTAGATTAAATCTAGCCAACGAAGGATTCTTTTCCTGCTCCTCGATAAAAACTGTTCTTTTTGTTTTAATTATTACCTCTCCCGCCTCATTGTTGCCAATCTCTTCTCCAGATAATTCTGTTCCCACTACAGTATCAATTTTTTTCACAACTGCTTTCACTTCGCACTCTACCTGCTCGGTTAGGAGAGAAAAAGTCATTTTTGTCCCTGCTTTCACTTTTTGGGAAATTCCAAAAAAAATAACTGCGGCAGCAAACTGTTTGGTTAAAACCGGTGGGGTATCAGCAAAGGCAATAACCTCTCCTCTTTTTATCTCTCCCTTTTTGTTACCCAAAAATAAATAAAGATTATCTCCTGGCTGAGCCAACGGTACTTCTTTCTCTTGGATAAAGATTTTCTGCACCACAAACTCTTTCTTTGAAGGATACACCGTTACCCTATCCCCTCCTCTAATTTCTCCTGAGACAACTCTCCCCACAACCGCCTCTTTTCCTTGCCGGGTGGAAGAATAAACATCCTGAACGGGAAGGCGTAAAGGAAGGTCGTTAGGAATCTTTACTGAAGGAAGATTTTCGATTGCCCCCAAAACAGTAGGTCCGGAAAACCACTTCATCTTCTCAGTTCTATGGATCACATTTTCTCCATAAAGAGCTGCTGCGGGAAGAAAAGTTGCTTCTTCGGGAGAATAACCAGCTTTTTTAAGTAAACGAATCACTTCTTCCTTAATTTTTTCAAAACGTTGTTCTTTATACCCTACTAGGTCCATTTTATTAATAACAACAACTACGTTGGGAACTCCCAACATTTTCGCTAAGAAAAGGTGTTCTCTCGTTTGTTTTTGCGGTCCCTCATCGGCAGCAACTACCACTACTGCCGCATCGGACTCCGCTGCTCCAACCAACATATTCTTGAGAAAGTCATGGTGTCCCGGAGCATCTCCAAAAGTAATCGAAACTTTCTTTGTTTCCAGCTTTTTATGCCCCAAATTAATAGTAATTCCCCGCGCCCGCTCTTCTTTCAAACTATCCATCAAATAGGCAAAATCAAAACCTTTTTGGCCAAAGATTTCTGCATACTTCCTTGCTCTCTCTAAAGTTTTTTCCTCAATAAGCCCTAGGTCATAAAAAATCCTTCCTAATAAAGTAGATTTCCCATGAT
>JAGGVZ010000058.1 GCA_021157735.1 bacterium | reverse complement strand
CCCACTATCTCCAGATCCCATCCTTTATAAGGTTTCTGCTAATAAACTACGGCGTGGGGAATAATATTAACGGACCGTGATATAATTTAGCCATGTCCAGTAAGAACAATCACCCCCGACCTGGCTGGCGACAATTGATGACTGTTAATAAATACTGCGCTGGTTGACATCACTAAGTTGAAATAGTCTATTAATTTTCTAACAGTTGGCCGTCCTAAAATTGCCCAATAAGCCAAGCTAAGTGAGGGTGAAAAGTAACTCTGTAATGATATCCAACGCTCTTCACTCTAAGGAAGCGACAAAATTAAAGCAATTCTCAGGAAAAAATGTTATTCTTCGCTTTCCGATAGCAGTCGGCGGCGGCGTAAAAATAAACTGCCGCTGTGGCAAACCAAAAAAGTAAAGCGACAGGGTCGAGAGTCATTAATCTCGAGCTCCGAAGAAGAATGGCTGTCCAGAGAATGCCGGCAGCAACAACATAACCGCTACCGTCAAAATACTTTCCCAAAAAGAAATGTCCCAAACCGGGGAAAAGCAAAGAAAGCAGGACTGCCACCCAAGGGTTCTTTCCTTTCTTCGTCATCTTTAACAGTTTAGCAAATCTTTTATTTAGTTGCAATTCTGATCTTTTCCCCCCAGATTATAGGGATTACTTTAATCTTTGGTTTTTGCTTTTCGACTTCTTTGGCTAAATGAAGATAGTCGTTTAAATTATTACGGCAAGCGTCTTTTCCATGTCCAAGTTCATGGTGGTGAAGGAGAAGGACAACCTGGGGGTTAATAGTTAAAATTTGCTCCGGATTAATTCGCGGTTGGGCAGTAAGCAAAACATCAACTTTGTTGGAAAAGGAGAAAAGAGGTGTTTCTTTTGGTTCTGCATCGTCGGTCTGTAAAAAACGAGTGTTGGCAATTTCAAAATAAAACCACCGGGTGGGAGTTGACCGTAAGTGTTTTGGTCCACGATGAGTGGCTGGATAGGCGGTGATTTTAACACCTTTGATTGTTTTTGTCTCGCCAGGCGCCATTTCTATTATTAACTTTTTATTTTTTATCTTGGCAAATTTAGCTACCGCCTCAGCCATATTCATTGTTTTCTCTCCAAATCTCTCTCCATAGAAAGCTTCCCGACCAACAACACCTGAGGGAAGAACTATGGGAATACCATTCTCAGTTGCCCTTCTGGCCAGCTTAAGACTCAAATGATCAGGATGCGGATGACTGAAAATTAAAAGGTCAACCAAATCAGCCAATTTTGTCAGTTTGGGGCTAATCCACTCTTGACCCAAATCAACACCCACGGTGGTGTTTTCTGATTTAATTATCACTCCCATGTTATAGATATACCAAAGAAAAATCTCGTTTTTTGTCGGCTGGCTGGTTTCAATCTCTCCGATTGCTTTTTCCAAACGAAGATTAAAAAAAGAAAAAAGAGGAGAAAATCTCCAGGTATAAACAATCAGTCCCTCCGGGTTGTTGTAGGGAAAGTTGTCCTGAACAAAACGATCCATTTCCAACAAAATCGGCTTTCTTTTCGAAAGAGATTGACTGGGTGGAAAAGAGTCAATTTTTTGACTAAATTCTTCAGTTTGAACAAGAACCTGTTTTTTATAATTATACCCGGAAAAAATACCAACCAAAATTAAAATGAAAAGGAAAAGAACTGCCCCAATTTTTTTCACGTCTAAAATAATAGTAGCAAATTTCCTGGAGGAAATTCTACTTTAAGCACCTTCTCTTTGGAAATAATCAACAATTACTCAGATAGCACTGACGGTTCCGTTTTCTCCAAGAAAACAGTACTTTTACTGTTAAAAAACAGTTTTTTGAAGGCAGTCTTGAGCAGCTGTTTGCCGGTCATGTTTAAGTGCAGTTATAAGAAGAGCTTTTAGGTTAAAAAGCCAACCTTTTTTCACTTCTGGGTTCATTATAATCAAGGGAAATAATGGCAATCAAAATCGAAAAATGCTATAATACAAAAACCATGAACGCAGAAACTTCTCCTGAAGAAGAATCTAAACGCCATCTTATTGATTCCACGTTGACATATTTGTTAAGCAGCAAATTTGGACCAAAGATAGCTAATGCATTAACACGGGGTGAATCACCCCAAAACCCAGAATTAAAAAAATTTACTGATGCAATTCTGGATTGGTATAATAAAGGATACTCGTTAAATCCCCTAAATCATCCCCTCGTTCTTGCAGCCGGAGTTGAAAGTACAGATAAAGATCCTACAACCTCTATTCTGAAAGAACTTGCTCCACAATGTGGTTTTACCTCTGATTTAAAAAACCTCCAGAAGAGAATTCAAGCTAGAATCTCTGATCGTCCCACTATTATTGTTATTAGAAGAGAAGAAAACCAAGATTTTTCTTCGTCTAAAGAAGATCCCTTCAAACAACTAGCTAAATCACTAAAAGGAAAGGTGGTTTTTGAATCCCCAACTGGAATTGTAATCCTTGCCGGGCGTTGGAAAAGTGAAAGCCATCGGATAAGATTTCCATAAGTTAATTTCGAATATAAAACAGGTTTGCAAATGTTCTCTTCTCCGTAAAAAATTAAGGAAGCCAATAGACTAGAAAATAAAGAAGAAGGGTTTTGTTCTTAAATAATAATATCTCCAACCGATTCTCTAACCAAAGTTTCAGTCTCCTCAACAGAAAGAAGATCCTCTCCTTTTCTTATATAAAAACCTCCCTCTTTAGGAAAAACAATAGTATAGCCAGCAACCTCCATCAAGCTTTCTTCTTGCAATTCTGCTTCTTGTAAGGATTGTAAAATTAAATCTTCAATGTCTTCTTCTCCATCTTCTCCTTCTTGCCGAGCAAGATAGAGATAGATGCGCCGAAGCACTTCCTTTTCTTCCAGAGGCGCTATTCCTCCTATATAAACCCAAGCAGCCACTTCTCCCCTACCAATCCCTAATCTAGAAATAACAAACTCTGTTTCTGTTTCCTCACCCTGAATTGTTACAACCTTTCTTGCCCTCTTTAAACATCCTTCCCCTTGAGCTTCTCCTTTCCAACATCTAGCCTCAAGAGAAAATTTCTCCTGTGTCTCGGGTACTTTTTCTTTGCTCATTTCAAATATATTATACTCCAATAAATCAACTGATATTTTCTTTAGCTATAATTCTATAAAAATGTTCACGACTAAATACTCCCTTACCAAAGACATTAACAATTACCTTTTTTCTCTTTGGCAATTCAAAAGAAGGGATTATGGAAGAAAAGGACAGCAAGAAAAACTCCTCAAACCCTTTCCCTCATCTTTCAAAAATGCCCTCAGAAAAGCAAAAACAGAGAAGGAAGCTAGGGAAGTAATTAAAAATTACTTTGCTTCTCTTCCTCAAGAATTTTGGCAGTCAACTGAAAGGTTGAAAAAGGGGCTGCAAAGAAACTTAGACAAAAACGAGCCAAAAATAATTTCTCTTCTAGAAAGAGTTTATCAAAAGCCCTTCCCTTTCAAGAGGATAACTGTTTACATCACCACCATCCCTATCTGTCCTTACAACTTCAAACAAAGATGGTTTGCGGTTTTCAAAAACGCCAATCCCAAAGAACATATTAATATCGTTATCCACGAGCTTAACCACTTCATGTTTTATTTCTACTTTTCTCCCTTAAAAGAAAAGCTAGGAGAAGAAAAATTTGAAGACCTAAAAGAAGCTCTGACTGTTTTAACTAATCCTGAAGAGAAAGGCTATCCTGCCCACCAAAAATTAAGACAGTTTATTCGTCAGTATCGGGACCAATCTTTGAAAAATACCATTGGCTTGATTGTTGCCAATCAAGATAAGTTTTGGAGCTAACGTCAGAACCAATTAAATGCCCTCTTGGCCACTTTCTGGTTCGAGCAATATCTGGTTGAGGAAGCCAAGCTGAACGGGAAGCGTAAAAAGAATGCTGTCAAACGGTTTTTTCAGGGTATATTGGAGTTTTTTACCCTTCAGTTTGAGTTCTGAAGTATTAACTTCAAAAGTTGCCTTTTTTCTTCAACTTCAGAACTTTTGAAAAGCTCGTAAGCCCGATTAGCCAGTTCCAATAGGTAATTTGCCGTAATGTAATACTCATCTTCTGCTTTTTGGAGGTTGGCTAGCTTACTGTCAATTTCGTTTATTTTCTCTCTAAATCTGGT
>JAGGVZ010000032.1 GCA_021157735.1 bacterium | reverse complement strand
TTGGATATTTTAGAAGAGGTGGAAAACAAAGAGGCGGATAGGGGAGATGTGAAGAAAAATGCGGATATTATTGAGAGGACTCTTGATTCTTTCGGAATTATTGCCCGGGTGGCAGAAATTAACAAAGGCCCGGCGGTTACTCAATATGCCCTGGAGGTAGCTTTAGGAACCAAGCTTTCCAAGATTACTGCTCTTGCCAATGATTTGGCTTTAGCATTAGCTGCTCCTACCGGACAGATTAGAATTGAAGCCCCTATTCCGGGACGATCTTTGGTGGGAATAGAGGTTCCTAACAAAAAACCGCGAATTGTCAGTTTACGAGAAATGTTAGAATCGCCAGCGATGAAGCGGTCAAAGTCAGTTTTAATGGTTCCTTTGGGGTTGGATGTTTCTGGTAATCCTCAAGTAGCTAATGTGGGGAAAATGCCTCACGTTCTTATTGCTGGGCAGACAGGAGCAGGAAAAAGTGTTTTGCTTAATGCCTGGATTAGCACCCTTTTAATGAGGGCTACTCCCGATGAAGTTCGTCTTCTTCTTATTGACCCCAAAAGAGTAGAGATGTCTCGTTACAATGGTGTTCCTCATCTTTTAGCTCCAGTAATGCATAATCCTAAAGAAATTATTTCTGCCCTTCATTGGACGATGAAAGAGATGGAACGGCGCTACAAACTTTTTACCGAGGTGGGGGCGAGAAATATTGAGGCTTACAATGAAAAGGCAGGTTTTCAGGCACTCCCCTATGTTTTTATCTTCATCGATGAGTTGGCAGACATTATGCTTTTTTCTCCCGCCGAAGTCGAAGATGCTATTTGTCGAATTGCCCAAATGGCCAGAGCGACCGGTATTCATCTTATCCTCGCTACCCAACGTCCCTCGGTAGATGTATTGACAGGTTTGATAAAAGCCAATATTCCCTGCCGAATTTCTTTTGCCGTTGCCAGCATGACCGATTCTCGGGTAATTATTGATACGCCAGGAGCAGAAAAGCTTTTGGGAAGAGGAGATATGCTGTATGTTCCTCCTGATCAAGCCAAACCTACCCGGATTCAGGGACCCTTTATCTCCGATCGAGAGGTTTCTCGCCTAATTGAATTTCTCAAAAGCCAGCGGGAGGCCCAGTATGATGAAAGGGTAGTTACCCAACCGATTCCTACTGGGAATGCCAATACTGTTTTGGTAAATGGTGAAGAGAGAGATTCTCTTTTCTTGGATGCCGCCCAAATGGCGGTAAGAGAAGGAAAGATTTCTGCTTCTTTGTTACAGCGAAAGTTGAAGATTGGTTATGCCAGGGCGGCGAGGATTCTGGATCAGCTGGAGGCAGCGGGGATAATTGGTCCCGCGGAAGGCTCCAAACCCCGGGAGGCTTTGGTATCTTCTTTACCAGAAGAGTTGACTAACCAGTAGCCATGAAAACTGCCCAAGAAATTTTTCGCGAAGAGAGGAGAAAAAAAGGAATTTCTTTAAAATTTGTTTCCGAAAAAACCAAAATTCCCCTTAAATATTTGGAGGGAATTGAAAAAGGAAATCATCAGGTTTTTCCTAATCTCCACTATGCCCAACTTTATGTTCGTGATTATGCTAAGTTTCTTGGTCTTTCTCCTCAGGGGATGGCTTCTCTTTTCCGGCGTGACTGGTCGGGGGAGTGGAAAGGAAAAAATGTACTTCATCGGCGGGAGGTTAAAATCAAATCTTGGGGGAAGGGAGCGATAGTTGCCGGGATAATCGGAACATTAGCGGGCGCTTATTTACTTTATCAGTATATTCTTTTTAACTCCCCCCCTCCTTTGCGGGTAAAGTTAAGATGCGAGGAGAAAAAATTGATTATTGAAGGAAGGACTAAGGCTGATGCAGGGGTAAAAATCAATGAGGAGATAACCAGAGTTTCTCCCCAGGGGGAATTTAAAAAAGAATTTAGGGCGCCTTTACCGGAAAAAGTGGTAATTGAGGTTAAAAGTCCAATCGGGAAGATTCGTCGCCGGGAGTTTCTTTCTCCCTGCCGGTGAGTTAGCGCCAGGCGTCGCAGAGGAGCTTGTATTCACAATAATCGCAGGGAAAAGGTCGGTTAGGTTTAGGAGGAAAGTCGGTTTTTTCCAGTTCTTCTACCAGCTTTAGGATTTCTTCTTTGGCTTTTTCAATATCCTCAGCCGTCCTTTGGCTGGATACTTTTATTCCCGCGTCAAGAAACCACAGAGAAAGAACAATTTTTTCCACCGGGCGGGAGAAAGGAAAATCCTTCAAAGTAGAAACAGCCATTGCATAAATAGTTAGCTGACGGTTTTTGTCAACCTCCTTTTGAGAGGGAAGGCGGTTACTGCCAGTTTTATAGTCGATAATTTCAATTTTGTCACCGCTGATGTTGTCGACGCGGTCAATCTTCCCCCCGATTTTTAAAGTGGGAGTGAGACGGAAAGAAAAGGGTTGTTCTAAAGCCACTACTTGGCCAATCTTTTGGTAGTTAAATCCTGTTTTGTAAAAATTGCGGAGAATTTTTTTTGCTTTTGCTTTCGCTTTTTTCTCGTATATTTTGGAGGGAAAACCTTCGCTGGTCCAATTTCTTTCCATTATTTCCAAAAGAAAGGAGAGGGGAAGTTTTTCTTTTTCTACTAGTTGTTGCTGGTAAAAATTTTTGAGAGTTTTGTGGATGATGTTTCCAAAAGTTTGTGCTGGGG
>JAGGVZ010000021.1 GCA_021157735.1 bacterium | reverse complement strand
TATTTATAAAGAGAAGATGTCTTTGTGAAAATGTTTTTCAAAAGAAAAACGGCATTTTTCACGGAAGCAAATAAGGAAGCTTCTTCTTTCGGAGTAAATGCGGAGAAATAAAACAAGCTTCAAAAGAAGGGAGGAAAGCCAGTTAAAATTAACTTTAGCTAGATTTTAATAAGTTTTAATAAGAAATTTAATAAGTTTAATAAGAAATTTTTCCGGTAAGATTTAGCTGGTAATTTTCAAAAAGTCGGTTGATTTGAACTAAACAGCGCTTATGGGCTTGGAAATTTTCTAAAAATAGCTTCTTGAGAGTAGTTTTTAGCAAATTTTTTGAGAATCTGATAAAGAAAAGAACAAGGCTTTCTTTTCCTTTGTTTGGGAAAAAATAAAAAACAAAGGTTGGGGGAGAGAAATAATGGCTGGTTTTCTTTCTTTTTGCCGTAATTTCTGCTATAGGTGAAAAGCCCTCTCTTGACAACCATTTTTCTTTTTGTTTAAATTAAGCAATGGCAACAATAAGCCAAACTTCTCAAGAACAAAAGAGAGAAAATTCTTCTATGGTTGCTCCTGTGGTTTCTTCTTCGAATAGCCCTAAGAGTGGGGGTAAGAGAAAAATGCTTTGGGTAGGAGTAGGGATTATTTCTTTAGTGGCCCTTTTTTTCCTCGCCAGCCAGGTAGTTCCCAAGATTTTAGTTTATTTAACAAAAGCGACTAATGCTCCCGGCGCTTATTCTCTTGCTAATTCCTATGTATTCGGTTCGCCGCTTTCGGTTAAAGCAAACGGCGAGGAAAAGATAAGGGTGACGGCTTTTCTTTTTGACGCCCGAGGACGGGGAGTTCCTGGACAGCAGATTGAACTGCGGATTAAACCGAAAACCCCAGGGACAAGAGGATTGCCGCAGATAAAAGAAATTCAGTCAGTTACCGATGATTTTGGCCAGGCAATCTTTGAAGTTACCTCGACAGTAGCCGGCCAGTTTGTAGTGAGCGCTCTAGTTAATGGCCAAGAATTTCCTCAAACAGTGACTTTGACTTTTCGGTAAAAAGTAGTGAGCGAACGCTTGGTGTTAGAAAGAGATAAAAACAGAGGGGGGGAGTTTGCGTCGCTTCTTTTGGGGATTGATGAATTAACAGAACTGAAAAAGTGGTTGTCAAAAGAAAAAGGTGATACGACTAGTAATACTTTCAGACGGATATTGAAAAATTTTTGTCAAAAGGAATTTTTTGGCAACGAAAAAGGGCGGGAGGAATTTCTTGCTTTTTTGGTGAGCAAACAGACACAAGAAGAGAGAAAAGAAGGAAACGGAATATTGTCTCCTTTGGATTTTGCCTATATCCTCTTTCAGAGAAGAAAAGAGAGTAACAGGAGAGATATTTTTTCTGCGGTAGAGATTCTGGAAAGCCATTTCCCGGTGGCCGATGATTCGCCTTTTTGTGATGTTTATTGTCGGTTGTTAAGGAAGATTAGTGAGGCGACGGAGACAGTTAGAGAAGAAGAAATTATCAAGCGTTAGTTTTTCTTGATAATTTTTCTTTTATTTTTTAGCAAGTAGATAATATAAATGATAGATAACAGCAAAACAAGAGAGAGGAAGTAGAAGTTGGCTAAAAAACGCCGGGCCAAGTGAAAGATTTTGATGAAGGAAACCAAAAGCTTAACCAGCAACCACTGCCACCAAGAGAGGGCAACGAATTGAAGGGTGTTGCTTTTAGGAGAAGGATTGTTTCCTAACTGGGTTTTTTGGGTGCCGACAAAAACCCGCCACAGGGATGATTTATAAGTAGGAAGAGTAAAAGAAAATTCTCCTTGTTGGTTGCTCAAGACAGTTAAGGGAGGACCGACACGCGCCAAGGCGGGGAAAAGAGGGACTTTTCCCACTAGCGCTTCTTTTTTCTCTAAGATAGCGGGAAGGGCAACATCTATTAGCTCCCAAAAAGAAGCTCTTTCTTTTTCAAAAAGATAGACTTTTATTGTTGCCTCCGGAGCAGTTGTTCCCAAGGCAGCATTGCTTTCTCCTTGGCGAAAAGCATCTTTAGTGAGGGAGAGAGTGGGAGGAAGAATTATTCCCTTTAGCGTTGTTCTTGTTTGGGGAGGAGGGGGAGAAAAACACAACAGCGGCGAAGGTTGGCGATGAATATCAATGCTTAAAAAGCAAAAGTCCCCCGTTTGGAGGGGAAGTAAGGCATTTCTAAAGAAGAATTCGCCTTTCTTATTAGCCACGGTAACTAAATTGACGTTACCTTCGGTAGAGAAAAACTGCACTTGAGCCCAAGGAGAGGTTAACCCCTCAATATTGAAAAGGTAACCGCCGACCCGTCCGGAGACTTTAACGGAAGCGGTAGGAGGGAGGGTGATTTTATTAACCGTAATTTTTTGCTTAAGAATTTGCGAGGATTGAGCATTGACGGTTTGGTTTACTCCCAGCCCCAAAGCTACTATTACCAGCAACCAGACTTTTTTCATTTAAGCATTTTTGGGTAATGGGGGAGTTTCTTCTTCTTTTATTTCTTTCGGTTTTTTGAAGTAAATAACCAGAAGAACAGCCAGAATAATAACCAAAACTGTTACGGTGATAACTCGCCAGGGAATTATCCAGAAAAAGGCGGTAGCAACAAGAGCTTTTCCTTGAGTTCCATAGCCTGCTTCCAGGGTGGCTTTGTACTTTCCCAGCCCCCATTTTTGCTTCCAGGTGTTTTGGTAAACTAAAGAAGCACCGGGGAAGATGTTGCGTTCATCTAGTTTAAGAGTGGTGCGGAGATGGCCGAGCATATCATAAATTCTAATCACTCCTAGGGGTTTGATGTGAATGTCAGAGAAGTTTTGGATTTCGGTGGTAATTTTCACTGGTCCATATTCTAAGAAGCGGGGAATTTCAAAGCGAGTTACTCGGGCATCTTCTTTTATTTCCCCTTTGACGTTGAAGTAAACCAAGGTTCCCACACTTGGGGTAACCGCGGAAGCACCAGTTGTTTCTCCTTCTAATTCACCAATATTTCCTCCTACGGGAGCGTAAAATACCACCGCATAATGCCCGCCAGGATGGGCATCTTCGGGAACAATGGCGACAAAGTCCAGGGTTTTTGTTTCTCCCGGGTTGAGAATAAATTTTTGGGGAGAGACCGTTATCCATTGAGAAGCAGCCCAACGGCCAGCATTTTTAGCCTCTACGGGGTAGGGGGTGCCTTCTTTGTCATTAACAACAAAATCTTGAATTTTAACTTGAAGACCAATTTGGGTATCCCCCTCATTGCGCACTTTTAGTTGTTTGGTAACGACCTCTCCCGGATCAGCGGTGATTTCTACCCGATAGGGGATAGCGGTTACTTTGGTAACTGTTTGGGCATTCACTTTGCCAACAACTACCCCGCTGAGAAAAAGGAAAATAATTCCTTCCCAAAACCAGTTAATTTTTTTCTTTTCCTTCATTGTTGATTTAAAAAGTGGCTGTAGCCCGATAAGTAATGGCGTTTTCGTAATTGCCTGCTTGTTGAGTGGCAGAAATAACTGCTCGGTAACAAACATAAACATCTTGGTTATCAGCTACAGTAGTAGAAGAGAAAATGGTTACGGGAGATTCAGAATCGGCAGTAGCTGGAAATTGTCTTGCCTGAAAGGTTCCTCCACCGTCGTTATATTGGAAAGCAACGGAAGCCGCATCCACATTTTCCAGAGAGTACCCAAATCCTTTGGTGCTGGTGCTTGTCCAATCTGTCGAGGAGTCAGTGGCTCCTCCTGATAAATCAGGAATTTCTATTGATCCTTCTCCATCGATAGAAAGTTGATCGTCCTCTACGGCAGTGACCACGTAGCCATTTTGAGCGTTAGTAGAGACAGTTAATTGTTGGACAGCATCAGTAAAGCTGCTGATGGAAAGAGAACCTAAAGGAACCGTGGTGGCGGTAGAATCAGGACTGCTGGCACTCCGGGAAACACCGCAATAGGTGCCTGTGTCGGCGCTAATTCCTTGAATCTGAAAAGAAATAGTGGGATCTACACTAGCGGTTACCCGGACAGATTCAATAACAGCGACTTTGACGGTAGTAGAATCAATAATATTATCGCTTGAATCTAGATTTTCGATAAGGACAGAATAAGTATCAGCGGTCCCAACAGAATGGCCAGAAGCAGGAGAGGGGTTGATTAATTTGGTGGTTCCGCCAATAGTCATACTTAGCGATTGGCCCGAATTTCCCGGTCCTGAGTAGCGGCATTCAAAGCAGTGATATCCCGAGGGACAGCCAGTTCCACCCGAAGCAGTTGCTGTTCCGGAAACAAAATCGTAATAGCCAGCAACATCATCCGGACAAGTGATATCGCTGTTGGAGATAGAGTTAAAATCAAATCCGTCTTGATCGGGGAGACCATCGTTACCTGAAGTAGTATTGGCTTTTATTCTTACTCTGATAGCTCCATCGGGAATAGCAGAAGCAGTGGTAAAGGTTACTGTGTGGGAGGAAGTTCTTTTAACTACAAATTCGTCGTTAGCATCAGCATCAGCGCTGGCTAACCCCGAAGTTATGGAGAATTCGTCATCGTCAATGATTTGGTCGACAGTATAGGTATTGCTGGAAACGGTGTAAACAATTGTGTCGCCTGGGAAAAGATTAGCGGTAGAGGTAGAGGGAGTACCGCTGGTAGCCATTTGAATAACTGTTGATCCGGCCGTTAAATCAGTAGCATTTTTTCCATGAAAAGAGAGGCGGGGAGTCTCTAGGGTGTCTTTAGCGTTGGTTAAATTTGCCGAATCCAATTCTCGGGGAAAAAGACAAATAGTTACCAATACAAAAGGCAACAATAAAATCCCCCTAACGGTGAATGTTTTAATCTTTTTTTTCATTTTTTGTGGTCTCTTTCATTTAAGATAATTTATTTCTCTTTGTCAAGAGCCTTTTTATAATAAAGAGGAGGATGAAAGTAGCAATAATGCCTCCTCCTAAGGTAAAAGGGAAAAACCAGAAGGTAACTGTTTTTTGTAGAGAAAGAGAGGAGGTTTTTATTTCCAAAACCGCCTTGAACCGACCCGGCAAGGAAGAAGAAAATTGACAGGGAATGGTTTTAGGAAAGTCTTTTTGTTTATCTTGTTTTTTAATGCAGACGAGATTTCTTGAGGAGTAAGCGAGAATGTTGTCGGGACGAAGAAGAATTTCTTTCTCTTTTCTTCCTAACCAGTTGTAAATAGTTATTTTTCCTGTTGGTCTGGTCAGATGAGAACCTTGATTTTTTAGCTGAACAGAGAAGGAAACCTTTTGGAAAATATCACTTACCCGGGGGAAAACACGGAATTTTTGAATCTCAACCTTTTCTGACCACGAAGGGCGGGAAGAAACGCTGATGAGAAGATGGCTGCCGATTTTTGCCAGCGATTTGCTTTGGGCGGGGGCAAGAGAGGAGGCGGGAGGAGAAGAAACGACAAAAAAAGTATAGTAATAATCTCCTTCAGGTAAAGAAGGGGGAATGGTGATTTTTAGAACCAGTTGCTGTTTTTGATAGCCCTTGAGGTGAAATGTTTGTCCTAATTTAATATTGGCGTTGAGGAGAGAAAATTGCGGTTGGGGGGAAAGAGGGGAAACCAAGTATTGGACTTGTCCTGTTTGCGGATCGGGAAGAAAAGGGACAATTTCTGTTTTTAAATATAGAGAAGAAGGAGATTGGTTTTGGACTTCAAAAGCTTGGGTTAATCCTTTTCCTGGTTTGACCAAGATTTCTACCAGAGGAGGGGAAAGGGAGAGAGAAAAAGGAGTCTGTCCATGCACCGGGAAAGGGAAGAAAAAAAGAAGAAAAAAGACGGCAAAAATAGTTTTTTTTGTTATTTTTTCCATTTTTTTAATAAATCGGGATAGCGACAAAAGTAATGGCGTTCTCGTAATTTCCTGCTGCTTGACTGGAGGAAATGTTTACTTTGTAGGTGACGGTGGCAGTTGCCGAGGAGGTGACAGAATTGCTGCTCATCACTACTTGAGGGGATTCGTTGTTTTCCTTGTTGGCAAATTGGCGGAAGTAAGTGCTGTCCACAAAGTCGCTGGGAACATCATCGCCGCTCATGTTAAAACCGAATCCGTAGGTGGTATTTTGTGTCCAGACATCTGCTGTGGTTTCACTACAGGTTCCCGAGTCACAGGTAGTATCGGGAATATCTTCATTTTGTTCTGAACGCAAAGGGTGGTTCTCGTAAGCTAAAACTTGATAGCCACCAGCTCCTCCCGCCGAGACAGTGAGAGTGTTGGTAGCCGTTTTAGGGGTTTGGGCAACAAGAGAACCAAAGTCAATAGATAAATCAGAGATAGTGAAACTGAAGGGAATGACGGAGTGGATATACTGAAAGCCTGCCCGGACGATATAACCAGTGGAGGAAAATTTTCCCGGGGCAATTTGTCCTAAAGTAGCGCTTAACTGATAGCTGGAAGAAGATTGTTCGCCGCTACCGATATTGATATTTCCCCATTGGATTTTGTAGCTATTAGAAGTCATATTAACTGCCTGGATAATTTTAAAAAAGAGAAAAAGAAAAAGAAATCCTCCTGTCGTACTTGCCAAAATTATTTTTTTATTCATCGCGATCAGTCTCTTTGTCTACCAAGGAAAGCAATTTTTCTCCGCCTTTAAGGAGTTCTTTGGCCACTCTTTTTATTCTCTTTAGGCTGCTGGCTTGAGAGGGGGTAAGATGACTGAGGTCAGCAAGAAGTTGCGAGGTTTTGTCAATAATTTCTATTAACCCAGGTTTTAATTTTAAACTTAACCAAAGCAAGGTGTTGCTTTCTTGATTTTCAAGATGGTTTTCGTCTTTAACCCATTTTTTTTGAAAGAGAGCGGCCCGTTTTTCTTCTGCCAGCAATCTCATTTTCAGCTGGCCAAAAAAGAGAGCCAAAGGAGTAATTAGAAAGAGAGAGACCAAAGAGGCAGCGTCATTGATATCTTTTACTCCGGGAGCAAGAAAAGCAAAGAGAATAAAAGTAAAAGTAATTACCAGAGGGGGTTCAAAGGTAAAAGCCAAGCCAAAAAGGAGAAAGAAGAGGAGAAAAAACAAAGGACTGCTGGCTCCTCCCGTGGAGAAAACCAGTAAAAGAACCACCAGGGTAAAAACTGAAGCATCAATGGCTAAATTAACTACCCCTTTTTCTTTTTTGGTAAAGTAAACTTTAATTAGCCAGAGAATAAGGAGAAAGGCGATTAGTTGGAGATTATAGTAAGAGAGAGTCGGGCTGTTGGTCCACAGCCAGGTCAAAAAGGTTGCCAAGAGCAGGTAGAGAAAATGAAGGAAAAAAGATCCCCGTTTCATTTCCGTTTTTTCTCTTTAACAATAAGTTTGATAGCGGAGTTGGGGATATAGTAGTAGCGGCCGTCTTTGTCTTTTATGGTTAAATTCCGCAAGCCGATTTTGACTACCTTCCCTTTTGCCCCGCCGGCTTCGATGCGATCGCCGACATTGATTTGATTATCCAGGAGGAGGAAAAATCCGGCCACCATATCTGCGGCCAAATCTTTCATCCCCATGCCAATTGCCAAGCCAAAAATTCCCGCTCCGGTGAGAAAGGGGGTCAAGTTGACTCCCAACTCTCCAAGAACAAGAAGGAAAGCAACGAGAACGATAACTATATTGATGGTATTGTTAAGAAGAGAGGTTAAGGTTTTGAGTCTTCTTTTTCTTTGCGAGGGAGTTTCTCCGGGAGAGGTTTTTAGACGGCGACGAAAGCTGCGGACAAAAAACCGGCTGATTTTTTGGGTGACAAAAGCCCCCAAAAGAATGCCGATTATTTTGATAGTTTTGAGAAGGAAAAGATGGTTGGTGAAGACAGCAGCAATTTTCTCTCCCATACACTATAATTAAAGCAGTTATTTTTCCGAAAGACAAGTCGTCAGGAAGGATGCTTCAGGAAAAAGCAGTTTTGAAAATTTTCCGCTATTGGCGCCAGGGGGTGATTTTGTTGGGGTTAGTTTTGGCCGGATGGGGTTTAAGGCAGCTGTTTTTTCCCTCTTCGCCGCCGGTGGAGGTGATTGAAGATTCTCAACCGGAGGAAAAGCTGGTAGTGGTTGATGTGCAAGGAGCGGTGATGAAACCGGGGGTTTATCAATTGCCCCAGGGAAGTCGAGTTCAGGATTTGTTGATTGCCTGTGGTGGGTTGGCTTCGCGGGCGGATAGGGATTGGGTGGCAAAGAATATCAACCGGGCGGCGTTATTGCGTGACGGAGCCAAGTTTTATTTTCCTTTCCAAGGCGAAGTTCAGGGGGCAGTTTCTGAGGGAGGAAAGATAAATATTAATCAGGCAACGGCGAAAGAGTTGGAACAGCTGCCGGGGATTGGTCCCTCTTTTGCCCAAAAGATTGTTAATTATCGTCTTCAACACGGGGGTTTTCGTTCTTTGGAAGAGATAATGTTGGTGGAGGGGATAGGAGAGAAGCTTTTTGAAAAGATTAAAGACAAAATTACCCTTTAATGAGAGAAAAAGTTTTTTGGGGGAGCCTTATCTTCATTTTTCTCTGGCGTTTTTTGACTTTTCCTTTTCCCCAGAAATTTGTGGGAAAAACCGTGGTGGTTAGAGGGTGCTTTTGGAACAGTCCGGGAGAAAAAAGACAGTTTTCTTTTCGCGGTTTTTGGATTAGACCTTTGCGGCCTTTAGAGATTGCTCCTGGAGACTGTTTGGTGGTGAAGGGAAAGGCAACAGTCAAAGAGGGAAAGGTTTGGCTGGAAAATCCAAAGATAGTTTTTCGGGAAAGAAAAAGGTCTTTTCTTTTGGAATTGAAGGATTTTGCTTTATGGTGTCAGGCGCGGGCGGGAGCAATTTTCCAAAAGTTTCTTCCCGAACCAGAGGCAAGCTTGCTGGCAGGGATAGTTTTGGGAAAAAAGTCGTCTTTACCCCGAGAACTTTTTGAGGCTCTCAAAAATACTGGATCTTTGCATATTGTAGTTGCCAGCGGATACAACCTAACAGTAATTAGCCGTTGGCCGGTGGAGTTTTTGGCGTGGTTTGTGGGAAGAAAGTTGGCTTTGCTGTTGGGAGGAGTTTTGGTTTGGTTTTATTCTCTGGTGGCGGGAGGAGAGCCGCCGGTAATAAGAGCAGCGATAATGATTTCCCTTATTTATCTAGCTCAGGCATTGGGGGAGAAGCTTAATCCTTGGCGGGGATGGGTTTTTGCCGGATGGTTGATGCTTTTGGTTAACCCCTTGTTGCTTTTTAGTATTAGTTTTCAGCTGAGTATGGCAGCAATGGGAGGAATTCTCTTTTTTGAGAAAAAGTTGGAAAGATTGAGAAAAATTCCTTTGGTTGGCAAAGAGCTAGCTGATTCGCTAGCCGCTCAATTAGCAGTCTTTCCTCTCTTGGGATGGCATTTTGGAAGAGTTTCTTGGGCAGCGCCGCTGATAAATATGATTATTTTACCCTTGGTACCGACACTGATGAGTTTGGGAATTGCCGCTTTGGGAGGGTTGGTTTTTCCTTGGCTAGGTTTGCCTTTTCTCTGGCTGGCTTATCCTTTTGCTTGGATAATTGTCCAGATAGTTTCTC
>JAGGVZ010000050.1 GCA_021157735.1 bacterium | reverse complement strand
ATTTTCTTCTCCTAAGAGGATATTACTACGATTTTTTTGACGGAAAACAACCTCTAATGCAACCCTGGCAAAAACATTTTTCTAAACCTTGGGTTCTGAATATTGGCTATTTCTTGGGAGGATTGGGAATATTGGGGTTTTTAAGAATATTAGGAAGGAGTGTTAAGAAAAAGATCTCGCCTTTTGAACTGGGGCTTTTGGGAGTCTTTCTTCTCTCGGCTACAGCTCTCCTTTCAGCCACTCCTCCATTTTCCTATTTCAATTGGCTTTTCCGCCAGTCGCCTCTCCTTAACCAAGTTTTCCGCGCTCCTTTCACCAAGTTTGTTTATCCGGCTGCCTTCTCTTTCTCAATTCTCTTTGTCCACGGCATTCATCTTTTAATCTCCAAAACCAAAAAACAACTTTTCTCTAATCTTTTCTATACTTTTCTATTCCTTTCCATGCTTGTTTATTCCTACCCCGCCCTCCGCGGCAATTTCATCTATCCCAAAATGCGCCTTAAAATCCCCAAAGAATATTTCCAATTAATAGATTTTTTTAAAACTCAACCTAAAACAGCCCGGATCGCCAACTTACCTCAAGGAAACTTTTGGGGTTGGACTTTTTACCGCTGGGGTCTTCGCGGTTCAGGCTTTCTCTGGTATGGGATTGAACAGCCCATCTTGGACCGCGCCTTTGATGTTTGGAATTTAAAAAATGAGCAATACTATTGGGAATTAAATTATGCCCTTCAAAAACAAGATTTATCTCTTTTGGAAAACATATTGGAAAAATATTTCGTTGAATTTATTATCTTTGACGACAATATTATCTTTCCGGGAGAAAAAATTTACGCCAAACAAGCGGTTAAAACCAAAGAGCTTTTAGACAAATCCGGTAAACTCCAAAAAATTGCCCAATTTGGCAAAATTACCGTCTATCACACTACCTTCCAAACCAAACCTATTATTTTAAATCATCTCCCCTCTTCTCCTGGATTTAAATTTAGTCATTTTGACCCTGCTTTTCTCAACTTCACCCATTACTTTGTTAACCCCTCTAATCCTACTTTCTTTTACCCGTTTGCCGATCTTTTCACCAACCGTCTTCAAGACGAATTAAGTTTCCAGGTAAAAGAAAACCTCGACTCTTGGGAGATAGAAAAAAATATTCCTTTTTCGATGGAAAATTATCAATTAGTGGAAAGCCCTGAAGTTAATCCTGCCCTTTCTGCTCCTCTCTACCCTAATTTTGAATCTCTTCTTCCTAGTACTCCCAGCCAGGAGATAAAAATTCCTCCTGAGGCTCTTATTAAACCCCGTCACTGCGCGCCTCAAAGCCCTGATGGATGGATAAAATTTGCAAGAAAAAAAGATGCGGTAGTGCTTAAAACCAAAGATGCTGCCTTATGCGTTGACTGGCAGAACTATGAATTTTTCAAAAAAATAAAAGAACCTGTTGTGGTCGAGGTTGAATTTGAATATCTTTCCTCTAGTGATGAATGGCCTCAATTTTGCCTTTGGAACAAAGCAAAACAACGATGTCTTAACAGAAAAGAGTTCCCCTTTCTAGGTTTTTCTCATCAGTGGCAAAAGTACGCAGAGAAAATATTCTTCAACCCCAAAGAAGAAAGAATTGATAACTTGGCAATTATCCTCGACGGCTATCGACAAAAGGAAGAAAAGCAAATTAGCTACAGAAACATCAAACTAAAAATTTATCCTGCCCAAAATCTCTCTTCTCCTTTCTATATAAAATTAACTTCAAGAGTTAAAAAGGGAAACAAAAAATTAATAGTAGAAATTCCCAAAATACGCTCTCCTTGGTTTATTGACAATCCTATTCAAAAAAATCTCTTCAAACTCAAACCTAAAAGTTGCAATCCAACCTTTAAAAACGGCTGGTATAACTTGGAACCTCTCGAGGAAGGCGGAAAAAAGTTCATCCGCCTTTCCGCTACTAACAATGACTCTTGTTCTTCGTGGTATTTTCCCGAATTACCTCTTTCTCTTGGCTGGCTAGTAGAAATAGAATATCGGCATGTTAAAGGTTATCCCCTTCTTGTTTCCTCCTTCGGAGGAGAAGGGAAATATAAATTTTTTTACACCAAGCTAGAGAAAGTTAAAGACTGGAAAAAGGCCTATTTTGTTATCCCAGCGGTAAGTCAATTTGAAAAGGGAATTACCTTAACCTTCAGCAACTCTTCTTTCAATCAAAAAGAGACTGTCAACGACATCTCTTCTCTTCGAATCATTCCCCTCAATTGGGACTATCTTACTTCTCTGAGAATACAAAAGAACGGTTCTTTTCCTCTCGTTTCGCAAACTACTTCTACCCAAGCGAAAGGAAACATCTGGTATTACACTGTTGCCTTTAATTCTCCAGTCAAAAAGAAAAACTATTTAGTCCTTCCTCAGTCTTATGACCAAGGCTGGGTAGCAGTAAAGTTTGAAGGAGTAAAACCCCAGCTTTTGAAAAATCATGTCCTGGTTAACAACTGGGCAAACGGATGGGAAATAGACAGTTCAAAAATCAAAGGTAAACAATTAAAAGTTTATCTTCTTTTCCTCCCTAATCTTTTGGAAATCGGAGGAATTATTCTTCTTGTTGGGTTAATTGCTGCCGTTTTGTATTCCCCGGAAAAATTCTTCCGGAATGAAAAACAGGGGAAAAATTTGGTAAAATAACCCTAGTTTGGCCCCATCGTCTAGTGGTTTAGGACATCGCCCTCTCACGGCGAAAACCGGGGTTCGAATCCCCGTGGGGTCACCAAACTATCTCTTTCGGAGCGCCTCTTTGAAGACGGCGTCGAGGTTGTCAACAAAGACAAACTTCAACTCTTTTCTTACCTTGGCAGGAATCTCTT
>JAGGVZ010000059.1 GCA_021157735.1 bacterium | reverse complement strand
CTCATATATAATGTGTCTAAAACGCGGTAGGCATTATATTTAGGCATAAAATAAGCTAGATCGTGAACGGTAACCATTTTTTTAGCTTTTATACCAAAGGGAATTACGTTTTTGGGGAACCAGCACACATCCAGATTTAACTTATTTATTGATGGGGGAGCCTTTAAAAAGTCTATTAAAAATTTGTTGCTACCTTTTAACAAAATTTCGTGAATATTTTTCTTTCGTAACTGGAAAAGTTTTTGGGGGTTGTTGTGAATTATGAAGAGCTCATCTTTATTTTTGAGTTCTTCAATAAGGGCCTGGCACATGCACCGGATATATTCTTTAACACCTCCTACCCTTTCGGACAATCCTCGAGCATAAACTCCGATTCTCATTTTTGCAAAATTACTTCTAGAATTCCAACATCTAAATTGTTTTTGTTTTCAAACTCTTGATTCATTTTTTTAAGATTAAGAGGAAATCTTTTAATTTTTTGATTAAGGATTTTAAATCCATATTTTTTGAATAGTTTTAGAAAATCATCGTATCTAAGGCGATTGGTGTAACTAACTCCTTCTTTAGTTAAGTATTTTTCCCATGCGCGTTTAGAATATTTGTAAAAAAGAAATGGTTCACTAAAGTTATAATGGTCTCTAAGATCTATCCAGTGGTACATCATTCCATTTTTCTTAAGAATTTTACTAAGTTTAGTAACTACCTTTTCGACTTTTTTTACATGTTCCAAAACGCTAACGGTCAAAATAAAATCGACTTTCTCTTTGAAATGGGTGTCAACGAGATCGGCTCTAATAAACTCGATGTACTGTTTCCTGATTTTTCCATTTCTAATAAAAAATAATTCTGATAGGTTATATTTTTTCTTGATATAGTCTAGTTCTTTCCTAAAGAATTCTTTTTGTTTTTTTGTTTTCAAATGTCTAGGAAACTTATCAATAAGAATGACCTTTTTGGCACCATTCATTAATAGGTTATAGGCATTAATATAGGAATTTCCTGGTCCTAGTTCTAGGCAAACTTTTCCAGAGAAATCAAAACCGTTTTTGGTTATTGTCTTTTTCATTTTTTCAAATTGTTTATCCAATTTTTTGAAGTCAGAAGAGTAGAGCTTCCAGAACAAGAGTTTGCTTAACATAGGAAATTTGCAATATAACAATCTGATTAGGAAGTCTATTTTGTTGAAAATTAGGTTGGCAAATTTGTTTTTAATTCTCATAAAAGGAAATCCCAAGTCTTTTGATAGATTTTCAGATAACTTTTAGCTGCCTTATTCCAGGTCATCTGCTTAGCTTTTTTTTGTGAATTTTTTCCGTGAGTTGCTAGGAGTTTAGGATTAGCGAGATATTTTTTGATTGTGTCAACTAAAGCTAGGACAGATTTTGGTTTAATAATAAAACCATTATCTTTAATCAATTCTTTCGCGCCACCAACTTTGGTGGTAATAATGGGTAATCCGCAGGCCATTGCTTCCAAAACAGTGTTACTCATTCCTTCGTTCAGTGAGGGAAGAATAAATAAATCGTTTTTTTGATAGTGGCGGGCAATTTTTGAATGGGGAACAGGACCAAGAAATTTTACTTTTTTATCTATCCTTAGTTCTTTAGTTAATTGAACTAGTGTTCTCTTTTCTTCGCCATCTCCGATTATGGTTAAAATGAAATCTTTCTTCTTTAAACTTCCAAGGGCTTTAAGCAGGTACTTAATTCCTTTTCTCTCGATAAGTCTAGCAACGCATAGAATTTTAAGCTTTTTAGACATTGTTTTGTTTTTGGTCGGCTTAAATTCGTTTGTATCTATTCCGTTATAAATTACCTTTATTTTTTGATAGGGGGCTGTTTTTTGCGCTAATTTCTTAAGGCCTTGAGAATTGGCGATAACTGCTTTAGATTTTTTCCAGATAATTTTGCTTAAGTGTTTAAAGATTATTTTATCCAGCCAGTAGAAACGAGGATTATAAAAGGGGACATCCGATCCTCTGAGAGAGACGATATATGGTTTTTTTAAAAGCATCGCGACAAATCCGCAAGGGATTCCGAACCAGGCGTGAATCATGTCGTAGGAGTTTTTTTTAAGTAATTTCCTTGCCAATAAATAGCTTTTAATTGAATAGATAATAAGGTCTTTATTTGTTTGGTAGTGTAAGTTTTTCCTTCTTTTTCCTATGTCTAAAAAATAAATAGTGATGTTAGGAGAAAATTTTTGTTTTTTGAATCTTTCTGTAGAGGAGGTTATAAGGTCAACTTTTAACTCTTTAAATCGGGCGAATTCTTTCAGTAAGTAATAATTAGCATTGGCAGCACCCCCTCCTAATGGTGGAAATTCATAGTTGAGCATCAAAATTCTTTTCATCGTTTCACTTTTTTTCGATGATATTTTTGATGGAATAGAACTCTTTGCTTTGGCTGTTTCTAAGGATTAAGTTTGCCAAAAGACCAAAGACTAGAAATTGTATTCCGGCAAGGAGCCCCATTGCTCCTACCAAAGGCCAGATTTTATTTGAGAGGGGATAATGGTAAAAGAGCCTTTTTAAAGCTAAATAGAAAAGAAGAGAAGACGAGAAAAGGATTAGGATAAGACCCAGAGTGCCAAAAAGATGTAGGGGGCGAGACTGATACTTTCGCCAGAACCAAGTATCTATCATATCAAGGAATCCTTTTATCGTTCTTTTCCAATTGTATTTAGTCCTTCCGTGCTTTCGGGGACGATGATTGACTTTTATTTCTGTTATTGAGAATCCTTGCCATCTAAGAAGGGCAGGAATCATTCTATGCATTTCTCCGTAGAGGTCTAAATTTCTAAAACATTCTCTTTTATATACTCTTAGGGTACATCCAGAATCGTGAATTCCATCGTTTACTAAAAACTTTCTTAGTAGTTTTGCTCCTTGAGAAATCAGTCGTTTAGAGAAGGGGTCTTTTCTTCTATAGCGCCACCCGCAGACTACATCGTACCCTTCCTGGAGTTTTTTAAGTAATCGAGGGATATCTTTTGGGTCGTTTTGTCCGTCACCATCGAGAGTGATGATTATTTTTCCTTTGGCGTTTTTTATCCCCGCGTCGAGGGCAGCGGATTGACCGGAATTTTTTCGTAAATTAATAATTTTGATAGGGGATAATTTTTTCAGTTCTTCTAAAGTATTGTCTGTACTACCGTCATTTACAAAAATTATTTCAAATTGTTTTTTCAACTTTCTCATTACCTCAAGAATCTCTTTGTGTAAAGACTTTACATTTTTTTCTTCGTTAAGAACGGGGACTACTACAGAATAAAAAATCATTTCATTGTAAAATTAACTTAAACTTTAGAGAAGTATAACATTATTTTATTTTGGTTTAAATTTATTTTGCAAGAAAATTTTTATGAAGGATATAAAAAGAGGGGAAAAACCGACAAGACATATAGTTTTTATTGGTCATTCGGATCATGGGAAATCTACTTTATTAGGAAGGATTTTTTATGACCTAGGGCTTATTGAGGAAAAAACTTTAGAGAGAGCAAGGAAGTATGCAGAAATCTTTGGCCAAAAAGGTTTTGATTTTGCCTATTT
>JAGGVZ010000010.1 GCA_021157735.1 bacterium | reverse complement strand
GCTCCTCTTGCCTTTATGTCCATCTTGGCCTTTGTCCTGGCCCAGAAAAGGCAAAAACAAAAAAATATCGGCAGACAATAGAAAAAATCAGAAAAATCCTCAACGGCAATATCTCTTTTTTGGTTGGCGCTTTAAAAAAGAAAATGGAAAAAGCTATTGCCGAGGAAGCCTTCGAAAAAGCCGCCAAAATCAAAAAACAGCTCGATGACCTTCTCTTTGTCACCCGCCGTCATCATTTCCTTGACGACCTTTCTCTCAACCGCTACCAGTATTTGGACAAGCAACTTCGGAAAATGCTTCTCCGTTATCAAAATCAAGAACTTTTCACCATTCAAAAAATTGAGGGTTATGATGTTTCCAACTTAGGCCACGGGGTTATTGTCGGAGCAATGGTGGCTTTTGTTAATGGTGAACCAGAAAAAACCCTTTACCGTAAGTTCAACATCAAGTCCTTCCTCCACAAAAAAGGAAGAACCGCCAGAGAAAACGACCCGGAAGGAATTAAGCAAATTCTTTGCCGCCGCCTAAATCATCCCGAGTGGATTTACCCCCAACTAATTCTGATAGACGGAGGAAAAACCCAAGTTTCCGCCGCCTTTGCGGCCTTAAAAGAGAAAAATCTCCATCACCAAATTGGCTTAATCGGCTTGGCGAAAAAAGAAGAAACCTTGGTCATTCCTTTCTTGGAAAAAGGAAAAATCAGCCGTTGGCACCTTATCAAGCTTTCCTCCCGCTCCCCTGTTCTTCGCCTCCTTCAACAAATTCGTGACGAATCCCATCGTTTCGCCCAAAAATATTATCGGGAGGTTTACAAAAAGACTTTGGTGGGAAAATGATAAAATCATTTATGGAAAAGCTCAAAAGATTTTTTGACCCCCGTTTTTTTGGAAAAGCTTCTCCTGGGAAAAACAAAAAAGCCCTTCTTTTTTTCAATCCCTCCCAAGAAAAAAGATTTCTTTTTTGGCTGGGAACTTTTACTCTCTTTTGGGGAGTAGGAATGGCTGCCTTTTTCTGGATACCTTTGGTAAAAAGCTACTTCCGCTTCTTTTTCTCTCCTCCGCAAAACGAAAACTCCTTTTCCCCTCCTCAAAACCAACAAGAAACCTCTCCCTATCAAGATTTTTATCTCTTCATCCCGAAAATAAAGGCTTCGGCAAAAATTATTCCCAATGTTCCTGCTGATAATAAAAAAGTATATTTAAAAAGTTTAAAAAAAGGCGTGGCTCATGCTGCTGGCAGTGGTTTTCCCGGCGAAAACAGACCTATTTATCTTTTTGCCCACTCGGTCAACAATCCCGCCAATATCGTCCGCTACAACGCCGTTTTCTTTCTTCTCCATAAGCTAGAAAAGGGAGACCTTATTATTGTTTTTTTCAACGGAAAGAAATTTAAATACCGGGTGAAAGAAAAAAAGATTTTGGGTTCGCAAGAGACAGCTTTTCTTTCCTCTCTTCCTCGCCAAGAACTGTTGATTTTGCAAACTTGTTGGCCGCCGGGAACTCTTTGGAAACGTCTTTTGGTCATTGCCGAAAAAACAGAATAATTTTTGACAAACCTCCTCTCTTTTGCTATACTACCCTATAATTTCTAGTTATTAAGATATTAAAGCCATGAAGAAACTGATTATTCTTTTCTGTCTGGTTATCCCTTTTCTTTTTACCAAAAGGGCGCAGGCATATATGTACAATTCCCAACAGGAAACCGCCCAATTAGTCGTGGATAAAAAGGTAAAACCTATAGAAGAGAATGAATGGCGGGATAACTTAACTCCCAATGACACCCTTTTTCCGGTGGAAAGTTTAGTTGACTTCCAAATTATGGTGAAAAACACCGGAGAGGAGGAGCTGAAAAATATTGAAATTACTGACTCTTTTCCCGAGGAGATTAAATACATCTTTGGTCCGGGAGAGTTCTCTTCAGAAACCAATCAACTTAAATGGAAAATTGACTCTCTCACCCCGGGTGAAGAAAAAGAATTCCATCTCCGTGGGCAAATCAAAAAGGACAGCAACTTGCCTGAAAACGACACCATCTGTGTTTTGAATATGGCCCATGCTAAAGCAGAAAACGGACTAGAAGACAAAGATACTGCCCAGCTTTGTATCACCACCAAAATCTTGGGTGAAAAATATCCAGAAACAGGTAATCCTCTCGTTCTTTACAGCTTAGTCTTCCTTGCTACTGCCGGCTTGGGAATTATTTCCCGCAATTTTGCTCGGGGGAAATTCCTCGCCCATTGAAAAACTTAAAAACCTGTTGAAGTCAATCAGTTGGAGGCAAATCAATTGCTTTCAGCTTTTGCCTTCAACCCCGCCTCATCGGCGGACAAGCACTTTAATCTTTCAGTCTTCCCTCAGCCACCAGCTGGCTGGAGAGGAAAACTGAAGCACCTTGACAGGACGGGATCCGATAGGGAAAAGGCCTTTTTCAAAAAGAAAGGAGGAAAAAAATGAAATGGACAGAAAAAGTACAAGAGATTCTCTTCACTCTACTAATGGGGATATTGGTATTTCTTGCTTTTCTCATTCTCTTTATCCTAGCGTGGGGCATAGTCCTAATACTTAAAGTGTCTATGTCCATGGTAATAATACCCGGCTGCCTAGTATAACCTACCCCGTCTTTGCAGAGAGACGGCTGAAAAAAGTTAAGAAATTTTCGTGAACATAATGTTCGTTCACAAATTTTTCAACTAAGTAAGCCGTCTCTCTGTTTTACTCATTTCATTTACAACCAGGGGTGGGTCTTCAACCCTTCCCGTAACAGCACGGGAAGGAAGCACTTTGAAAAAGGAGGAAAAAGATGAAGAAAGGAATAGTTGGTTTAGATTTATGCTTAGCATTGGCAATAGCGCCGCTAGTCTGGTGTTTATCCCTTTTTATAGTTGACTACTTTTTTTCTCTCGCCCCCCTTAAAGGGGTAGGAATC
>JAGGVZ010000054.1 GCA_021157735.1 bacterium | reverse complement strand
GATATCCATGATAACAAGCCTCCTCTTCTTTACCTTCTCGCTGCTCTCAGTTTTGGTCATTTTTACCTTTTCCGTCTCTTTGCTATTGTTGCCAACCTCCTTCATTTTTTGGTCATTTATCTTTTTCTGGAGAAAATCACCCCCAAAAAGTGGTTGCGGCTAATCGCCAGCTTGCTTTTTGTTTTCTTAATGATTATTTTCGAAGGACGAGTCAGCAATGGGGAAATATTTATGACACTTCCTTTCACCTTTGCCGTTTATCTTCTTTTTACTTCTCCCCGAAAAAATGACCTTAAGTGGGGAATGATCCTTGGGGTTCTGGCCAGTATTGGCTTTCTCTTTAAAGTCCCCATTGCCTTTGATTTTCTCGCCGTGGTTTTTGCTTTTTTCTTCCTCCCCCTTTTCCCTCTTGGCAAACAAAAAATTCTCTCTTTAAAAAAGAACAATACTTTTAAAGGCATTCTTCTTGGTTTTGTCACCCCTATCCTCCTTAGCATCTTTTACTATTCTGCCAAAGGCGCTTTTACTCCTTATGTTCGTTCTGCTCTTTTGCAAAACATCGGTTATCTTTCTTCCTGGGAAGGGGGTGGTCATGGTCTGTTAATAAGGGGAACAATTTTGCTCTTTCTAACGGGAGCAATTGTCTTTTTTAGAAAGAAAATCTCCTTTCCTTTGGCACTTTTTTCTCTCTGGTTTTGTTTTGCCCTCTTTGGGGCTCTTTTATCAGGACGTCCTTACCCCCACTATTTAATTGAAGTAACCCCGCCCTTTGTTCTTCTTTTCGCCACCAGTATTGAGGAATTTTTAAAAACAAAAAAGATATTCGCTTTTGTCACCCTTGGAGGAGCAGTCTTTCTTTTTCTTTTCTCTTATTTCCACTTTCACTTTTGGTGGTACCCGCAACTTCCTTACTACCAAAACTTCCTCTCTTTTATCAGCAGAAAAATTAACCGCCGTCAATATTTTGCTTTCTGGGGAAACCAGGTAAACCGAAACTACCTTTTGGCTAAATTCATTAGAGAATCAACTACTCCAAAAGAGAGGATTTTTGTTTGGGGAGGGGAAGCAGCGTGTATTTATGCTCTTTCTCAAAGACTTCCTCCTGGACGATATACTGTTAACTATCATATCTATGATTTCAACGGTTACCAGGAAACTTTAGAGGCAATCAAAAAAAATCCTCCTCGTTTGGTGATTGAATTAAAAGAGGAAAAAAGAAACTGGCCGGAACTAAACCAATATCTGTCCCACCATTACTACCGTTTCCTCCTTCCAGAAATAGATGATTCTCTTTATCTTGCCCCCCAAAAGGGACTTCTTAAATCTCTTCCATAAATTTCCTCCCCCAAAAAGCAATAAAATGGTAAAATAACTCCTGTAATGATTAAAACTCTTCAAGATCAACATCCCCGGTTATGGCGTCTTTTGGAAATGATTCCCGGCCTTCTTGCCTGGAGTTTAATTATTTTCCCTTTGTGGGGTTCTTTTGTTATCCCCACCGCCGTCGCTTACTTTATTATCGCTTTCCTCCTCTACTGGTTCTATCAATCGTTCAAAACAGCTTTTTTGGGAATAAGGGGATATTTTCTTATCAAAAAAGCAACTAAAACTAACTGGCAGAAAAAATACCAGAAAGAGAAAAAGACTAATTGGCTAGAGTGGGAAAAGATAAAACACGTCATTATTATCCCCAACTATAATGAAAGCAAAAAGATTTTAGAAAAAACCCTTGCCTCTCTGATTCGGCAAAAAGATATTGACAAAAAACAGCTGATTGTTGTTTTGGCGATGGAGGAAAGAGCTCAAGACGCCCACCAAAAAGCCGCTTATCTCCTGAAAAAATTCCGGGGAAAGTTTGGTCTTCTCACCGCTATTTTCCATCCCCCCGATATTGAGGGAGAGATAAAAGGAAAAGCCTCCAACGAGGCGTGGGCAGCCAAAAAGATCAAAGAAAGACTAATAGACAAAGAGGGGCAAGACATTAAACTTTTCACTGTTACCAGCTGTGATGCTGATGCTCGTTTTCATCCCCGCTACTTCAGTGCTCTCACCTACTTTTTCGCCAAAAACCCCAACCGCTGGCTTCGTTTCTGGCAAGCGCCTATTTTCTGGTATAACAACCTTAACCGTGTTCCTCCCCCTATAAAAATTGTCGGCATTATTGGCAATATCAATCATATCGCTAATGTTCAAGAACCAGATAAAATTTTCTTCAACTACTCCACCTATTCTCTTTCCTTCAAGCTTCTTGATGATATTGGCTATTGGGATACCGATATCATTCCTGAGGATTGGCATCTGTTTCTTCAGGCATTTTTTGCCAAAAGGGGAAAGGTTACCGTTCTTCCCATCTTCCTCCCCACCAGTATTGACGCTCCGGAAGGAAAAACCTTCTGGGAAGCATTAAGAAATCGTTATCTTCAGTGTCAACGCCATGCTTGGGGAGCAACTGATATTCCCTACGCCATCATTCAATCCTTTAAACATAAAGATGTTCCCTGGGGAAAAAAGATTTTCCGGATTTACAAAATAATCAAAACCCATCTTGTCTGGTCTACCAATTGGTTTATTCTCACTTTAGGAGCATCTCTTCCCGCTTTCTTGAATCCTAAATTTTTCCAAACTGCCATGGGATACAACCTTCCCCGTTTTTCTCGAACTGTCCTTACTATCTGTCTTCTTGCCCTCTTCGTGATTATTACCTTAGATATGAGACTCCGCCCCAAAGAAATGAAAAAATACGGCTTCAAAGGGGTTGTCGGTGAACTAATTCAGTGGGTGTTGATGCCGGTATCAACACTTTTTATGGCGGTCCTTCCCGGCTTAGACGCTCACACCCGTTTGATGTTGGGGAAAAGAATCGAGTATAAAGTTACTAAAAAATATGACCGCTAAAGAAAATCTTTTTACCACTGTTCTGGTAAATTTTGGCAAAATTTGGCTAGAAAAGAGAATTGCCCGAGCTATTCAAATTACTTTTTTTCTTTTCCTTCTTCAGCTGGCAATCATCATTATTTTCTTCTCCCGCCTTCCTCCGGAGGTTCCTCTCTTTTTCAGCCTTCCTTG
>JAGGVZ010000028.1 GCA_021157735.1 bacterium | reverse complement strand
TTTTCCCAGTCCTGTCTCTTTGTTTTACCACTGCATAAACAAACTTTGCTCGTTGGGGAATTCCAAAAGCAAAATTAGAAAAACTTCCCCGCACCGTTTTTTCTCTTCCTAAGTTGTTATAGGAAGCTAAGATAAAATAATCAACAGAGTAATCTCCTCCATAGCGAATTTCCAACTGAGCAATATCTTTCAACTCATCCTTTACGTATACTTCGTAATTGATAACTCCCGAGTGGGTAGCTTTTCCTCCCATTAAAGTATTGTTGACTTTTAAAGCTACTGCCAAAGGATAATACGAAGAGCCAGCTCTTCCTTCTAAAACTCCAAAAGTTTGGTGATTTTTTAAAGCTTTTATAATTTCCTCTTTGTTAAGTCCAGATGCAAGAACGCCATATCTTCTCGATCCCGCAAAATAAGCATTGTGACCATCACCATAACCAGTCGCTCCTACTTTATATCCATGCTTTAAAGCCTTGGGGTATAAAGAGGCAAACTGATTTGTTTCTACCAGAACTGCTACCGAGGCAACCGAAGAGTTATAGGTAAAAATAGAATCAGGGTCAGGATTTCCCGGTGGTAATCTAAAATCAAATCCAGAAGTAGGATGGTTAAACTGAACAAAAAGGGTGTTCCTATCCGGATGAGAGGCCAAAAAATTGTAAAAGCTTTCCAAAGAATAAGGGGGAGTCAAAAAAGTAGGAGCTTCAAAAACATTCAGGTGCCCGCCGCTGTGAGTCCATTCAAAACCGTAAAGGGCGACAAATACTCCCTCTATGTTTTTCTGAGACGCAATTTGCTTTAAGTTTTCCCATTTTTGACTAGTACCTACGTAAACTTTATTCTTGCAAACAAAATTTGGAGTTCCTGCCTGACTATTATCAACACCTTCTAAACAAAGATAAGGGTTGTAGATGAAAGCTTCGTCATGCTCAGTGAGAGCAAAAAAATCATTTTTGTTATTCTTGGCTGTATCATAAGCCTCCTCAGGAGGACCTACTCCATCATGAGAATAGCCACTGTGAGCGTGAAGGTCGCCGTAATAAAAGAAAAGCCCGGAGTAACTTGGTCGATTGGCAGCAAGACTTGGTAGGGGAGATAAGAAAAATAGTAATAAAAATAGAAGAGTTAATTTTTTTAACACTTTAAAGAAATATACCATTTTTTTAGAAAAAAATCAATTCTTCTCTGTTGTCCCAAAAGTAAATTTTTTGAAAGCAAGTTTGCTCGGAAGGTAGGGATAAGTAGACTTCCTCGTTTCAAAAATTAAAGTTTGTATCATCAGGGACTGGCTGGGGCAATTTTAGGACGGCTAACTGGCTGGGAAATTAATAGACTATCTCAACTTAGTGATGCACCAGCGCAATATTTATTAACCGGTTTTTAGATTTTTATTAGAGAACCTTGCCTTTTCGTAGATATTTTCACCCGGTACACCATCTTTATTTTCATCTTTTTACTGAACATGAAAGGATTGAGCCTCTGTGCGAAAAAACAAGCTTTGCTCTTTCAAGGGCAATATTTACCAGTTTTCTTCTTTTTCTTTCTCAAGCTTTAGCTTCTTTGACGACTCAGACTATCCTCTGAGTTTGCTTAACTTAGTTCTGAATTTAAGCTATTATTTTTTGACCAAGTGTTTCTTGAATTGCCGGACCACTTCTTTAGCATCTTCCTCAAGGGCTTTTCCAAAAGCCAAACCAAAGGCAATTGCCACCATAAGAGTCAAACCGTTGGCAATTGCTCCAATAATTGCTCTCCCTACTCCCAAAAAGTCAAGGATTACCAGGAGCAGGAGAAATTTACCAACTACCAAAACAACCTTGGAAAAAACTCCTATCAAATAGTCATCAATTTTGGTCCCCTTGATATCAATTTTCCTAACTAAAGCAACCCCGAGATTGATAAGATATTTCCCAATAACCCAAATAATTAGGGCAACAATTATTTTAGGAATAAATACCAACATTTGAGTCCACACTTGGTTAAGCGACTCTAGAACAATATTAGTCCACTCTGACATTTGTCTCACCTCCTTTCAACCTTGTTATGCTTAACATAACTTTTTACCATTTTACTGGAGTTGTTTCAAGTAAGAAGAAAAAATTCCACTTGACAAGATAACAAATAACGCCTCTCGTCAACTAGTAATATCTGCTAAATCAGTCTTGCGAAGATAATCGTCTACTGCTTTCCAATATTTTTTTCATTCTTTAGAAATTAATTTATTGCCATTTTGTTGCTTTTTCATCCTTTCGAGAATTTTATTTAAACAAAATTAGCACTTCAGGTTTGTGCTTCTTCTTTTATCTGGCTCGCCAAATGGGATGATTTTCGAAATTTGAGCCGGCTCTCAATTGTGTACCATGTCCAGAAACTACAAAAACAAAAAACTCAACATTTATTGAGATACTCTTTTAGTAAAACTCCAGCTCTTGTTTTTTGACTTAGTCTTTTAATCACGAAGGATTAGAAAGAAGAAGGCTTTATTAAGTTGCCGAGTAGTTAATTACTACCACCAATCCTACCAGCTACTTCCAAAAGTCATAGTCATAACTATCATAATAATCATAACTGCGGAAATAACCACTTCCCCAGCCAGCATTCGCTCGAGAAGCCGATAAAAAGATAGGGTTTGCAGCACCTTTTCAAAACAGTAAGTAGCCAAAAAGTGACACCCGGAAAGAATTTGTATATAATTGTAATATTGGTCACAACTGGCTAGAAATGATTAAAATTGTTAAAAGAGTTAAAACTAAACATTTGCTTCTCGGTTTGCTTTTAGCCAGCCTCTCTCTTAATTTTTTATTGATAATCCACAGGATTTCCAGGCAAAGAGAAAAACCACAGCTCCCCCCCTACGAGAGTGAACTAATAGAGAAACAAAGATGTCAAGATGTCCAATACCACTTTGATATTCTTTCGGAAGAAACTAAAAAGCACACCGAAATAATGAGAAAATTGAAAGAAAAATGCCAGGATCCTTTGCAAGATGAAGTTGTCGATCTAAATAATGATGGAAATATGGAAATTCTTATTCTTACTTCAAACGCAGGTTGTGTCAGTTGTCATTATCGCTGGGCCTACATCTATTATAATGGCGAACTTCGCCTTATAAAATCAGGACATGAGTTAGAGATAGTCTCCGAGCCAGAAAGAAATGGCTTTTATGTAATAGAAGGAATTCTTAGCGATAACGAGCCGTGGTGTTGCCCTTCAAAAGCTTTAAAAATATTCTATCAATGGGACAATTCTCGTCCAATACCCGAGTTTTTACCGGTAGAAGCAGCTATAGAACCATATTCTAATTGACGCTTTTTGGCCACCGTTTCTGCCATTTTTA
>JAGGVZ010000057.1 GCA_021157735.1 bacterium | reverse complement strand
CATCCTTCCACCCCGACAATAGCTATTTTCTTCTTCTCCTCAAGGAGAGAAAAGCTCTTTACTACCTGAAAAGTAGCGACTACCACGGCGGGCCAGAAACATTCTTCTCCTTTCTTTAACCGCTCAAAAGAAAAGGTCGTCAAGCCATCAATATCTTTCTTCGGAGCAATCTCGTCAAGAATCTCCTGGCAAAAAGGCCGCAAAGAAGAAGGTAAGGGCAACTGGACAACCACCCCATTCACTTCTTTGTCCGAAGAAAACCTTCTTATCTTTTCTTTAACTGCCTCCTTCCCTACTCCAGAAGGCAATTTAGCGACTACTGTTTTAACGCCAATCTTTTCTGCCAGCTTTCTTTTCATCCTCACAAAAATCTCTCCCTCCGGATTTTCTCCCACCAAAATAAAAGCCGCCCGGGGAGAACGACCTTTTTCTTTCTCCCAGGCAACAACTTTTTTCTTCAAATAGACAATTTTCCTGGAAGCAAAACTCTTTCCGTTAAAAATCATCTCAGAAGTCTACAGGAAAAGAAGCTAACAGGGCCTTTACCTTTTCTTTAACTGACTGATTTTTCTTTAAAACATCGGCAATCATCTGGGCAATAATTTTCATCTCCTTTTCTTTCATCCCCCGGGCCGTCACCGCTGGTGTCCCCAAACGAATTCCTGAAGGTCGGCTAGGAGGACGGGGGTCATTGGGAATGGTATTGGCATTGACAACTAATCCTTCCTTTTCTAATCTTTCCGCCGCTTCTTTCCCATCAATTCCAAGATTGCGCAAATCCACCACCAAAAGGTGATTATCCGTCCCCCCGGTAACCAAAGAAAAACCTTTGTTCTTTAACTCCTCGGCTAAAACCCGAGCGTTAGTGACTATCTGCTTAGCATAGGCTCTAAACTCTTTGTTAGCTGCCTTCTTCAGGGCAACAGCAATTCCGGCAATCGTATGAAGATGCGGTCCGCCCTGCAAACCAGGAAAAACTGCCCGGTTAATTTTTTCTCCTAACTTGGGATCTTTCTCAAGCCCCTTTTTGGTTACCATAATCAATGCTCCCCGGGGGCCACGGAGGGTTTTGTGGGTAGTGGAGGTAATAATATCTGCATAAGGAACTGGCGAGGGATGGGCTCCGCCGACTATCAATCCGGCAATGTGAGAGATATCGGCCAACAAATAGGCGCCTACTTTCTGGGCGATTTGGGTAAACTGTCTCCAGGGTAAAAGCCGCGGAAAAGCCGTTGTCCCCACCACGATAATTTTTGGCCGGTATTTTAAAGCGGTATCTAAAATCTCCTGAAAATCAAAAAAAGGCGGTTGTTCTTTAAGAAAATACTGAACAGAAGGGAAAAATTTTCCGGAAAAAGTAATTTTGGGATGGCCATGAGTCAAATGCCCGCCATGAGAAAGAGCTAATCCCATTATGGTATCTTTCCCTGGCTCTAAAAGAGCAAAATAAACAGCACTATTCGCTGGAGATCCAGAATACGGTTGCACGTTAACAAAAGGAACCCCAAAGAGGGCTTGAGCCCGAGAAATGGCTTCTTTTTCTATCTGATCGACGAACTCCATTCCCTGATAATACCGCCTCCCCGGATACCCTTCGGCATATTTGTGCATCAAAACCGAGCCCACTACTTTTCTTACCTCCGGATAGGTATAATTTTCCGAAGGAATCAACATCAACGTCCATCGTTGTCTTTCTCTTTCTTTTTTCAGAAGAGAAAAAATCTTTTTGTCCATCAAGGTAATTTTATCCTTTCTTTAATTATTTGCCAAATTTCTTGATGAACCCTCTCCGGGGATTGCTCTCCATCAACTACCGCTGCTCTCTTGGGAAACTGGTCAACAAGCCAATAATAGTTCTTCCTTATCTTCACCAACTTCTTTTTTTCTTCAAAAATCGTTTTTTTCTCCCGCCGTTTGCCTATCCTCTTTAAAGCTGTTTGGGGAGAAACATCAAGAAAAATAACTAAATCAGGAGGGAGACATATTCGGTTGACTTGCAAAAGCCATTCTTTCGGCGCCACCAGCCCTCCGTAGGCAACCGTAGACCAAAAATAGCGGTCGCTAACCACTATTTTTCCCTTTTCAATTGCCGGAACAACTACTTTTTGCAGATGATCTTCTCTGTCGGCAACAAAAAGAAGCTGTAAAGAAACAGGGTTAAGGGACACTTCTTTATTTAAAACTCTCTCAACTAGTTTTCCCACCACCCCCTGGGTATGTTCTTGGGTAAAAACTGCCTCGGGAAGTTTCTTTTGCAAGAGCTTCAACTGGAGGCTTTTACCGCTCCCATCAATTCCTTCAAAAACAATAAATTTTCCCCTCTTCATTGTCTCTTTTTTAATTGCGCTCCTTTAATTTTTTTCCATAGTCCGCAAGAAAATTTCCCCTCCCAACAAATCTTTTCCGTCATGCAAGAAGGGCCAGCATTAGCAAATAAATCTGGGGCGACTTTTCTTACTAAACGCAGCATCTGCCAGGCTAAATTACGAATTTCCCACTGGGCCCGTTGGCAACATCGCAACCGGAAAAAATTATGGAGAGCCCGGGCATTCATCGTCACCACAATTTTTGTCTCGCAAGCGTTGGGAAGAACAAAGCGAGCATCTTCTGGTTTAACCCCCGCTTTTATCAGCCGCCGATATTCCTCCTCTACCTTCTCCATTGCTTCTTGAAACTCCTTTTTAAGCTTTTGGTCTTTGTTAATCTCGGGAGGGATAATATAGCGCAACTCCTCCCGGGAGAGATCCACATATCGTTGTGACTGTTGAGAATAGGAGGCAATCCGGTGACGCACCAGCTGGTGCGAACAACTTCGAGAAATTCCTTCAATAGCAAAGGTAAAACTGGCATGTTCAATAGTAGAGGTATGACCAGAAGCAATTACCATTTTTATCAGCCTTTTTTGCTGCTGGGGAGAAATCTTCTTCCTTAAATCATCCGCCCCAACTGGTGAATAACACTGGCGAATAGCGGCGGCCACCGTCTGTTGCGGCTTTTGTGTCCAGGCAATCAACCGCACCCTCAACTTAACTGCCTTAGCCATTTTTTTGAAAATTAAGATAAACTTTACTGGGAGTTGGCCCCCTTTGCCCTTTATATTTACTTCCCAATTTCCGACTCCCATAAGGAACTCTCGCTGGAGAAGTCATCTGGAAAAAGCAGATTTGAGCAATCTTCATTCTGGGATAAATCTTTATCGGCAAACGCGAGATGTTGGAAATCTCAAAAGTCAACTGCCCCTCAAAACCAGGATCTACATAACCAGCAGTAGCATGGATAACCAGTCCCAATCTTCCCAAAGAACTCTTCCCCTCTAATTTAGCCGCCAAATCGGCGGGAATTTTGAAAAACTCCTCAGTAGACCCCAAGATAAACTCCTGGGGGTGAAGGACAAACCCTTCCTCATCCAATCGCACCAACCGGGTTACCTCGGTTTTTTCCTTAACATCAACCACCGCTGTTTTGTGACTATCAAAAACCAGCACCTCCCGGGCTAAATGCAAGTCATAGCTGGAAGGCTGAACGCACTCATCCTCAAAAGGGTCAATTACCAAATGCTGACTTTTAATGGCTTTGATAATATCTCTATCGGAAAGAATCATTTTTCCTCCTTTTAATTGCCGCCTCTATTAATCCTAAAAACAAAGGATGGGGAGCTAAAAAGCGGGATTTAAACTCGGGGTGGAACTGAACCCCAACAAAAAACGGATGGTTCTCCAGCTCTACCACCTCGACAATCCGATTATCCAGGGTAGTTCCTGCTACTCTCAAACCCGCCTTCTCCAGTTTTTGGCGGAATCGGTTGTTAAACTCATAACGATGACGGTGCCTTTCGGTAATTACCATTCTTCTCCCTTTTACTCCGGCAAAGCGAGAATAAACCGCGGCTGTTTTTGTTCCCCTTCTTACCCAACATCGCCATCCTCCCAAACGCATTGTTCCTCCATAATCCCGATTAAGCAACTTTTTCTCTTGTTCGGGCATCAGATGGATTACCGGATAAGGCGTCTTTTCGTCTATTTCCGTGGTATTAGCCTTCTTCCACCCCAAAACATGGCGGGCAAATTCCACCGTTGCCAACTGCATTCCATAGCAAAGACCTAAATAAGGAACTTGTCTTTCCCTTGCCCAACGGATTGCCCTTATCTTTCCTTCCACTCCCCGGCTGCCGAAACCACCGGGAACAATCATCCCCTCTATCTCTCCCAACAACTCTTCCTCCCGATTTCCCCTTTCTAACTGCTCACTATCTATCCAAATAATTTCCGGTTTTCTTTTGAAAAACCAACTGGCATGTTTAATCGCCTCTACTACAGAGACATAAGAATCTTCTAAAGAAAAATCGCCACTGCGATAATACTTCCCCACGATGCCAATTTTAATTTTCTCTTTAGCTTGAGCTCTTCGGGCCAGTTGTCTCTTCCATTCTTTCAAATCTCTCTTTCTCAACTTCTTCCCCACTACCCGAAGAAGAGTGCGGTCAAACCCCTGCTTTTTCAAAATTAAGGGAACCTCATAGATAGTTTCCGCATCAGGGGCGGAAAAAATTCTCTCCACCGGCAAAGCGGCAGCAAGAGCAATCTTCTCCCGTCGCCTCTTATCTACTTCTTTCTCTGCCCGACAAACAACAAAATCAGGGTGAATTCCCAGCGTGTTGAGAGTCGTAATTGACTGCTGCGCCGGTTTTGATTTTATCTCTCCCAGGGAAGGAGGAATAGGAAGATAAACAACATGAACGAAGAAAACCTGTTGGGGATATTTTATTTTCAACCTCCGCGCCGCCTCAAAAAAAAGAATATTCTGATACTCACCAACTGTTCCTCCCATTTCAATCAAAACAAAATCATTACCCCTCTTTAACTTCTCCCAGTGAGAAATTATCTGGAGGGGAACGTCGAAATAAGCATCGATAGAACGGCCGTTGTAGTCTAGCCTTCTCTCTTTTTCAATTACTTCAAGATAAACCTTTCCCGCGGTAAGATAGTTCTCCCTGCCCAAGTTCTTTCCTAGAAACCTCTCGTAATGTCCTAAATCTTGGTCAGTTTCCACCCCATCTTCGGTTACAAATACTTCCCCATGTTCGAGAGGATTCATATTACCGGCATCCACATTTAAATACATATCGGATTTCATCACCGTGACCTTAAAGCCTGCTGCCTGAAGAAGAAGGGCAATCGAAGCGGTGGTAATCCCCTTTCCTAAACCGGAAATAACTCCTCCAGAAACAAAGATAAAAATTGGCTTTTTTCTTACCATTAGTAAAACTTCAATCCTTTCCTTGGGGCAGGAGGTGCTTGTTACTAAGATTAAAATAAATTCTCCCCTCGATAATGTCAACTATCACTTAATACCTCAAAATATAGCCCGATTTGATAAAATAGCCTTATGAAGTTTTTCCTGCGAACTTTTGGTTGTCAGATGAATGAGGCGGATTCAGAAAGAATCCGGCGGGTATTTTTGAAAAAAAAGCACCAAGAAGTCTTTTCTCCTCTTCGGGCCGAGGTAGTTATCATCAACTCTTGCATTGTCCGCCAATCAGCAGAAAATCGTGTTTACGGTCTCATTAATAATCTCCAAAAGAGAAAAAATCCTCCCAAAATCATCCTTACCGGTTGTCTGGCAGGCTGGGCCAAAAGAAACCCCCAAAATCTTCGTCTACTTCGCAAAAGAATTGGTAAAAAGGTCCAAATCATCCCCACAGAAAAATTAGCTAGTTTTAAGGTTCTTCCCCAGAGAAAAAAGAAAACCTCCGCCCTTGTCCCTATCAGCAACGGCTGTAATCATTTTTGCACTTACTGTATTGTCCCTTATGCCCGGGGAACAGAAAAAGACCGGCCCGCCAGGGAGATAATTAAAGAAATAGAATGTCTAGTCAAAAACGGGTATCAGGAAATTACCCTCCTCGGCCAAAATGTTAACTCTTACTTTGATGCCCAAAAGAAAATTGACTTTCCCCAATTGTTAGAAATAATCGCCGGTATCAAAGGAGTAAAAAAAATCAACTTCCTCTCTCCCAACCCGGCCGATTTTTCCGAAAAACTTATTGCTGTCATTCAGAAAAATCCCTTGATTAGTCGGACTATTCACCTTCCTCTTCAATCCGGTGATGACGAAATTCTCAAAAAAATGAACCGCGGCTACACTGCCCACCAGTATTTAACTTTGGTCAAGAAGATAAAAAAGGCTGTCCCAGAGGTGGAGTTTACCACCGATATTATCGTTGGCTTTCCGGGAGAAACAAAAAAACAGTTCCAAAACACGGTTGACCTTTGTCGAAAAGTAGGTTTTAAAAAAGCCTTTATTGCCCGCTACTCTCCTCGCCCAGGAACAGTAGCTGCTCAAATGGAAGATAATGTTTCTCCCCAAGAGAAAAAGCGGCGCTGGCAAGTTTTGGACCAGCTCATCAATCAAAAGAGCCAAGAAGAAAAATCTCCAGCTGAGGAGTAAAACCAAGCTTTTTTTCTGTCTCTCTCTGAACCAAGCGAATTAAAGCCATTACCTCGGCTGCTTTTGCCTTTCCTGTCTCGTTAACAATAAAATTGGCGTGCTTTTCGGAAATTCTTGCTCCGCCAATTCTTTTTCCTTTTAATCCCAAAATCTTATCAATCACATAACCAAAACTGGCTGTTGGCAAACCAAGTCTTTTTTGCTGCTCCTCCGAGAGGTTTTTAAAAACACAGCCGGCGGAATTTTGTGGTTGAGAGAGAACCTTCCTTTTTCCCCATTCTTTAACTACTTTTTTTGCTTCCTCCAAGGGCGTTTGCGGCAAAACCAGGTCAGCCGCCAAAATTATCTCTCCGCTTTTTTGGAATCGAGAAAAGTCATAAGCAAATTCACTTTCCCGCCGGGAAACATTTTTCACCTTTCCTTCGGGAGTCAAAACTTCCACTTCTTTCACCACTTCCGCAAATAAATAACCATCTTTACCATGGATATTGTTAAAAACTGCCCCGCCAATAGTGCCGGGAATGCCAACAAATTTCTCCAACCCCGTTGTCCCTTGGGCAAACAACTCTTTCAACAACCAAGCAAGATTCACTCCTGATTCCACCACCACCTTTACCTTACCTTCTTTTTTCTCCTGGGAAAAATTCTTTCCTTTTCGGTTCAAAATTACCAACCCCTCTATCCCTTTATCACTAATCAAAACATTGCTTCCCCCTCCCAAAATAGTAATCGGCAATCCCCTCTTCCTCCCCCATTCAACTGCTTTTTTAAGCTCTTGCTTGTCTTTTACCTCTGCTAACCACTCCGCCTTTCCCCCAATTCTCCATGAAGTATATTCTCGCAAAGAAGCGTTTCTTTTCAGTTCCATTCAAATCAACTCTTTTTCCTTTTTAACCCAAAACGCATCCGCGAGGAGCGAATTATCTTTTCTCTGTTTTGATTGACACAAGCAGGAAGAGGAAGAGTGGTCGCATAAAAAGGTCGCGAAGTTTCCCCGTCAATGGACATTTTAAGTAAAATCTGAAACCTTCCCAAGGAAACTAAATCTTCAGCGGTAAACTCTCGGCCGAACTCTTTGTCAAGGATTTCCGCATCCTGAGAACCGACCAAAAAGGAAATCAGGCTTCCGACATTACCTAAAATAGCATCCTGAATCTCCCGGTCTAACTGGGCCATGTATTGGTTGGCTACCGTCAAACTTAAGCGATATTTCCGAGCCTCAGAAAGAATTCTGATAAAAGAGCGGGTGGCAAAATTTTGAAACTCGTCGACAAAAAGATAAAAAGGACGCCGTTGTTCCTCTTTAACATAAACTCTATTCATCGCCGCCAACTGAATTTGGGTAATAATCATTGCTCCCAACAGAGCCGAGTTGTCCTCACCAATCTTCCCGGCGGAAAGATCCACCAAAAGAATTTTCCCTTCATTCATAATCTCCTCAATCTTTACCCGGCTGTAAGGAAAACCGATTACCCTTCTAATCAAGGGCGAGGTAACAAACTGGCCGACTTTGTTTAAAATGGGAGAAATCGCCTCCTGCCTCAACCTATCTCCCATTGGTTCAAATTCTCTCTCCCAAAAAGCGACCAGATTTTTATCCTCCAATCTTTTAACCCAGAACTGACGAAATCTTTTCTCTGTTAAAATCCGAATAACATCAACCAAAGTTTTATTTGGCAAAGCAGTGAGCGTTAACAAGGTATTTCTCAAGATATGCTCCAAGCGTGGGCCCCACGATTGAGCATAAAGTTTATGAAAGATGGAAACAATCCCCGAGGCAACTAGTTCTCGCTGAGAAGGATTAGTGACCTCAAGAGGGTTTAAAGGGTAGCTATATTCCGGATCAGCCGGATTGAAATAGCAAACATCATTAATTCTTTTTTTGGGAATATACTGGAGGAGAATTTGAATCAAATCACCGTGAGGGTCAACTACCGCCACCCCTTCCCCTTTACGAATATCTTCAATCGCCATGTTGGCAATTAAAGTTGACTTGCCTGTGCCTGTCTTACCGATTATATAAACATGGCGATCACGGTCTTTTCTTTTAATCCCAAAAGTAGTTAACTTATTTTTAAATTCTGTTTTGCCAATAAAAGTAATTTGCTTTTTTTCCTCTTCACTGAGATTATCGGCAACAGGGAGATTGTCAGGAGGCTCACTGATAATTTTTCTTCCCCAGGCAATATTGGGCAAAGTAATTAGTCTCGTGGGAAGATGCCACAAGGAAGCCAACTCCAGAGTATTCAAAATTTGCCCTTTTCCCCACTTCTCCCGCGCAAAAATAGCCGCAGTTAGCCTTTTCTTCTGCCACCAAGAAGGCTTTTTAGCCACCAGATAGTTTCCTTTGGGATTAGCAAAACTACCAAAACTTCCAATTAAAGCTTCCAGAGAAGACTGATTATTGGCAGCCAAACGGATAAAGGTGACAAACCCCTCTTGGGAAGCTTTTATTTCGATTTGGTCTTTTTGGGGATGAGGGAGAAACTGACCATTAACGTCTTTTCCTCCTCCATTAGCGGCTAAATTCCCCAGTTGCCGCTGCCACCTTCGCCCTGCTGGAAATAATAAAAGCTGATACAAAAGAACATCGTCCTTTTGGGCATTTTTTGCCATTGTTGCTAGCACAGAAGAAAGAGGATCGGTATCCTGAAACTGATCTGCTGTCTTCAGGGGAAGATACCAGGGGCGACCCTCAACCAGCTGGCATCCCAAAAATTTCTCGGGATTTAATCTCTTCAAGTAATCTTCTTGAGGTTCAACTAAAGCATCTTTATACTGGGCCAACAGTTGCGACTGAAAAAAAGAAGCTCGAGAAGGAGGAACTCCTGCTAAAAAATAAATCTTTTGCTGGTGACAAAAGATTTCTAAAACCACCGGCAGGGGTCTTTTCAAAAAAAGAAACTTCTTTTCCCAAAGATGAAGATTGTTTAACAAAGTCTGGGTCTGTTCAATGGTATATTCATTCTCTCGAGGAACTTTTATCTCAAAAAAGGACAAGGGCTTGCTTTCCATTTCTTTTGATTTTATCATTACTCCCTGCTCCTTCGCCACTCTTTACGGCTTCTTCCAAGAAGCCCACTTACAATCGGGCCAACGGGAACAACCGTAGAACTTCTTCCCTTTTTTAGTTTGCCTAATCACCACCGGCGCTCCGCATTCTGGACAGTTAAAACCAGCTTCTTTAGTCAACGGCCGAGTATACTTACAATCTGGAAACCGGGAACAGGCAATAAATTTACCAAACCTGCCTTCTTTTATCACCAACTCTCCTTTCCCACATTGAGGACACTTCTCCCCTATTTTCTCAACGGCTACTTTTACCTTTTCGGTTTTTTGAGAAACTTTCTTTACCCGCTTAATAAACGGCCGCCAAAACTCTCCGACCACCTTCATCCACGCCGCTTTTCCTCCCGCGATTTTGTCCAAAGAATCCTCCATCTGGGCAGTAAAAGGTAAACTAAGAATATCGGGAAATTCTGCCACTAAAAAGTCATTAACCGCGGTGCCTAGATTAGTCGGGAAAAACTGTCCCTTTTCTTTCTCCACATACAAACGCTGTTGGATAACCGAGATGATGGGGGCATAAGTAGAAGGTCTGCCAATCCCCTCTTTTTCTAAAGTAGCAATTAAAGAGGCCTCGGTGTAGCGAGGAGGCGGTTGAGTTTGGTGAGCGGTCACTCCTAGATAGGAATAATTTACTTTTTCTCCTTTTTTCAAAAGCGGTAATTCTTTCTCGGCAAAAACCACGGGATAAACTTTGCTAAAGCCAGGGAAAATTACCCGCGTTCCCCGGGCAACAAAAAGGAAAGGACCATCTTTTACTTCTACCTTCACCACTGCCAGTTTGGCCGGTCTCATCTGGGAAGCGACGGCTCTTTTCCAGATTAACTGATAAAGTCGTTGTTGACGGCTATCTCCGGAAATTTTCTTTCGCCGCGGATCAGTAGGGCGAATTGCTTCATGAGCTTCTTGGGCTAACTTACTTTTGGTTTTGTAAGCAAAAGGTCGAGAAGGTAGATATTTTTTCCCAAACTCCTTTTTAATTAGTCCTCTTACCCGGGAAAGAAACTGTTCGCTGAGGTTTACAGAGTCGGTACGGTGATAAGTAATCATTCCTTTTTCATAAAGCGACTGGGCCACCCGCATTGTCAGTTTGGCACTCCAACCAAAACGACGCGATGCTTCTTGTTGAAGTTTTGAGGTCGTAAAAGGAGGAAAAGGAAACCGCTTCCGTTCTTTTTCCTCAACCAAATTAACCTGAGGGGAAAGAGGAAGAGAAAAAATTACTTTTTCCGCCTCTTTTTCTGTCTTCCAGATTGTTTTTACCAATTGGTACTCGCCGGCAAAGAGTTTCTTTTTTTCTTTAATCTCTACCGGTTCGTCGGCAACTTTCGTTAATTCTGCCCAGAACTCTTTCTTGCTTTCGGTAACAAACTTTGCCCAAATTCGGAAATATCTTTCTTTCTTAAACTTTTCTATCTCCCGCTCGCGCTCCACTATCAATCTCACCGCTACTGACTGCACCCTTCCAGCGGACAATCCTCGTCGGACCTTACGCCACAAAAGGGGAGAAAGTTTGTAACCGACAATCCTATCCAAAACCCGTCTTGCCTGCTGGGCATCAACTAAATTCATATCTACCTGACGGGGAGCGGAAAATGCTTCCTCAATGGCCTCGGGAGTAATCTCATGGAAAACTACCCTTTTGAATTTCTCCCGATTGGCAGCTGCTCTTCCTCCAACCACCATCACATGATAAGCAATTGCTTCTCCTTCTCTGTCAGGATCAGTAGCCAAAAAGACTTCCTTTGCCTCTTTAATTTTTTCCTTTAACTTTTTCACTAAATCTCTCTTTTTGGGAATAATCTGATACTGAGGCTCAAAGTGAATTTCTCCATTCTCGGTTATCTTCACCCCAAACCTCTTTTCGGGCAAATCGCGAATATGCCCCATGGTTGCCAAAATCTCTCCCTCTTTTTCGCCTAAAAATCGGCCAATCGTCTTCGCTTTTGTCGGTGATTCAACAATGACTAGTTTTTGGCTCATAGTCTTCCCATCTTAACATATCAAGGCAAATTTTGGGAAATTATCAGGGAGCAAACATCTGTTTTGCTGAGGTAACTATCTTTGCTCCTTGATTAGCTAACCAGGCTGTTCCCTCTGATAAAAAAGAATTAGCGGGACCGGGAACAACGAAAACATCTTTTCCCTGCTCAGCAGCCAACCGCGCGGTAATTAGAGTTCCCGAACGCCGGGCTGCCTCTACTACTAAAACACAATCTGCCAAACCAGCAATAATTCGGTTGCGACGGGGGAAATTGTTTGCCTCAGGTCTTGTTCCCGGAGGAAATTCTGAGATAACCATTCCCTGCTTTCCTTCCGCTAACTTTTGATAAATATCTTTGTTTTCCGGAGGATAAATAACATCAACTCCACTTCCCAAAACAGCAATTGTTTTTCCTCCCTTTTCCAAAGCTGTCCGGTGGGCAACACCGTCAATCCCCCGCGCCATCCCGGAAACAATCACCATCTGTAATTCCACCAACTCTTGAGTGAATTTCTTGGCCATCTTTTCTCCATAAAAACTCATCTTTCTACTCCCAACTACCGCTACCGCCGGAAGCTGAAAAAGGGTTTTTATTTCCTCCCGAGGCAATCCGCTTTGATAATAAAGAACAGGAGGAGGACTATCAATCAATTTTAGGCGCTGGGGGTAAATTACTTCTTGAAACTCAATCCTTCCTTTCATTCTTTCACTACCTTGGCAATCAGTTGGGAAAGCCGTTCTCCTGTTGTCTCCGGACAAGACCGTAACCAAAGACGAACCGTATACCGCCCTTGATAAAAATCAATTAGTTTCTTTCTTACCAAAAATTTACCAAAAACTCGGTTAATTTTTTCTTCTGCCTCCTGCCAGTTCTGGGCTTGGGGAACAATATCAATCTTTACTAAGGCTCCTTTCACCGGCGGAGTATAGTGAATCCGCTTTTCTCGTCTCTTTGCTAAAACAGAAAATTCTAATTCAAAAACCGTTACTGCCCCGGATAAGGAAAACTCCTTTTTAACTAAGGGGTGAAGAACTCCAAAAATTCCCAGTTTTTCTTTCCCGGAAAAAATTTCTGTAGCCATTCCCGGATGAAGGAAAGGAGGCAAAGTTAAGGGGAGGTGAAAATTAATTTCTTTGACAAGAAGACGGCGGAAAAGCTCCTCCAGTTTCCCTTTTGTTTGCAAAAACAGCTCCTCTTCTTGCTGAGAATCATCTACCTCTGCTCCCCCTATCCTTTTGGGTTGAAGGGGTAGTTTGGTTTTCTCTTCAGGATAAAGAAAGACCCTCCCTACTTCAAAAAGAGAGAACTTTTCAAAATTAGCCGCATTTAAAGCCGCCTTTTCTATCAAGGAAGGAAGCAGAGAATTTTTTAAGAAAGCTAACTGGGGAGAGATAGGATTTTGGAGAGGAATCAACTCTGCAGGGGAAAGACGACAACGCTGATACAATTCTTTTCCCACAAAAGCATAAGTATAAATCTCATCAAAACCTAAAGCGCTCAGTTTTTCTTTCACCTTCTTTTCCAACCGCCACTGAGGGGAAACGGGAGCGGGAGAAATAGCTTTGCGAGGCAGTACCAGAGGAAGCTTATCGTATCCATAAATTCTCCCTACCTCCTCAACTAAGTCCTCGGGAATCTCAATATCCCGGCGAAAAGTAGGCACAGTCACCACCAGCCTTTCCTTTTTCTTTTCTGTTTTTAGTCCCAACCGATTAAGAATTGCCACCATCTCTTTCTCTGGAACTTTCCCTCCCAAAATTTTGTTAACAAAAGCAGCGGTGGTAACAACTTGTTTCTCTTTCCTCGGCTGGGGATAGAAATCAAGCAAGGGAGAGGTGATTTTCGCTTGGGGGCAAAGCTCAAGAATAAGCTCAGCAGCTCTTTTGATTGCCGGAATTGTCAAATTCGTATCCAGCCCTTTTTCGAACCGTAAACTAGCCTCTGTCCTTACTCCCAGCCGCATTGAAGAGCGCCGAATGGTGGCTTTATCAAAAGTAGCCGCCTCCAAAACCACCACTGTGGTGTCATCCCCTACCTCACTATTTTCTCCTCCCATAATCCCCGCCAAAGCCACCGCCTTTTTCCCATCGGCAATTACCAAATCCTCCTCACTTAAAGTTCTTTCTTCGCCATCAAGGGTTACCAGTTTTTCTCCTTTTTGAGCCCGACGAACGACTATCTTTCCCTCTTCCAGTTTCCTACCATCAAAAGCATGCATCGGTTGTCCCAACTCCATCATGACATAATTTGTTACATCAACAATATTGTTTATCGGCCGCAAACCCACGTTAACCAACCGCTGCTGAAGCCATAAAGGAGAAGGGGCAATCTTTACCCCTTCAATAACCAAAGCAGAATAACGGGGTGCCAACTGGGAATCTTTTACCTCTATTTTAAGGGAGAATTCCCCCTCTTCCCCAGAAGGCCGCCAATTTTCTTGATACCACTCGGGAAGAACAAATCTCTTTTCAAAAGCCGCCGCTACCTCCCGAGCCATCCCTAATTGGCCAAAACAATCGGGGCGATGGGTTAAAGCTTTGTTTTCAATCTCCCAAACAACATCTTTTACTTCGGGAAGAACTTCCGCCAAGGGCTTTCCCAAAAACTTCTCCCAACTGGAAGGAAGAATCCAAATTCCGGTGTGGTCCTCCCCTACTCCTAATTCTAACTGAGAACACATCATTGCCTCCGACTCCTCTCCTCTAATTTTGGCTTTTTTAACAGTAACAATTTCCCCTTCCGGACTCTTCACTTTCCCCCCTGGTAATACCAAAGGAACAATCTGTCCTTCTCGAATATTGTTCGCCCCGCAAACAACGGAATAACTTTGCTTGCCAACAGTGACTTGGGCAATCTTTAGTCTGTCGGCATGAGGATGAGGAACAATCTTTCTTATTTTAGCAATTACTATTTTTTCTCCCAACCACTCTCCCCTCTTTTTTATCTCTTCTACCTCTGCTAAACTACTGGAGAGTTTTTCTTTTACCTCCTCGGCTTTTAAATCAAACTTTTCCAAGAAATCACTAATCCAAACTTTTGATATCTTCATTGTTCTTTAGAACTTTCTAATAAATCTTAAATCTCCAGAATGAAAATGACGGATATCTTCAATTCCCATCCGCAACATAATCATCCTCTCCAACCCCATTCCCCAAGCAAAACCGGTGTACTTTTTGGAATCAATTCCCCCTTCCTCCAGTACCCGGGGGTGAATCTGACCGCAACCAAGAATTTCCAACCACCCAGATTGCTTGCAAACAGAGCATCCCTTTCCTCCACACAAAACACACTCAATTGCCAGTTCTAATCCTGGCTCAACGAAAGGGAAATAGGAAGGGCGAACTTTTGCCCGCAGTTCTTTGCCGAAAAACTCAGAAAAGAAAACCCTCATCGTTTCAATCAGATTAGCAACGGTTATTCCCTTGTCAACATAAACTCCTTCAATTTGATGAAAGGTATGCTCATGGCCCATATCAGTGGCTTCATTGCGGAAGCAACGGCCAATAACAACCGCTCTAATCGGGGGATGACGATGGCGATAAATCCAATTTTGCATCGAAGAAGTATGGGTAATGGGAATATATCCTTCTTTCGTCCAAAAGGTATCCCACATATCCCGGGCGGGGTGATCAGGAGGAATATTCAGAGCAGTAAAATTATCATAATCAGTCGTTACCTCTTGCGGCTCCAAAACTTCAAATCCCATCCGCTGAAAAATATCAGCTACCTCCCACTTCATCTGGGTAATCGGGTGAATATGACCAAGAGAAACCTCCTTTCCCGGCAGACTGATATCTATTTTCTTTCCGGTTAAATTCCTTTCCAAAGACGCCTTAATTTTTCTCTCCCGGGAAAGAAAAGCCTTTTGAATCTTCCCCTTCAGACGGTTAACTTCCTGACCGAATTCTTTTCTTTTTTCCGGAGGAAGAGAAGTTACCTTTTGAAAGAGTTGGTTAATCTTCCCTTTTCTGCCGAGAAACTCCACCCGCAGCTTCTCCAACTCTTCAAAATCCCCTACTTCTGCCAACTTTTTCTTAAACTGTTGCCACAACTTTTCTGTTTCCATTAGTGTCCTTATTGTAACCAACCCACCTCTTTTCTTCAAGGAGAAAATCTGTTAAAATCCAGCAAAAGTTGCTTACAAAGATGAAAATAAAACAGCCGGAACAAATTACCCCGCAAAGCAAAAACTTCTCCCGCTGGTACACCGATGTGGTCTTAAAAGCCCAGCTGGCCGATTACGCTCCGGTGCGGGGGTGTATGGTAATCCGCCCCTACGGTTATGCTCTTTGGGAAAGATACCAGAAGATTCTTGACGGGATGATTAAAAAAGCTGGTGTTCCTAATGCCTATTTTCCTCTTTTTATTCCTTGGTCCTTCCTGCAAAAAGAAAAAGAACACGTTGAGAATTTTTCTCCCCAAACTGCCGTGGTTACCCACGGAGGAGGCAAGAAATTAAAAGAGCCTTTAATTGTCCGTCCCACTTCGGAAACAATTATGTATTATATGTACTCCCGTTGGATTTCCTCCTGGCGAGATCTTCCTTTAAAAATTAACCAATGGGCTAATGTTGTCCGCTGGGAAATGAGAACCTCTCTTTTCCTTCGCACCACTGAATTCCTTTGGCAAGAAGGTCATACTGCCCATGCCACCCTTGAGGAGGCGGAAAAGGAAGCGCGGCGAGCTTTGCGGATGTACCAAAAATTCTACGAAAAGTATCTTGCCCTTTACCCAATTTTAGGAGTCAAAAGCAACCAGGAAAAATTTGCTGGCGCGGAGAAAACCTACACGGTAGAAATCATGATGAAAGACGGAAAATCGCTTCAGGCGGCCACCTCCCATAATCTTGGGCAAAATTTTGCCAAAAGCTTTAATATTACCTTTCAGGATAAAGACAAAAAAACAAAATACGTTTGGCAAACTAGCTGGGGGCTTTCCACTCGGGCAATTGGAGGTCTAATCATGGGACATGGCGATGACCATGGCCTGGTCCTTCCCCCTCGTGTTGCCCCTATCCAAGCAGTGATTATCCCTATCTGGGGAAAGGAAGATAAAAAGACCAAAGCCTATTTGGAGCAAGTCAAAAAGGCCGCCGGAAATGTCCGTCTAGAAGTAGACTTGCGCCAAGAGGTTTCCCCGGGATGGAAATTTAACGAATGGGAGGTAAAAGGCGTGCCAATAAGAATAGAAATTGGTCCTCGGGAACAACAAGAAAAAACCGTTACTTTGGTTCGTCGGGACCAGCTGGGAGAAAAAATAACGGTCAGTTTGGAAAAGCTAAAAGATAAACTTTCTTCCCTTTTGGAAGAAATTCAGGAATCTCTTTACCAAAAACATAAAGATTTCACCGAAAAAAATTCTCTTTTCGTGGATAGTTGGCAAGAATTCAAAAAGGCAATTGCTAACAAAAAATTTGTCTACGCTTATTGGTGTGGTTCTCCCCAATGCGAAGAAAAAATAAAAGAAGAAACCAAAGCCACCACTCGCTGTCTCCCCTTAAACGCCACCACTAAAAAAGGAAAATGTGTTTTCTGCGGCAAGCCTGCTTCCCAGCGCTGGCTTTTTGCCCGCAGTTACTAAAACCCCCCTTTACTTTCGCCTTTTTTTCGGGTCTGTGGTAAGATATAAATGATGAAGCCTTTAGCTGATTTAATCCGTCCCCACCGACTGGAGGAATTTATTGGCCAAGAACACCTGGTGGGGAAAAACGGCTTTATCCGAAGGCTTTTGAAAACTAAACCTCTCCCTTTTCCCTCCTTGATTTTCTGGGGTCCACCGGGGTGCGGAAAAACTACTCTGGCGCGAATTATTGCCGACAGTCTAAATTTTGAGTTTCAAGAATTCTCTGCAGTCACTGCCAAAAAAGAGCAGCTAAAAGCAATTTTTGCCAAAGAAAAAACCCAAACCGACCTTTTCTCCCCTCCCCAAAAACCGGTGCTCCTTTTTTTGGATGAAATTCACCGTTTCTCCAAAGCCCAACAAGATATCCTCCTTTCTCCTGTAGAAAGCGGACAAATTAGTCTTATTGCTGCCACTACCGAAAACCCCAGCTTCTATATCATCCCTCCCCTTCTCTCTCGTTGCCAAACTCTTATCTTCCACCCTCTCGGGGAAAAAGAGCTAAAAAAGATAATCTCCCGGGGAACAAACAAGCTTTCCTGTTCTCTTACTGCCGCCGCCCAAAAACTCCTCCTTAAAAGTGCCAACGGAGATGCCCGGGTGGTTCTCAATCTTTTGGAACAGGCCGCCGCTATTGCCCCAAACAAAATAATCAAAGAGAAAACACTTCGCCAAATTATCTCCGCCACCACCCTTCGCTATGACAAGAAAGACGAAGAACACTACAACACCATTTCTGCTTTTATCAAGTCAATGCGCGCCTCAGACGTCAACGCCGCTGTTTATTACCTGGCGAGAATGATTGTTGCCGGCGAAGACCCTTTGTTTATTGCCCGCCGTTTGGTAATCTTTGCTTCAGAAGACGTTGGAACTGCCGATCCTCACGCTCTCCCTTTAGCGGTAGCTGCTTTCCAGGCTTGTCAGCAGGTGGGATTGCCAGAATGTCAAATTAACCTTGTTCACGCCACTGTCTATCTTTCTTTGGCTCCCAAATCCCGGGCTGCCTATGAAGCCCTCCTGGCGGCCAAAAAAGACGTTAAAACCTACCGAAACCTGGAAATTCCCCTTAAGCTCCGTAACCCGGAAACAAAATTTATGGAAAAAATCGGCTACGGAAAAGGATACCAAATGTATCCCCAAAACGAATCCTTTCTTCCGAAAAAACTAAAAGACAAAAAATACTTCCGGAAAAAATCAAGTTAACCTTTTTCTTTTTCGATTACTTCTGCTAACTTCCAAGCTTCCTTTACCGCAAAATTCATCCCCCTATCCCATGGATAAATATGATTCATATTAAGCCAGAAAAGCCCGGGAACACTAGTTTTTAAAGAAGGAACTTTCTTGCCCCAACCCAGTTCGGGAACAGGCTGAGCAAAAGGATAAGAAAAAAATTTCCTTTCCTTAACCATTGTCTCTATCCGGGGGTTTATCTTTTTCAAGAAAGGCAAAAACACCGACCAATATTCTTCTTTTTCGGAGAAAATAGGATGAGAAAGGGGGTAGTAGCCGCCGATATAAACTAAGTCATCACCTCCATAGAAATGCTTCTTTAAAAAATGGGTTTGCTCCACCACCACCGTAAAGGGCCAATCTTTCTCCAAAATGCTCAACCAGTAAATATTGTCGGGAAGAAAGTCATTTTTTAAGCGAAGAACAAAAACCGCGGCACCTACATACTTTGCTTGGGAAAATTTTTCCTTTTCTTCTTGGAGAAGACTACCGGCAATTTTTAAAGCAACGGGCAAAGGTGTTGTTAAAATAACTTTATCAAAGCTAAAAGTTTTTCCCTTTCCATAAATTAAAAATCTTTTGTTATCTTTCTTTATTTTCTCCACCTTAAAGCCTCTTTTTACCCTCCCCCCACTTTCCTCTATCTCCTTTTTCAAAAAATTTATCAGCTTTTGCCACCCTCCCTGATAATATCCCAACTGGCCGGTTCTTTTCTTGACTCTCGCCCAAAACCAGGAAAAAGGAATTGCTTTTTCCTGAGAAAACTTCTGGATAAACAAGGGTTGCCAAACTTTCTCTGCTCCTTCCCTTCCCATTAACAAAGGCAGACATTTGTTAACCGGAAGAAAATCATAAAAGGAAAAAAATGGTAAAAGTTTTAGCAAAGCCACCCCTCCCCCCAACCTTAAGCGCGAGAAAAAGGAAAGCGGAGAAAAGCGCAAAATATCCCCGGGCGAATCGAAATTAAAAACTTTCCCTTTAATAAAAACTGCTGTTTTTGCCTTCTGAAAAAAAAGTTTTTTTTGTTTTCCCAGAACTTTTAAAAATTTTCTTAATTCCCGGTCAGAAGGAAAAAGATGACGATAGAAAAAATCACAATACCACAACCATTTCTTTAAACGAAATCCGGCCACCAACCCTCCCAATTTCTCCTCCTTTTCAAAAATCACCACCTCTTTGCCATCTTTAGCCAGCTTCCATCCCAAGCTTAAACCGCCAATTCCCCCACCGACAATACCAATCTTCTCTCTTTTTTCAGTTGCCTCCATAGTAATTTTCCTTCCAGAACCTAACAATCTCTTTGGCAATCGGGGCAGAAACACTAGCTCCTGATCCCCCCCGCTCCATAAACACTACCACAACTAACTGGGGATTATCAACCGGAGCAAAAAGGACAAACCAAGCATGAGTATCCCCGCTTCCATCTCCCACTTCAGCTGTTCCTGTCTTACAGCCTATCTGCTTGTCGGGAGGTAAATGGGAGAAGGGGTGGTAATAAAAAAAGGAAGCCGCTGTCCCCCCGGGCAAACAAGCCTCCACCATTCCCCTCTTTACCAAGGCTAAATTTTCCTCTTTCAGGGAAAGAGAATGACACTGATAAGGCTCGCTGTTGAGGAGACGAGGACGGCACCACTGGCCTTGATTAGCTATCGCCGCGGTTGCGGCGGCAATTTGCAAAGGAGTAACCGCCAAATCACCCTGGCCGATAGCAAGATGAAAAGTATTTCCCAAAAACCACGGTTCTCCTTTTGCTTTTAACTTCCACTGAGGAGAGGGGACTAATCCTGCCTGTTCACCGGGAAGAGTCACCCCTGTTTTTTCTCCTAACCCAAACTTTTTTGCCCAGAGACTTATCTTCTCCGCTCCCAGTTTCTCTCCCACGCGATAAAAGTAAATATCATTGGAACGCTTAATTCCCTTTACCAAATCCACTTTCCCCTCTGTTCTCCCATAATCAGTCCAATACCAATTGCTATACTCCCACTTTCCTATCCTAATCACCCCCATATCTTCAACAACAAAATGAGCATCAATTTTCTTTTCTTCTAAAGCCGCTACCGCTACAATGGGTTTAAAAACAGAACCGGGGTGGTAAGCTCCGCTAATTGCCCGATTCAAAAAAGGCATCCCTTCCTTATCATTCAAGTAGAAAGCAATTTTCTTTTCACTTCGCTGCCAAGTAAAAAAGTTAGGATTAAAAGAAGGCGAAGAAACTAAAGCCAAAATATCACCGTTTTGAGGGTCAAGAACGACAATCGCTCCCTTTTTCCCTTTTAGTTTTTCCCAAGCAAACTCTTGTAGGCGGCTGGCAATTGTTAGCTTTAACTCCTTCCCTGGCTGGGGCGGGTTTCTTCCTATTTCCCGGATAATTCGTCCCCGAGCATCTACCTCCACCAGTTTCTCCCCTTTCTTTCCCCGCAAAAAGCAGTCCTTTTCCTGTTCCAACCCCCCTTTTCCTACCATATCTCCCGGCTGATAGGGAGAATCCGGGCAAGATTTTTGGGCAATTTCCTCCTGGGTAACCTCACCCAAATAACCAGTCAAATGGGCCGCTGCTTCTCCCAAAGGATAGCGTCTTTGCAGGCGAATTTTTATCTCCTCTCCCCTCGCCTCCCGAATTAAACCTTCCTCTCGAGACAGTTTCTCTCCTTGAGGAGAGAAATAAACAGGAAGATTGTCAGCTAACACGGTGCCTTCGCGGCTGGTAATCCTTCCCCGAGGAGCAGGAATGGTAAGCTTGCGAAGGCGGTTTTCCTGGGCCCACTGATAAAAGTAGTTTCCTTTAATTACCGTCAATTCAAAACCTCTTGCCCAAATCAGAAAAAAACTCAAAAAAAGCACTCCTCCCCCCAACCAGAAGATTTTTTCCTGCCTTTCTTCGATTTTCATTTTTGCGAAAAAAGCAACGAAGGTTTTTTAAATCTTGCCAATCCCCCTTCTAAAATTAACCCCAGGACAAGAAGAAAAAAAGCTGTTTCCCCCAAGGAATGGCCCCGAAACAAATCATAAAAAATCCCCCAACTAAAACACCCTTGGGCAAAGACTTTCTCTGAAAATACTCCTCTTTGCCAAACAAAAATAACAAAAAGCAACAAAAGCCAAAAAAGAAAAAATTTTGCCGCCAGCCAACTGATTCCTATCCCCACAAGAAAAATAACTATCTTTTTCATTTAACGACAAAAACAGTAACCAGCTGTCGGGGGTTAACTAACCAGTTAATCTCTGCTTTTTTAAAAACCTTCCCTTCGTCCCAAGAAACACTCTTTATCTTTCCTATCAAAAACTCTCCGTTGTGTTCCAAACCAGCCACCAAATCTCCTTCTTTAACCTCCTCATCGGGAAGAATTTCCTTAACAGTGAGCAAGGGTCTGTTGCCCAAAATTCCCTTCCCTACCAATAGCTTGTTAATCCCCTCCTGGGGAGGACGCCAAATACTCACCGCCATCTGAAAATCCTTGCTGGAAACAAAAACTCCCTCACTCGTGGTTGGGAAAACTTTGGTAATCTTCCCCACTAAGAAATTTTCCCAAACTACCCAAGCACCCTTCTTTACTCCCTGTTGGCTACCCACTGATAAAGAGAACTTCTCTTTTCCCGCCCCCAAAAGAGTTGCCGGAACAAATTGGATTTGAGGAGAAAGCTTTGCCTCCAAAAGCCTCCGCAGGGCCTGATTCTTTTCCTGGCAACGCGCCAGCTCAAGCTCCAGAACCTCGCGACTTTTCTGAGGCTGATTATTTTCCGGTAAAGACACCGGCTTTTTTTGATGACTAAAAAGCCAGCGGTAAAGAAAAGCGGTCTTTCCTGTTTTATCCAAGAAAAACAAAAACAAAGAAATTCCCAACAAAATTATCCAGATTTTCCGGTCTTTCATTTTCATCCTGTTGCTAATTTAATCTTTTTTAAAAGAGAAAAGTCGGTCAATAGATAACCACAACCCCGGACAACTGCTTCGTGAGGAGACTTAACCACTTGAGAAAAGATTTTTGTTTCCTCCTTAATTAATCTTTCCCAACCAGGAATAGTTGCCCCTCCTCCGGTAATAACTATCCCTTTTTTGGCAATATCTTCGGTCATCTCCGTGGGAGCTTCCTCCAGCATCTCCTCTAAAGCAGCAATTATTTTTAAAACCAAAGGAGCAATTGCCTCCATCACCTCACTTTGGCTAACCCGGACACTTTTTGGCAAGCCACTCTCCAAAGCTTGCCCCCTAACTACCATTTGTTTCCTTTCCGCCTGCTCCCGAGGAGAAACTACCGCCAATTGGTCAATAGCTTCCTCAGCGGTAAGCTTGCCAATAATCACTCCCTCTTTGAGACGCAGATAGTTAATCAAAGACAAGGCAAAATCCCTCTTTCCAAAAGGAAGATACCTATCCAAGACGATCCCCCCCAAAGAAATAACCGCCATTTCCGTAGTCTCTCCCCCAATATCGACCACCAAGCTTCCCTTTCGGGATTCAATTGGCAATCCCGCTCCTAAAGCAGCCGCAAGAGGCTTCTCTACTAAAAAAACCTCCCGAGCGCCATTTTTCACCATCAAAGCCTTCACCGCCCTCCTCTCCACCTCTGTTGCCTTAAGAGAAACCCCCACCACCACTTTCGGACCCAATATCTTCCACCATTTCCCCGGAGTTTGTTTCACTAAACCAAAAAGATAATTGGTCAAAATCAAGGCGGTATCAAAATCGGCTACTACCCCCCTTTGGATAGGGAAGACTATTTCTATCTGGTGGGGGTTCTTACCAATCATCAACCGTGCCTTTTTCCCCACCGCCAAAACTTCTCCTCCTTCTCTTTTCTTTTTTCTCGCCACCACCGCCGGTTCGGAAAAAAGAACTCCTTTCCCTTCAACAAAAATCTTCACCTCGACACTGCCCAAATCTACCCCTAAATTGTATTCGCAGAACTTTTTCAGCCAGCTGCCTAATTGATGTCTATCCATTGGCAATCCTCTCTCTTAGTCCTTGGCGAATCTTTCTTTTTGTCTCCGCCATTTTTGCCCACTGTAACCAGTCTCGCCGCGGACCAATTGGCTTTCGTGCTTTGATAATCTCGACTAAATCCCCATTGTTTAAAGGTTGAGAAAGGCGGGCAATTTTCCCATTTATCCTCACCCCTTGACAAGAATCTCCCAGGCGGGTGTGAATTCGATAGGCAAAATCAATTGGCGTGCTTCCTTTCTCTAACTGGATGATATCTCCCTTCGGGGTAACCACAAAAATGTATTCATCAAAAACCTTAACCCGATAACCGTTCTTCCTTTCCTGCCAAGAAACCAGCTTCTTTACCCAGGAATATGAAGCCTCATCAGCTTTTCCTCCTTTTGCTTGTTTGTAAGCAATATGAGAAGCAGGGCCAAATTCATTGTATTCATGCATCCGCCAGGTCTTAATCTGAATCTCGGCAGTGTGATCCGCATATTTGATAGTGGTCTGTAGGGAGCGATAACCATTGGGTTTGGGATTAACGATATAATCGTCAAACTCTTCCAAAAGGAACTCCCACTGGGCATGAATCACCCCCAAAACCGCATAACAAGTGGGAATATCTCTTGTTAAAACTGTCACCCCAATCTGGTCAAGAATGGCCGCCGGATGAGCCTTTTTAATCTTTCCCTCTCTCACTTTTTTCTCCATCTTTTTCCAAATACTATAAAGACTCTTGCGTCGGCCAAAAATTCGCAGAAAAGGAATGTGCCTTTCTTCCAAAAGTTTTTTCAGCTCTTCAATTAGCTTTCGCACGCGTTGTTCCCTCTCCTGCTCTCTTACCGCCAATTTTCTTTTCAACCGCCGAAACTCTTCCGGATAAAGAATGCGAAAAGCAATATCTTCCAACTCCCTTTTGAAAAAGCCCAAACCAATATACTCCGCCAAGGGACCGTAAAGATGAAAAACTCGCTGAGCAAATTTTATCTGCCTTTCCCGCGGGAGACCCTCAATTGTCAAAGCATTATGCAATTTGTCGCACAATCTAATAATCAAAACCCTGATATCCTCAACCGAAGCCAAAAGAAGCTTTTGAAAATTCTCCACACTTTCCTGATGCAAAGCAAACCTTTTGGTAGTTTGGCGAACATCAGTAAGGCCATCAACAATGAGGGCAACTTCTATCCCAAACTCTTTTTCAATCTCCTCCAAAGTTGCTTTTCCTTCCTCAATGGTATCGTGAAGGATGGCTGCCAAAACAGACGTCTCATCCAACCGCAACCATACCACCATCTGGGCCACAAAAAGAGGGTGATTAATAAAATCCTCACCGCTCAATCTTTTTTGCCCCCGATGTTGCCTTTCCGCAAACAGATAAGCTTTCTTAACCTTCTCTATATCTATCTGGAGCTTTTGCTCTTTTATCGCCGCCAGCAAGTCATCCAAAGAAAGATGATGGTAGTTGTGAACTTTGGTTAAATCCAAAACAATCGCTGCCGTATCTTTCACTGGTGACTCCATTTTTCCAAAAGAGCTTTCGCCCGCTGATAATCAGGTTTCAGCTCTAGAGCTCTTTTAAGATATTTTATCCCCCGCTCTTTCTCTCCCAAAGACCAAAACATCGCCCCCGCGTTATAATAGAGTTTAGCGTCGGTAGGAGCCAAATCAATTGCCCTAAGAATAGTCTGTAAAGACCGCTCCAAATAGCGCAAATCAATAGTAGAAAGAATATAAAACATTTTTGCCCGGTCGCGGTAAAAGTTAAGATGAAAAGGAGAACCAGCCAAAGCTTTATCGCTCTCCTCTATCGCCGCTTTTGCCGCCTGCAAAGCCGCCTCTTTCTTCCCCTCTTGATGAAGAACTGCTGCCAATTTGGCTAAAGTCAAGCTCATTTTGTCGTGATAAAGGGGAACGCGAGGATTGGCCCTCAGGGCTTTTTTAAGATAAAACAGAGATTTCTCCGGCCGGTTTTGCTTCTCCAAGAGAATTCCCTTCTGGAGATAAAAATCTCCCCACCAAAACTGGATAATCTGAAAAATTAAATAACCAGCAAGAAAAAGAAGTCCCCCTACCTTAAGTTTTTCTATTCGCCAATTTTTATTAGTGAAAACCGGCTTTTCCTCCAAAAAAGATAAGGCGGGAATAAAGAAAAACCAACTCCCGGTAACCACAACGGAAAAGCCAAAGAAATTGGTAATTAACAAAGAGACCAACCCTCCTCCCAACCCTATTATCCACAAGGATTCCCTTCTTCCTTTCTTTAAAAACCAAAGGAAATAAAAGGCTAGAATTAAAAGATAGGTAACCAATCCCAAAGTACCGCTATTGGCAGCAAAGTTTAAATACTCATTGTGAGCCTTGTTATAAAGAAAATCCCACTCTGAAGTCAGATTATGCTCCCGCGGACGCACCCAATAATAGGTGTAAGCAAAAGTTTCCACTCCTGTTCCCACCAGGGGATATTTACGCCAAAGCCGCAATGCTCCCCGCCAAACAATCTTCCTTATCTCGCTGGAAGGAGTTATCTTCAAAGAAGATGGCGGTTGGGAGGAAACAGTTTTTTGGCGGGAAAAAAGCTTCCGCCAGGAAGGCGTATATGGTGTCCCTACCAGAAAGCTAAGAAGAGCAATTATCCCCAGAGATTTTAAAAACGCCCCTCGCCACTCCTTTTTCTTTTTTTCTCTCCGCCAAGCAAAAAGATAGAAAAAAACCAACCCTCCCCCCAATCCCAACAAACCAGAGCGAGACTTGGTATAAAGAAGACAAAGATAAAAGAGAGAAAAGACCCCCCACCAAATCTTTCCTTTCTTCTCCGCAGCCACTAAAGCAAGGATTATTAAAACGTCCAAATAAGCGGCTAACCAGTTGGGTTGACCCAAAGTAGAAAAAACTCGATTTTGGACATCTTGAACCCAAAAATCCTTGTCTACCCCAAAATGTTCCGCTACTCCCCAACCGGCAATTAAAATTCCCGAAAGCAAAACAGCTTTAATTATCTTCTCGCGCCATTCTTTCTCGCCACAACTAACCAAAGCCCAATAAAGAACAAGATACGAAAGGGTAGAAAGCAATCCTCCATGAAGACGAGAATAATAGCCGAAAATACTAGTATATCTATCGATAGAAAAAACCGTGGCTAAAATCTGTCCCCCCAAGAAAAGCATCAGGGGCCAAAAAAGAGGGGTCTTTTTGAAAATCAGCTTTTTCTCCCCAATCATCAATATCAGCCATAAACTAGCGATAACTACCGTTGTCAGGTAAACAAAGAGCATTTTGTTGAATTCAAAAAGCTCAAAATTCCAGGGAGTCCACAAAAGGGGCAAAAGAAAGAAAAAGGCAATAAAGACATTTCTTATCCACCGCCGTAGTTTTTCTTGAGGCATAAAATTATTCTATCACAAACTAAAAAGAAGAAACTTTTGCTTCAAATTCCTTCCAAGAGAGGGTTCTTTTTTTTCCCTCCTTGTCAAAAACTACTGGCAATCGTCCCTCTTCTTTAAGATGATCGATAAACAAAATTCCCTCCAGATGATCCAGCTCATGTTGGAAAACAATCGCTCCTAACCCTTCCAAAACTGCTTCTGTTTCCACTAACTCTCCCTGGCGAGGTTCATACCACCTCGCTTTTATCCGCAACCATCGCTTGACCGGTCCATAAATATCAGGAAAGGAAAGACATCCCTCTAAAAACTCCTCTCTGTTCCCTTCTTCGTCTTCCATTAAAGGATAAACTTTTTCCTCGTCAAAATTATCAACAATTTCCGGATTAACCAAAACCCGGCCGTGATGAAAAGGATGGACTCCTTTGATAACAAAGATTCTTTCTTTTTCGCCAATTTGGGGAGCGGCTAAACCAATGCCAATTTTACTCTTTTCCAAGGCTTGCAAAAGCTCTTTTTTTGTTTCCTCCTCGTTTTTTTCCCAACTAGTTACCGCCAAACACTTTTCTCGCAAAATCGGCTCGGGATAAACAACTATTCTTTTCATATATAAATGTATTTTACCCCTTTTTTCTCTTCCCCTCCAGTAATGATAAAATATACTCAAAGATGATTATTTTCTTTGGTTCTTCTTCATATTCCATTCCCGTTCTTGAGGCTCTTGCCAAAAAAGAAAAGATAGGAGTGGTTACTACCCCTGATAAACCAGCGGGAAGGGGGCAAAAAATTACCCCTAACCCTCTTGCCCAGTGGGCAGAAAAGAAAAACCTTCCCCTTTGGAAATTCGCCTCCCTGAATCAAAAAACTCTTGAGAAGCTCAAAAAAGCCACTTCTTTTACCTTGGGAGTCTGTTGTGTTTACGGAAAAATTATTCCTCCCTGCTGGCTGAATGCTTTCTCAGAGGGGATTCTTAACATCCATCCCTCTCTCCTTCCCAAATACCGCGGTAGCGCTCCTGTTCCCTTTGCCATCCTCAGGGGAGAAAGAGAAACTGGTCTTACTATCATTAAAATGGATGAAAAATGCGACCATGGACCAATTATCTACCAAAAATCTTTTCCTCTTTCTCCTCGGGCAAATAGCGATGAAGTCTACCGAACTCTCTTTTCCTTTGCGGGCACGATAATTTCCTCTGTAATCAGGCAATATCGAAAGAAAAAAATAACTCCTCTTCCCCAAAACCACTCCCAAGCCACATTTACCCGCCGTTTAAAAAAAGCGGACGGATTTGTTCCCGAAAAAGCAGTTGTTCTTGCCCTAAAAAATCAACCCATCCCTTTCCAGACCGCCCCTTCTTTGTTAAAAGAGCTTTTTCCGAGAAAAAAGACTTTCTCTCCTTTGTTTTTAACCCGTCTTTTTCGGGCCCTTTCTCCCTGGCCAGGACTATTTACAGAAATTTCTTTTGGGAAAACCAAAAAAAGACTCAAACTTCTCCAGTTAGAAAACAAAAAAGGAAAGGTATTTCTTGAAGCAGTACAACTAGAAGGAAAAAGGCCAGTTACTTTTTCTCAGTTTTCTTCTGCTTATCAGTGGCCGCCTTCACTTGGTTAAGAGTTAACTTCCCTGCCTTCATCTTCTTCAAGCAGGAAGCACAAACTCGTAATCTTAACTTTACCCCACCAATAGTAATGGTGGTTTTCTGAATATTGGGACGAAAAACTTTTTTCTTTTTAGGAGCGCGGTGGGCAAAACGACGAGAAGCCACCCCCCGGCGGTGTTTACTTACCCGCCCTACTCTTGCTTTCTTGCCACAAATTTGACACTTAGCCATTTTTTGATATTGAAAACCGGGATTGTTTCCCGAAAGATTAACTTGTATACTATACCAGAGAAAAAACTATTTGGCAACCATGAGTATTTTTTGGATAATATCTTTAATTATCGCCCTTACTGTCCACGAATACGCTCATGCCAAAACAGCGGATGAGTTAGGCGATCCCACCCCGAGAATAACGGGAAGACTAACTTTAAATCCCCTCGCTCATCTTGACCCTTGGGGAACACTAGCGCTTCTCCTTTTTCACTTTGGCTGGGGAAAGCCAGTTCAGGTCGATGTTTACAACCTGCGCAATCCGCGGCGTGATATGGCTATCATCTCCCTGGCCGGGCCATTAGCCAATTTCCTGACTGCTATTTTCTTTTCTCTTCTTTGGCGGGGAGTAAATTATTTCTTTCCCTTTAATTTCTCTTTTAGTTATTTTGTCTTTTCAGTAGTGACGATGAACCTTGGCTTGGGAATTTTCAACCTCCTTCCCCTTGGTCCTCTTGATGGAGCCAAAGTTCTTTTGGGAATTCTTCCTTACGAACTAGCTGAAGAGTGGGAAAGAATTCTCTCTCAATACGGCCTGGTGCTTCTCCTTCTTCTTTTTCTCCCTCTTCCGGGAGGAACATCTCTGCTGGAAATAATCTTTGTCCCTTTAAGGGACTTTCTTTTGCGGCTGCTTCTTCCCTTTCCGGCGGGAATGATTTAACAACTCGTTTATTTCCTCAATCATTTTTTCTATTTCTTCCTTGTTAAAACCATGAGCCCTCGCTCCTTGCTCCAAAGTCTCCGCTGCTGCCAGCGGACAGCCAAAACACCAAATGTTGTATCTCTCCATCAAAAAAGAGGCCACCTGAGGATATTTCTCTCCAATCTCCTGCAAAGTAACGTCACCTTTTATTTTTTTCATCTTTCTTCTTGCGGTATTGGTGAATAGCTTTTTTTAACGCTTCCTGGCCCAAAAGAGAACAATGAAACTTTATCGGTGGCAATCCCCCTAGCTGTCGGGCAATATCTGTTCCCTTCACCTCTAAAGCCTCCTTTAAGGTCTTTCCTTTCACCATTTCTGTCAAAACACTGCTAACTGCTATCGCCGCGGCGCACCCTAACGTCTGAAATTTTACCTCTTTGATTGTCTCTTCTCCTTGAGGATTTTTACCTATCTTAAGGTAGATTTTCATTACATCTCCACAAACCGGATTTCCCACTTGGGCCCAGGCATTAGGATTTCTGATTTTCCCAAGATTACGAGGATGGCGAAAATGGTCCAAAAGTTTCTGGCTATACATTTTTAATTCCTCGCTGAAAACCTCTTAGCCTTTCTATTATTTTGGGAAAAACCCTCAATACATAACGAATTTCCTCCTCGGTTGTCTCTCTCCCTAAAGAAAATCGAATTGAACCATGAGCTTTTTCGGGAGGAATTCCCATTGCCAACAGCACATGAGAAGGTTTCAATTCCCCGGAAGAGCAAGCACTTCCCGAAGAAGCAGCTATCCCGTAATCAGATAAACTCAAAAGCATTGCCTCTCCTTCTACTCCGTCAACAATAAAACTAGCAATGTCAGGGAGTCTTTTTTGGGGATGGCCGGTTAAAGTTACTCCCTTGAGGGCCAGCATGCCTTCAATCAACTGATCTCTTAACTTCTCCACCCTCTTTTTTGTTTCTTCTTTTTCTCTCAAAGTTAATTCTAAAGCCTTCGCCATGCCCACAATTAAGGGAACTGGCTCCGTCCCCGGCCATAAACCAAACTCATGATGACCGCCAAAGGTAATGGGCGATAAAACCACATCTTGTCTCTTGTAAAGCAACCCCACCCCTTTTGGACCGCCAAATTTATGAGCTCCTAAAGAAAGCAAATCTACCCCTGTTTTGGGCGGAGAAATCTCCACCCATCCCACCGCTGCTGCCGCATCGGTATGAAAATAAATTCTTGTTTTCAGTTCTTTTTCCTTGCGGCGAATAAGTTCGCTAATTTTGTTGACCGGTTGAATTGTTCCCACCTCGTTGTTGGCCATCATTATGCTAACCAAAAAAGTGTCTCTGGTAATCTCCTTTTCTAAAAATTCCATTTTTACCTCTCCCCAGCGATTTACCGGGACAAACGCCACCTTTACTCCTTTCCTAGCCAAAGCTTTGGCAACGTCCAAGACCGCGTGATGCTCCACCGCAGAAACAAGAATTTTCCCTTGATATCTTTTCGCCTCAGCAATTCCCTGAAGGGCCAAATTATCCGCACAAGTCGTGGTTCCCGTAAAAATAATTTCCAAAGGAGAAACGTCCAGCAACGCAGCAATCTTTTCTCTGCTCTCATCGACCGCTTTTCTCGCCTTCTCTCCCCAGCGGTGGAGAGAGGAAGGATTACCAAAATTTTCTCGCCAAAAAGGAGTCATTGCCTTTATCACCTGGGGATAAACGGGTGTTGTTGCTGCCCAATCAAGATAAGCTTTCCTTTTCATAAGATTTCTCCCAACTTAATTTCCTGCAACTGGTGATAAAAACTTTTTTCCAAACGTCGCCAAAAAGCTCGTAGCCGACAATGAGGAAGACATCCTGGAGGAGGATTTTTTTTCAAGCAGGAAACAATTCTTTTTTCTCCTTCAAACAAAGAGATTATCTCCCCCAGGGAAATTTTTTCCGGATCTTTTCTTAACCAAAAACCTCCCCTTTTGCCCTCCTTGCTTGCCAGAATCCCTGCCTCCTTTAGTTTTCCCGCCACCCGGCCAAGAAACTGCCGGGAAAAGCCAAACTGGTTGCTAATCGTTCCCAAAGAAACCGGGACTGATTTCTTTTTTAGAAAATTAATTAAAAAAAGAGCATATTCTGTTTGTCTACTTAAGGTAAACATCTCTCTTAAACTAATACTAAATTGGTAATAGTTTAATATAAAACCTCTTCCCTGTCAATATTGACAAATAACTTCTTTTTTGTTTACAATGAAATTGTCTCGCCGGTAGGCTTGAAAATCTAAAACGGAAGTTTTTCCTCCACAACTACCTTTACGGGTTGGGACGGGTCTTCTCCGGGGATTCCTCGGAGGGGCAGTCCTCCCACTTTTCCCTTACCGGGGAAAATTCCGTTTTAGGAGCCACGGCGGGACTTTGTTAGGTTTCCCCTCTTCCCTTTTTATTGCTATAATATCCTTAAATCTGCCGCCTTAGCTCAGTTGGTAGAGCAACCCCCTTGTAAGGGGTAGGTCCTCGGTTCGAGCCCGAGAGGCGGCTCCAGCGCCCGTAGTTCAAAGGATAGAACGTCGGTTTGCGGAACCGAAGGCTGGGGGTTCGAGTCCCTCCGGGCGCACAAAGTAAGCCCCGGAGGGCGAGAACCCCCACAGTCCAAGCTTGGGGAGGGTGTTTTTCTTGGGAAAAAAGATTGAGCTGATAAGAAAGGGTTCTGAGTGTGGGATCATACCGCGGTGAGAGTCCCTCCGGGCGCACAGCGAAGCGAGCACTCCGGAGGGCGAGAACCCCCACAGTCCAAGCTTGGGGAGGGTGTTTTTCTTGGGAAAAGACTTTGGAGCTGATAAAAAGCACTTCTCTCCGACAGTCTTTTACTTTAACTGGAAAACAACCGTTACTCTCTTGACTCTCGTGCTGGAGCCTGGTTCAAGAGGAGTTCCTCCTCCCCCTACTGCTCTCCCTACATCCTCCATTGCACGGTAAAAGGAAAAGGGATTCTCTCCTTCGGTAACACTAATAACCTTTCCTAATTTCCTCCCGCTGGCTTGAGCTATTTTTTCTGCTTTCTCCCGAGCATTCTTAACCGCCTGAGAGATTAATTCCTCCTCTTTTTTCTCCTCCTCTTCCAAGAAAAAGTTCGGACCATAAACGTTGGTCGCCCCACTTCTAGTCAAAACCGAAGCCAAATCTGAAGCGCGATCAACTTCTCTCAAAATAATCTCGATGGAATTAGAAACTCGCCATTGTCCGGGCCTTGTTTTCTTCCTCCCCTCTTCATAATACTGCTCCTGCTCTTGATAGACATGGAAACTTTCTGTTTTTATATCCTTCTCTTCCACTCCAAATTTCTTTACCGCCTCAATCAACGCCCTTATCTTCTGGTTTGCCTCCTCAAGAGCTTTGTCTTTGTCGTCATTAACCGCCACTACCCCAGCAGTGAACCGCGCTCGCTGGTTTTTCTCTGTAGTTTTAGCCTCACCAACAACAGTAATTGTTTCCGAAGGGGCAAGCTGAATCTTTCCCCAATTTACCTTTTCCCAAGGAAGAAAAAAGAGAGCCAGAAAAAAGACTCCTCCCCAAAAGCCAATTCTAAAAAAACTTTTTCCCATTGCTTATCTCCATCATAAAACAATTAAAAGAAATTATCAAGAGCTTTTTACATCTTTTCTAGCCTGAGGCTCCTTTTTTTTATGGCTAAAATTCCCTTTTTAAAGAAGTTTTAAAAAACATACTCCTTTTTATTTTGTACTCTCCACCCGCACCCAAATTTTCTCGAAAGGAAGTTTTTTTATCTTCAGCCGCCAAAAAATTAGCAACCAAAGATAAAGCCGGGCTCCGAAAAGAAGAAAAAGATAAAAATACTCTTTGGGGGAACGACATAAAGAAAAAAGAATCTTCGCATCCTTTATCTCCTGCCAAAAGTTCCGACTTCCTCTCCCTTCCCCTGCCCCTCCAACAGAACGAACTTTTTGTTTTATCCAGTCGGAAAAATTTTCCGGAAATTTTACATAAACTAAAGCCGCCGGAGTATATTCACTCCGATATCCCCTTTTCACTACCCAACGCGATAAAAAAGCATCTTCGGCAAGAAGATGGGTAGGAAGATGAGGGAAAAGTTTTTTGCGAATAGTCAAGAGATACCCAGAACAGTCAATATTTTTCCCTTCCCTAACCCGCTGCTGGCGCCAGCGATGAGCTGCTTCGGTAAGCAACCAGGCCCAGAAACCAAAAAGAGTGTTTTTCTTGTTGACTGGTTTGGGCCGTCCACTGACTATTCCCACCCGCGGGTCAGTAAATTTTTTCTCTAAGGCACGCAGAGCTTTACTGCCTATCCAAACATCACCATCGGTAAGAACCAACAACCTCCCCTTTGCTTTTTTAACCGCTAAGTTCAACGCCTTTGCTTTCCCTTCTCCCCTATCTTGAAGAATCTCTACCCGAGAAAATGCCTTCCGTGCTGCTTTTAAAGTCTCCTTGTCGGGAGCAACAACCAGAATACGGTCCCTTTTCCGCAATTGCTTCTCAATCGCCTTAACAGCCCTGCCAATAGTTTTTTCTTCTTTAAAGGCGGTGATAATAACCGTCAACCGGGGAATTTTTCTTTTTCTCACTGTTTTTCTTTAATTTAAAAGCGGAGGAGGTGGGATTCGAACCCACGTAGGGAAAACCCCACCGGTTTTCAAGACCGGTCCGTTTGGCCGCTCCGGCACTCCTCCTTTTTACTTTTTAACTTCTTCTTTGTGCCTCCGGAGGGAATCGAGCCCCCACCCTGGTTTTCGCTCCCTCGTGCCCAAGTTTGTGTGCCCGGAGGGAGTCGAACCCCCAACCTCCTGTTCCGAAGACAGGCGCTCTGTCCATTGAGCTACGGGCACTCGCTCGCTTTTCCCCGAAGCTTCCGGGGAAGCAAAAACTAGTGCTCTGTCCGTTGAGCTACAGAGGCGATTGTCGGGGATGCCGGACTTGAACCGGCGGCCTCAGGCTCCCGATGCCTGCGCTCTAGCCAACTGAGCTAATCCCCGCCAGAAGAAGTGGCAGGCCCGGAGGGACTCGAACCCCCAGTCCTGGTTTTGGAGACCAGTGGTTTGCCAGTTAACCGACGGGCCTATGTTCTATATTATAACCGAAAAACAGCTCTAATTTGAAGTACAAATGCTTAATCTACGATTTAGGCATCATCTTGAACCTAGATAATAATTATAAAAACTCAGAAGCCAAATTTTAAAGCTACCTGCCCATTAGTAAAACACACGGAAAACTACTGATTACCTAAAGAGGAACCGAGTCCGAAGCGATCGATCTTTAGCCCCTTAGGGGTGTCGTTAATAAAGGCAACAAAATAGAGTTCCCCTGAGGAAGATGGGTCTAAAGGAATCTCTGAACTACGTCTTCTATTAGCAAAATCTTCAAAAAATTTTTTCTTTCCCTCCTCGGGTAAATCATCATAATACTTTCGAGATCCTCCTCCATCAAAAATAAAACACTCATAAGGAAATCCATCTAACTCTAAACTAAAGTAAAAACCTCTAATCGCCTCTACATCTTTCTGTGAGGATTTTTTAAAATTTATCCCTTCTCCTTGGTGTTGCAGTCTCATTATTCCTCCATTTTCCAGTTGACACAGACTGCCGCTATTCTCAGGATCTAGTATCCCATCTGAGTTATTAATAACTTCTTTCCTCAACAATTCTTCTTCCTCTGGATCAAGCCTAACTATCCTCTCATCTTCTCTTCGCAGGGTTCTTAAAGCGGAGATTGCTGACCCTGATCTCTCTAAAAACTTCTCTAACCGTCTACGAGCATAGCAAATAAGCTTCTCGTTAATATTAATATTTGATCTTTCGTAAAACACAAAGTGATTATATCACGTTAGAGCTGGTAATTAGAAGCTAGATTGACTTCGATAATTCACTAATGAACGCTTTCTTGGCAAAACAATCAGACTTTATAACGCCAACAAAAAAGAAATTATTTTTGAGATAAATGTATCCTTAAACCGGGCGAGCACTATCTATAACGAATATCTACTACCTCTATTTGAAATTCCAAACCATTTCTATGTTAAAATATATTTTGCCTGCCCACGTAGCTCAGTTGGTGGAGCATTCCCTTGGTAAGGGAAAGGCCGGCGGTTCGAGTCCGCCCGTGGGCTCAACAGAAAAGCGCTCCTTTCAAAGGAGCGCTTTTTAATTTCTTCTTGGTTGAGATAAAGAAAATTACCTTCTGTCTCCCCAACCGCCTCGGTCATTTCCCCTACTGGGTTTTTCCCGAGGAGGACGGGCAAGGTTGACAACAATCTGTCGTCCCTCAAAATCTTGACCATTGAGCATCTCAATTGCCTTGTCTGCCTCTTCCTTGGTTGCCATTTCCACAAAACCAAATCCTCGTGAGCGGCCGGAATAGCGGTCAGTAATCACTTGAGCAGAAATAACTGTTCCTGCCTCGGAAAACTTCTGCCCTAACGCATCCGAGGTAACGGACCATGGCAAATTGCCAACATAGAGTTTCACTGTCGCCATGGAAACCCTCCTTATCCTCTGCCTTTCTTGGAGCGGTCAGTTGAAGCTGAACCTTAACTAACCAAGAGGAAAACGCAGAGAAAAACTGTTAACATCTTGAGTATAACAGAAAAACCTCTTTTGTCAAATTCGCCAGGCTCTCTGTTGCTCAAAACTATGATGAGGAACAAAAGGAAAAACCAGCTGTTGGGGAGACTCCCCCACTACTTCAACTTTATCTTTAGGATAAAGTTTGCCTAATTTTTCCTCCCTAAGGAGACAAAAATAGCCAATATCGTCAACAGAAAAGCCCATTAAATAAGCAGCCAGTGAATCAGCAGCTAAAGCATCATCTCCGGCTACTACCCAGCCAGCTTTCTTGGGAGTACCGCTTACCGGCCCGTTTCCTTCCATTCCCACCACCCCATCAATCACCACAAAGTGGGGATAAACTACTTTTGCTATTTCCTTCATAATCCAATGAATTCTTTTTCCTTGGTGAATCTTTGACCTCTCCGAAAGCCCTCCCTGAATTGCTCCTACCAAAACATTCTTAATCCCTAAAGTTACCACCACCGTGTCGTGGGTCTTGGCCCGGCAAAGAGAAACCAAAAAGGGTGCCTCAAGATAAATTTGGGCCAGGGAAAGAGTCACTTTTCCTCCGGGATACTTAAAAGTCATCCTTTTTGCTGGTGATAAAGAAGAATCAAAAAGTTCCACCTGTGGTTCTTTCTCTGCCCATTTTTTAAAGCCAAATCTCTCAAATCCCGCCTGGGTATCTCCCAAACTTGCCTCTTCGGCAACAATAATTTTTCCTTTATAAAAAGGTTTGATGAAATCAACAAAAGCCCGAACTGTATCTAAAGGTGTGGTTGCCAACTCTCTTTCTGCGCTAACAAAATTCACCTTAATTACTATCTCTCCCAGCGAAGAAATTCTCTTCTCCAGTTTTTCTCGAAAAGTAAAAAGGGCTTTTCTTGCTCCAGCATAAGAATCAGTCGCCTTAGCTAAAGAGACTTCTTGCATAAATTCTCTTAATTAATCTTCGTGTTTAACTTTTAAAATTTGAAAGACTGCCTCCAATAACCATAAATATTGTACAGACATAAAAATAAAGACGCAATTTAGCCAGTTCTGTTAGAGAAGTTCTCTCTCTAGCCAACGAACCGCTTTTTTAAGAATTGGCTCTTTTTCCTTTCTGGAGGAAACTAATATTCGGAAAGCAAGCTCTTGCCAATTTTTGCTTCCATCCTTAAGTTTTATCACTGTTACTAAAGCTGCTCTCTTCAACCAAATATTTGTAGAGTTAATCCAAGAATAGAGAACTTTGGCTCTTTCTGGCGATTCTACTATCCTTCTTGCCACTACCTCACTGCTTATTGTGTCGCAAGTCGCCCAATTGTCAATATATCTAGCAATTAATCCTCTAATCTTGGAAATGCTTACCTCTCCACTACTTCTTAAGAAAAGATTTAACAAAAATATTCCAGCCAACTGGTTTTCAAACACTTTTGTTGACATCAATTCCTCGACACTTTCCAAACAATCTCTATTAGTTCCCTTTGTCTTAAATAGCTTAAAATATTTCTTGGCAATTTTTCTAATCCTTGAAGTCTTCACTCCATAAGAGGTCACTTTTCCGCCGATTAGCCTATCTCGACTCTTAGCAAAATTCTTGTCGCCCGCTCCTTTTAATTCTTTATCGATAAGAATAGAGACTCTATTCTTTAAGCCTACCGTAGATTATTACCCCCCTGTGGACCCGAGGGGATTCGAACCCCTGACCTTCCGCATGCCATACGGACGCTCTAGCCAACTGAGCTACGGGCCCTCACTTTAACTTTTGGGTTTCTTTATGTTCTGTTCTTTTTTTACAATGCGGACAATATTTTTTCAAAACCAATTTGTCAGGAGTATTAACTTTATTCCTCTCGGTAATATAGTTAACCTGTCCGCAAACAGAACAAACCAAACCGATGATAAGACGATTACCTCTTTTTGCCATAACGGGAATATTTTACCATAAAAATTTGCCGGTTACTGCTGAAAAATATATTTATCAAGACATGCCGATAAATCCCCACTATTTATTTCTCTATCTCCATTACAATCAAATCTACTCTGGTAATTCTGACTGTAAAAGTTATATTCTACTAACTCTGAAGCAAACCTAGCTACTTCCAAAAGAGAGGTACATCGACAACCACTCATTGATTCCCCAGTTGGAGAGGGTTCTGCGGTAGGTATGGGACTGGCTGTAGGAACAGGAGTATTGGTAACTGGTACTCTGGTAGGAGCAACTGTTGGACTTGGAGTTATTACCTGACTCGCTTTCACCTCCTCTACCTGTTCCTTCATACACCACACCAGTAAATCTCGGTATGAGTTACCTGCAAACTTTTTTGTTGGCGAGGCAAGTTGAGTTAAAATCAAAGCAACCTTTTCTCCTCGATAAGGAGTCATATCTAGCCAAAGCACCTTTTTTCTTTGGTCATAAAAAACAGATTTTTCTGCCAGCAAAGGAAATCTTTTGGGATTGGCAGGATCTTTAACCTCTACCTTTACTCTAACCCCATCAGTCCCTTCTCTGTCTTTAGGAAAAGCCAAAAGAAGCCGCAACCTTACCCTTTCTCCCCAAGGAACTTGGATTTCCCCTGTTCCTTTGATATAACCTTTAGAATCCCAATAAGGATGGAGATAAAAACAACCCTCCTCTGGTTTCAAAACACTTCCGTCTTCCACGACTACTCCTCCTGAAAGAGGCTTTACCAATCCTCGCTTTTCTGCATCTTCTCCCCAAAAAATCCTTCTCGGTTGACTATCAAGAGTCGCTGACTCCCAGTAAAAACGGGAAATTTGCTCTTGTAAACTACTAGTCTTGGCTAGTTTTAATTCCCTTCCCTGCCAAAAATGTTGCCACGCAAGTTGTTTATAAGTAAAAAATCCTTTCCTTCGCTCCCACTGGAGACAACGATGGTCTTGCGAATCTTCTTTTTGACATGAAACAAGAGAAAAACTTTCTTCACTAAGAGAACAATTGGAGCAATTCGGGGTTAGCCGGTACCAAAAAACCTTCTTTACTTTTTGGTAAAGCTTTCCTCCGGGAATCACCTCCCGATATGCCCTTTTTACTGCTTCTGAAAAACCATCTTCTCCTTGAGAACTCCCCCGCATCGAACCAGTTAGACCTATTTCCGTAATCCAAATCGGTTTTTCGCAATGGCGGTCTTTTAAAAATCTTTCTATCTCATGAACATAATCAACCAGTTTGTTCTGTCTTAAAGCCCGGTAAGGATGAATACCCAAAATGTCAAAATAGGAGCAGGTGCTTCCGTTGCCAATTACCCCCTGAAGATATTCTCTGGTTCGGGGAAGGAGCTTACTGCCGGAAAATTCGCTCTCTCCCGGAGAAATCTCATCACTTAATCCCCCAAAAACTACTTTTGCCCCGGGATCGACCTCTTTGATTATTCGATAGGTAGCTTTAACTAACCGTTGATAGTCTTGAGGAGTTAGGTAGGTTCCTCCCCCTTTAAAATCTGGTTCGTTCCATATCTCCCAATATCTTACTTTTCCTTGGCGATAGCCAGGGCCGAGGTCATAGCGACTCTTTCCGTAACGAGCAACCAAATGAAAAACGTAATTTTCCCAATAAGAAATCCTTCTTTTAAGGTGGGGTTCATAATAAACAGGAGTTAAATCAGGGCAAGAGACAACTTCCTTCAACCCTCCCCCACTTTCCTCTTCTACATTAAAGCCCAAAACTAACAAAGGCATTATCCCTGCTTGGGTAAAACGATTAAGGTGACGGTCAAGCGCTTCCCAATGAAAGATTCCCTGTTCCAAATCACTTTTTTTGTTCTGAACAAAAACCCAGTTAACCGTTTCTCTAATCCACCTTGCTCCTGATTCTTTCCAAAGAGGTAAAGAAGAGTCAACATAGCTATCCCACCAATATCCGGTTCCCGAGAAACCAAAAGGAGATGCCGGAGGTTGCCAAGAAAAACCTTGGGTCTCTTCTTGGTTATACGCTCTTCGCCGAGTTTCCTGAGTCTCTTTTAAAACTTTACTGCCAAGAATAATTGTCAAAATTACTAACGAAAATAGTATCCCTCCTCCCGCCAAAAGGAAATTTCTTCTTTTCATCCCACTTTCTAGAGGATATAAAGAAAAGATTCACCTGTCAACCTTTTCCCTTAAGAAAAATGCCTCTGAAAAACTATTTTTAGTCTAAATGAAGAAGTTTTAATTTTAAAAAGAAAATTGTCCGTATTCGAGAGAAAGATCTGTCCAGACAAGCAAATCAAAATAAGAATTACCAGAAAAATCCTTTCGAGGAGAGGCAAACTCACTCACAATCAGCTTTATTTTTTCTCCTCGGTAAGGAGTAAGATCAAGATAGAAATAATCAGCTCTTCCGTCATAATAAACCGTCTTTTCGAAAACAACAGGAGAAGAAAATGGATTGCTAGGGTCTCTAATTTGAATCACCACTCTTACTCCGTCAGTCCCGCTTTTCTCGGCAGGAAAAACAAGCTTTCCCGATAGAACAATCTTGTCCCCCCCATAGGAACTCAAAAAGAGTTTTCCTTTTCCTTTGATAACCCCTTTAGAGTGCCAATAAGGATGAAGATAATATCCACGCCCACGACGCGTTATCTCTCCGTCTTCACCTACTATGGAATCAATCTGGCCTACTCCACCCAGAATTGAAGCACTAGTTCCATAATTAATTTTTCTCATCTCTCCATCAACAATTCCTGTCTCCCAAGAAAATTCTTCCGGGAAAGGCAAAACGTCTCTTTGTTTCCAAATTCCACTAAACCGTCCCCCACGCCAAAAATAACGCCATGCCAAATCTTTATAGGTGTCAAAAGCAATCGACTTCTCCCAGGCACCACATTGCTTTTCTGGCCCCCACTCAAAACAATGGGTTAAAGCAAAAGAGTGATTAGGTATGTCAACAGGAATCAATCGATACCAGAAAATCTTCTCTGCTTTCAAACTGCCATTCTCCCAGGAGTGATAAGTATTCTGGATATCCTGAGCCACTTTTTGAAAACTGCTTCCGACCGGGTTGCTTCCTACTTCAGTAATCCAAATCTTCTTTTCACACCAGTTCTTTTTCAGGAAAGCATCTACATCGGCAGTATATTCATTCAGTTTTCCTTCACGCATTGCCCTATAGGGACGAATGGCAAAGATATCAAAAAAATAGCAACCACAGCGATTAAAAATTTCTTTCAGATAATTCTGGTTAAAAGAAGAAACTTTTCCGGGAGAAAGACTGCCTGCTGCAGCAACTTCATCAGTAATCCCTCCAAAAATTACCTTGGCTGAAGGATCTACTCTTTTAATAATTAAATAGGAAGCTCTCAGAAGCGAAAAATAATCTTCAGGAGAAATCTGAGATTTAATCTGGCCGTCTTTCCAGAAAGGAGTATTCTCCCCGCTCCATATCTCCCAATGCTTTACCTTGTTTCGCCCGTATCCTTCTCCCAAGCCATAATCATTGGGCCCATAACGGGCTACCAAATGAAAAACATAATTTTCCCAATAAGAGATTCTCTTTCCCAGGTGAGGCTCCCAAATAACCGGAGATAAATCAGGCATAGAAACAACTTCTCGTAAGCTTCCATCTTCTTGGGGCTCTACATTAAAACCTAAGACAAGCACTGGTGCAATTCCTGCTTTCCAAAATCTATCTATCTGCCGATCCAGCAATGACCAGTCGAATTTCCCCTCTTTTAAATCTTGCTCTCTATGTTGAACAAAAGACCAATTGGCAACCTCTCTCACCCATCTTGCTCCTGATTCTTTCCAAAGAGGCATGGAAGACTCAACGTAGGTATCCCACCAGTACCCTGTCTGTGAAAATCCAAATGGAGATTGAGAAAGGAAAAAATCCTCCCAGCCTCGATATTTTCGATAAAATGCAAAAGTCTTTTCTCCTCCAATTAAAAAAACTAAACTTCCCAAAAGAAAAGAAAGAGAAAAAAAGAACCTTTTCATCGTTACCTATAATTAATAATTATGTTAGTATATCATTCCTCTGAGAGAAAGGCAAGTTTACTCTTTATTTGTTTCCTTTAAGCCACTTTTCTCTTTTCCAATAGCCAAAGGCTAAAGCTGCTAGGGCCAGAAGACCCAAAATAATAAACACAATATTTTCTATCCTATTCACTCCTCCGGCAATTTCTTGATAAGCTTCTCCCGCCCACCAACCCAGCATTCCCAAAAAAGTTCCTCTCACCAGTAACCCTAAAAAAGTAAAAAGATAAAAACTAACCATTCTAATTCTTATCGCTCCACAGGTGGCAGAAACAAAAGAAGAAGGAATTACCGGAATAGCCATTAAAAGAAAAATTAAAAGCTCATCGGTAGCTTTTCCTTCAAAAAATCTCTTTTTAAACCTTTCGATATCCTTCCATCCAAATTCTAAAAATTTTTCCAGTTTATTAACCAAAAACTCTCCCCCAAAATAGGCAATTAAAAAAACAAAACTTGACCCCAAAGTAGACCCCAAAGAAAAAGGAACAGCTACTTTAGGAATTACTTCTCTTAAGGCCCCCCCAATAGTTTGGGCAGTCACCAGAAAAAATCCTCCTCCCATGGGAACAATGGGAGAAGGAATTGGAGCAATTATCTGCTCCAAAATCCCAGCGCCAAAAACTCCCCATGGCCCCCATCTTTGAATAATTGCGGTTAAACTAGCAACTATTTTCTCCACTCTTTAATTATCCCTTAACCTTCCCAACCAATCAAGATGATATTTCCCACAATTTTTTTAGCTTCCCGGTAGACTTCCTCAATTTCTTCCCGACCAAAAGGAATCTCTTTTTCCAGCTTTTTATCTAAAGTGTTGTGGGGCTGAAAATTCTGCCAATACCAGTCAATCTTTTTCCCGCCATTGGCCTTTCTTAGTTGTCTTGCCATGGTCAGTAAAACTTCAACATCATGAATTCCGGGAACAATAGTTGTTCTGATGGTATAGGGCAAGCCGCTGGTAAGGATAATATCAAGCGACTCTTTTATCTTCTCTGTCTGGGGAAATTTAGTTACTTTAGGATAATCTTCCCAGCGGGTTTTAAAATCCATGGCAATAAAATCTACCAACTTTTTCTCAAGCAACGCTTTTAAAACTTCTGGCCGGCTACCGTTACTGTCTAATTTCACCAACAATCCTTTCTCTTTGATTTTTTTACAAAAATCAGCCAGGTCAGGCTGCAAAGTTGGTTCTCCCCCGGTAATACAAACACCATCCAGTACCTCTTTCCTCTTTTCTAAGAAAGCAAAAAACTCTTCTTCTGGAAGCTGTTGATAAGGAGACTTTTTAAACGCTTCCAGGGAAACCAGGTCTTTATTATGGCAAAACGGGCAGCGAAAATTACAACCCACCGTAAAAACCGTACAGGCAATCTTCCCCGGAAAATCAATCAGGGTTGTCCGCTGCAACCCTCCTAGAATCATCGGATTTTATAGGGAGTCCTTTTGTAGAACTCTTCCGCTTTCCCCGGATTCCATTGAGAAACCGGTCTGAGATAGCCAACAATCCGGGAATAAACCTCACAACGGGTTCTTTGGGCGGCTAAAGACTTCTTGGTCCCTGTCGCTCTAGCTTTTCTTTTTCTGGCGGCCACTTTTTGCCTCCTTTCTGGTTAACCTTAACCTTTTAACCCGCCCTTTTTCTTTGTAACCAATCTCCTCGTCGCAGAGAGGACAATACTCCCACGCTCCTTTTAGATAACCGTGCTTTGGGCAGATAGAGAAGGTGGGCGTAATTGAAAAGTAAGGAAGATGATAATTATCAGAAATCCTTTTCACTAACTGCTTAACGCTTCGGGTATCAGGTAAACTTTCTCCCAAGAAAACATGCAGTACCGTTCCTCCGTTGTATTTACACTGAAGGTCATCCTGCAAATCCAAGGCCTCAAAAACATCATCAGTATAATCTACCGGCAAATGAGTAGAATTGGTATAGAAAGGAGCAGCTTTTCTTTTCTGAACATCTTCTTCGTTGGCACAAATAATATCAGGATATTTTTCTTTATCAATCCGGGCAAAACGATAAGATGTTCCCTCGGCCGGAGTAGCCTCTAAATTAAACATCTCCCCTGTCTCGCGCTGATAAACAAGGAGCTTTTCTCGCATATAATCCATCACCTCCAAAGCAAATTCTCTTCCCTCAGGGTCAGCAATGGTCTTGCCCATTAAGTTCACCAAAGCCTCATTCATGCCGTTAATTCCAATGGTATTGAAATGATTTCGCCAATAAACTCCATTGCGCTGGTAAATCCCCTCCAGATAATGACGGCAGTAGGGATAAAGACCTTGGGCAGTAAACTTCTCCACCGTTTCTCTTTTAATCATCAACGATTCCTTGGCTAAATCCATCAGCCTTCCCAGCATAGTAAAGAATTTTCTTTTAGCAAACCCTTCACCTTTGCTTCCCTTCCGAGCCAAATATCCCAAACGGGGCAAATTAATAGTTACCACCCCAATTGAACCGGTGAGAGGATTGGCGGCAAACAAACCACCTCTCTTGCGCAACACCCGGTTGTCCAAGCGGAGACGACAGCACATACTGCGGACATCGTCAGGGTCCATATCGGAGTTGACAAAATTAGAAAAGTAAGGAATTCCATACTTTCTTGTCATCTCCCACACCGGCTCTAACTCAGGATTATCCCATTCAAAGTCACGGGTAATGGAATAAGTGGGAATGGGAAAAGTAAAAACTCTTCCTTGAGCGTCTCCCTCACTCATCACCTCGGCAAAAGCCCGGTTGAACATATCCATCTCTTTTTGGAAATCTTTATAGCGGGCATTAACCGGCTTCCCACCAATTATCACCGCCTCCTCCCCTACCGTCTTGGTAGGACGCAAATCCATGGTTACGTTAGTAAAAGGTGTTTGGAAGCCAACCCGAGTGGGAACATTCATGTTATAGATAAACTCCTGCATCATCTGTTTTACTTCTTTGTAGCTAAGCTTGTCGTAGCGGATAAAAGGAGCTAAATAGGTGTCAAAATTGGAAACCGCCACTGCTCCGGCAACTTCTCCTTGGATGGTATAAAAGAAGTTAACCAGCTGTCCCAACGCAGAACTGAAATGCTTGGGCGGGGCACTGGTTACCTTTCCCGGCACTCCCCCAAACCCTTTAATCAAAAGGTCCTTTAAATCCCAACCGGTACAATAGGCAGAAAGCAAAGCCAAATCATGAATGTGAATATCTCCTTGTAAATGGGCTTTTCTAATCTCCCGCGGATAAACATTATTAAGCCAGAAATTGGAAGAAATAATGCTGGCAACATGATTATTCAGTCCTTGAAGAGAATAGGTCATATTGGCGTTTTCTTTTACCCGCCAATCTTCTAAATTAAGGTATTTTTTAATTAACTCCTCGGAGTCCACCAAATTGCTGATATTTCGTAGCTGGCGGTGAAGTTCTCGATAAAGAGTAAAAGCCCGCCTTACCTCTTCATGACCATATTTAGTTAAAGTCTGCTCAATCAAATCTTGAACTTGCTCTACCTCAGGAATAATGGTACTGTTAAATCTTTTTTCTAGTTCCCTGATAACCTTTTCCGTTAAAAACTTCACCCTTTCTCTATCTGGCTGTCCGGAGGCTTTGAAAGCTCCCCAAATCGCCCGCTCTATTTTTCCGGGACGGAAAGGAACCACTCTTCCATCTCTTTTCTTTATCTTTTTAATTTTGGTTTTTAGTGAGCGCAACACCGTTCCCTCTCTTTCCATAAACAATTAACAAGCAAAAGACTGTGCAGATTTGGGGCAGGAAGATTTTTTCTGGTAAAAAAATTCAAGCAAAGGATTTAAACCTTGTCAACTAGCAATTTCTACATCAAATCACATCAGGTTTTGCAATTCCCCCAATCTTCAGGAAAGAACCAAAAAATCACCGTTCTTTCACCACTTTGATGTCGCAAAATCTCCAAAACCCCTCCCCCAATCACCACTTTTAATGAAAACAAAAATTATCCAAAATGCTTAGTTTCTGACCAAAAAAGGAAATTTCTAATCGAGAGAAGAGAAAACATTTTCAGGAGT